>NZ_JBVIGC010000018.1:0-156450 GCF_055571015.1 Streptomyces sp. NPDC031049
CGCCCGGTTACATTCCGAACCCGGAAGCTAAGCCTTACAGCGCCGATGGTACTGCAGGGGGGACCCTGTGGGAGAGTAGGACGCCGCCGAACAATCTTTGGAAGGACCCCTGGTCACCAGCGTTCAGCTGGGACCAGGGGTCCTTTTTTATATGCTTGCAGTACCGAAGACAGGAGTCACCGATGTCCACCAACTCTCCCGACGACCGACCGGAGCGCGACCAGCGGCGACGGGACAGTGGTGACCGGGGCGGTCAGCGTGGCCCTCGCGGCGGCTTCCGCCGGGACGACAACCGCGGTGGCGGCGGTTACGGCCGCCGCGACGACCGCGGCGGCCGGCCCTCCTTCCGTCGCGATGACCGTGACGACCGAGGCGAGCGCGGCGACCGTGGAGAGCGCGGAGAGCGCGGAGAGCGCGGCGGCTTCCGTCGGGACGACAACCGCGGTGGCGGCGGCTACGGAAGCCGGCGTGACGACCGCCGGGGGGACGACCGCGGTCAGCGCGGTGGCTTCCGCCGGGACGACCGCAGGGACGATCGCCGGGACGACCGGCGGGACGACCGGCGGGACGACCGCGACCGTGGCTTCCGTCGCGACGACCGTAGGGACGACCGGCGCGACGACCGGCGTCGTGACGACCGCCGTGACGATCGCGGTGGCTTCCGTCGCGATGACCGGGACCGGGACCGGGACCGTGGCTTCCGGCGGGATGACCGCCGGGACGACCGGCGGCGCGACGACCGGCGTGACGACCACCGCCGCGGCGACGACCGGGGCGGGCGCGGCGGCTTCCGTCGGGACGACAGCCGCGACGATCGCGGTGGGCGTCCGGGAGGCTTCCGCGGGCGCGACGAGCGCGGCGGACGCGGACCCCGTCGTGACGACCGCGGTGGACGACCCGGCGGCTTCCGCGGGCGTGACGACCGGCGCGGCGGTGGCGGCTTCCGCGGCGACCGGGACCGGGACCGCGACCGGGACCGCGAGCCGATCAAGCGGCTGCCGATCCCCGAGGACATCACGGGCGACGAGATCGACAAGGACGTACGGCAGGAGCTTCAGAGCCTGCCGAAGACGCTCGCCGAGGACGTCGCCAAGAACCTGGTGATGGTCGCCCGGCTCATCGACGAGGACCCCGAGGGCGCCTACGGCTACTCCAGGGTGGCGCTGCGGCTGGCGTCCCGCGTCGCCGCCGTACGCGAGGCGGCCGGGTTCGCGGCGTACGCGAACCAGAAGTACGCCGAGGCCCTCGCCGAGTTCCGGGCCGCACGGCGGATGACGGGCACCGCGGACCTGTGGCCGGTGATGGCCGACTGCGAGCGCGGGCTGGGCCGGCCGGAGAAGGCACTGGACATGGCCGGTGCCCCGGAGGTGCAGAGGCTCGACAAGGCGGGCCAGGTCGAGATGCGGCTCGTGGCGGCGGGCGCCCGGCGCGACATGGGGCAGTTGGACGCGGCCATCGTCACGTTGCAGAGCTCCGAGCTGGCCTCCCACGCCGTACAGCCGTGGACGGCGAGGCTCCGGTACGCGTACGCCGATGCGCTGCTGGCCGCCGGCCGGGACCGTGAGGCGCGGGAGTGGTTCGCGAAGGCCGTGGAGTCCGACCGGGACGGCAGCACCGACGCCTCCGACCGGCTCGCCGAGCTGGACGGCGTGGAGTTCGTCGACGCCCTGGACGAGACCGGGGGCGAGGAGCCGCCGGCGGAGCCGGAGAAGGACTGACACCGGTCGGTGCCCGACGCGCCGTGAAGGGGCGGAACCGCATGGTTCCGCCCCTTCACGCGTCGACGCCCCCGGCGTCAGACGTCCAGCGCGCGCAGCACCAGGCCCGAGGCGGGCTTCGGGCCGAACGAGGTGGACTTGCGCGGCATCATGACGCCCTGGCGGGCCAGGTCGCGGACGACCTCCTCGCGGACCGGGTGCATCAGGACCGCCGTACCGCCGTCGCGCTCGGCCTTCTCCACCGTGGCCGCCGTGTCGTGGATGTAGGACACATGTGCCGCCGAGTCCTCCGGGATGCGCCAGACCTCCGCGAGGAGCGTGGCGTGCAGGACGGTCGCGTCCAGGGTCCGCCAGGCCTCGGGGCGGTCGGCGGGGACCGTGCGGGCCAGCAGCTCCGGGTCGGGACGGTCGGCGAGGTGGAAGGCGCCGTCGCCGGCGAGCAGGAAGGCGTTGCCGTCCTCGGCCGCCTTCGCCAGCGCCTGAACGGCGTCCGGGAGCGGCGTGTCCAGGCGGCGGACCCGGAAGCGGCCCTCCAGGGCGGTGACGGCGTCGGCCACCGCAAGACCGTGCAGCAGCCGGTGGATGGCGCGGACCCGCAAGGGGTAGCGGACGGTGTCGACCAGCAGCACGAGCCCGTGGTCCCAGGGGCTGGGGGAGGGGTGCTCCGCGCGCAGGGTGCGGTAGGTGGCCCAGCGGTGGTGGCCGTCGGCGATCAGGGCCTGCTGCCGGGCCAGTTCCGCGCGGACGCGGGCCACGGCGGCGGGGTCGGTGACCGACCACAGGCGGTGGGCGACGCCGTCCTCCGTCGTCGTGGCGAGGAGCGGCGGCTGCTCGGCCGTCTCCTCCACCACCGTGGTGGTCGCGGTCGTCGTGCCGTCGCCCCGGTAGGTGAGCAGCAGGGGTTCGAGGTTGGCGGAGGTGGCGCGCATGAGGGCCGCCCGGTCGGCCACCACGTGGGGCATGACGTCCTCGTGGGGCAGCACCACCCGCTCCGCGGGATCGGTGACGCGGAGGGCGCCGATGAGGCCGCGTTGCAGCATGCCCGCATCGTCGCGCTGTTCGTAGACGTACAGGCCCGGTTCGGGATCGGCCGTCAGGATGCCCTCGGACAGCCAGCGGCGCAGGGTGCGGGCGGCCTGTTCGTTGCGGGCGTCCGGGGTGGCGGCCTGGGGCAGGATCAGCCGGACGATGTTGTGCGGGTCGTTCGACTGGAGCTGGTGCAGGCCGTCGGGGCGGACCACGACGTCGTACGGCGGTGATGTCACGGCGGCCAGGCTGCCGACCCGGTCGGGGTCGTAGCGAAGGCCTCGGAACGGGGTGAGTTCCAGGCCCCGGCGCGCCTTTGCTTCCGAGTGACCTGCTGCGTTCATCCCGGCATCGTACGTGTGTCGGTGCCATGAGGGATGATCGGGGGAAAGGCGTGCACGGCCGCCAGGACGGGCACGACGGTGCGAGCAGCGCGACGAGGAGCGATGTGCAATGAGCCGGAGCGTCAGGACGAGGCCCGAGGCCAGTGGGCCGGCCCTGAGCGAGGCGTACGACACGGCGCTGCTCGACCTGGACGGTGTGGTGTACGCCGGGGGGAACGCGATCGCCCACGCGGTGGAGTCGCTGGAGGCGGCCCGCGCGGGCGGTATGCGCCTGGCGTACGTCACGAACAACGCGCTGCGGACGCCCGACGTGGTGGCCGCGCACCTGACGGAGCTGGGGATAGCCACGGGCGCGGCGGACGTCGTCACGTCGGCGCAGGCCGTGGCCCGGCTGATCGCCGAAGAAGTGCCGGTGGGGTCGCGGGTCCTCGTCGTCGGCGGTGAGGGACTGCGGGTCGCGCTGCGCGAGCGCGGCCTCGAACCGGTCGAGTCCGCCGACGACGACCCGGCGGCCGTCGTGCAGGGATACGGGGGACCGGAGCTGCCCTGGGGGCGGTTCGCCGAGGCGTGTTACGCGATCGCCCGTGGTGTGCCGTGGTTCGCGTCCAACACCGACCTGACGATCCCCGGCGCGCGCGGCATCGCGCCGGGCAACGGCGCCGCCGTGGAGGTCGTGCGGATCGCGACCGGCGCCGAGCCGCGGGTCGCGGGCAAGCCGTTGCCTCCGATGCACCGGGAGACCGTCCTGCGCACGGGCGCCCGCCGGCCGCTGGTCGTCGGGGACCGGCTGGACACGGACATCGAGGGCGCGTTCAACGGCGGCGTCGACTCGCTGCTGGTGCTCACCGGCGTGACCGGCGCCGCGCACCTGCTGGCCGCTCCGCCGCGGCACCGGCCGACGTATGTCGACGCCGATCTGCGGGGCCTGCTGGCCGGGCAGCCGGAGGTCACCGGGGTGGACGGCGGTTTCCGGTGCGGTGGCTGGACGGCGGCGGCCGGTCCGGAGCAACTGGAGCTGGAGGGAGACGGAGAGCGGCTGGACGGGCTGCGGGCGCTGTGCGCGGCGGCCTGGACGGCGGCCGGCGACGGTGTGTGCGGACAGGACCCGGGGAAGGCCCTTGCCAGGCTGGGGTGGTGAGGGGTTCCGGCGCCCGTCCGGGGATCGAGATCGAATGGCAGGGTAGGCTAACCTAACTGCGTGTTGGTCGACAGTCCCCCAGAACCGCGCGCGGAGACCGCTCCCGCGCCCCCCAAGCGCCAGGCGATACGCGCCGTCGGGCTGCTCGTCTCCGTGGCGATCCTGGTCGCCATCGCGTTGGCGAGCATCGCCGTCGGCGCCAAGGACCTGTCCCTCCAGCAGGTCTGGCACGGCCTGTTCCACGACTCGGGCACGTTCGGCGACGTGGTGGTGGGCGAGCGGCTGTCCAGGACCGTCATCGGACTGCTCGCCGGCGCCGCGCTCGGACTGTCCGGCGCCGTGCTCCAGGCGCTCACCCGCAACCCGCTGGCCGACCCCGGACTGCTCGGCATCAACGCCGGCGCCTCCGCCGCCGTCGTCACCTCCATCACCTTCCTCGGCGTCACCTCGCTGAGCGGCTATGTGTGGTTCGCGTTCCTCGGCGCGGCGGCGGTCGGCGCCCTGGTCTGGTTCCTGGGCGGCAGCCGGGGGGCCACGCCGGTGCGGCTGGCCCTGGCGGGTACGGCGATCTCCGCAGCCCTCTACGGCTATCTCCAGGCCGTGATGATCATGGACGACGCGGCGCTCGGCCGGATGCGCTTCTGGACGGTCGGCTCGCTGTCCTCGGCGACCAACGACATGATCATGCAGGTGCTGCCGTTCTTCGCGATCGGCACGGTCCTCGCCCTCGCGCTGGCCCGGCCGCTCAACGCGATGGAGATGGGCGACGACACCGCCAAGGCGCTCGGCGCCGACCTGAACCGGACGAGGGCGCTGTCCATGCTCGCCGCGGTCATGCTGTGCGGGGCGGCGACCGCGGCCTGCGGGCCGATCGTGTTCGTCGGGCTGATGGTCCCGCACGTCGTCCGCTCCTTCACCGGCCCCGACCTGCGCTGGATCCTGCCCTACGCCACGATCCTGTCGCCCGTGCTGCTGCTCGGCGCCGACGTCCTCGGACGGATCGTCGCCCGCCCCGCGGAACTCCAGGTCGGCATCGTGACGGCGGTGCTCGGCGGTCCGGTCTTCATCTATCTCGTACGACGGCGGAGGACGGCCCAGCTGTGAAGAACACGCCTGCCGCGAAGAACGACCGCGCCGGGACGGCCCGTCCCGCCGCGAGGAGCACGTCCGCCGCGAAGAGCAACCGTGCCGTGCGGACCCCTGGAGGGATCTCCGTCCGCCTCGACGTCCGGGCCCTGCTGGTCGTCGTCCTGCTCGTGGTCGCCGCCTGTGCCGCGAGCGTGCTGCTCATCGGCACCGGCGACTTCCCGATCGCGGTCGGTGACGTACTGAAGTCACTGGTCGGTGACGGGAACGCGGGCCAGGAGTTCATCATCCAGGAGCTGCGGCTGCCGCGGGTGCTGGTCGGGCTGCTGGTCGGCGCCTCGCTCGGGCTGGGCGGCGCGCTGTTCCAGGCCATCTCCCGCAACCCGCTCGGCAGCCCGGACATCCTCGGCCTCGGCCAGGGTGCCACGGCCGGCGCGCTGGTGATGATCGTCCTGTTCTCCGGGACGACGACGCAGGTCACCGTGGGCGCGCTCGTCGGCGGCCTGGCGACCGGCCTCGGCATCTACGTGCTCGCCTGGAAGCGCGGTGTGCACGGCTACCGGCTCGTCCTGGTCGGCATCGGCATGTCCGCGATCGTCACGGCGGTCAACGGCTATCTGCTCACCAAGTCGGACATCGTCGACGCCTCCCGTGCCGTGGTGTGGATGACCGGGTCGCTCAACGGCCGGGACTGGGACCAGGTCTGGCCGCTGCTGGCGCTGTGCGCCGTCCTGGTGCCGCTGGTGCTCGGCAACGCGCGCGGGCTGCGGATGCTGGAGATGGGCGACGACATCTCGTACGCCCTGGGGGTGCGGGTCGAGCGGGTGCGGATGCTGCTGCTGGTGGCCGCCGTGCTGCTCACCGCCACGGCCACCGCCGCCGCCGGCCCCGTCAGCTTCGTCGCGCTCACCGCGCCGCAGCTCGCCCGGCGCCTGACCCGCTCGCCGGGGCCCAACCTGGTGCCCGCCCTGTGCATGGGCGCCGCCCTGCTGGTCACCGCCGACTGGATCTCCCAGCGCGCCTTCGGCGCCGACCAGCTGCCCGTCGGCGTGGTCACGGGGGTCCTCGGCGGCGTCTACCTGTTGTGGCTGCTCGTCTCCGAGCGCAAGGCCGGCCGGATATGAGCGCCGGCACCCGTCCCGGCAGCGGGCTGAACAACCGAAGGAGCAACGTGAACCGCCTCTCCGCCGAGAACGTCACCCTCGCCTACGACCAGCGCGTCATCGCCGAGCAGCTGTCGGTGGAGATACCCGACCACTCCTTCACCGTGATCGTCGGCCCGAACGCGTGCGGCAAGTCGACGCTGCTGCGGGCCCTGTCCCGGATGCTCAAGCCCAGCCGGGGCCGGGTCCTCCTCGACGGGCAGGCCATCCAGTCGATGCCCGCCAAGCAGGTCGCGCGCACCCTCGGCCTGCTGCCGCAGTCGTCGATCGCTCCCGACGGGATCACCGTCGCCGACCTCGTCGGCCGGGGGCGCTACCCGCACCAGGGCCTGCTGCGCCAGTGGTCGGCCGAGGACGAGCGGGTGGTCCAGGAGTCCATGGCGCAGACCGGCGTCGCCGAGCTGGCCGACCGCTACGTGGACGAGCTGTCCGGCGGGCAGCGGCAGCGCGTGTGGATCGCCATGGCGCTCGCCCAGCAGACCCCGCTGCTGCTCCTCGACGAGCCGACCACCTACCTGGACATCCAGCACCAGATCGACGTCCTCGACCTGTGCGCCGAACTGCACGAGGAGCAGGGCCGCACCCTCGTCGCCGTGCTGCACGACCTGAACCACGCCGCCCGCTACGCCACCCACCTCATCGCCCTGCGCGGCGGCCGGGTCATCGCCGAGGGCGCGCCGAACGACATCGTCACCGCGGAGTTGGTGGAGGAGGTCTTCGGGCTGCGCTGCCAGGTCATCGACGACCCGGAGACCGGCACGCCCCTCATCGTGCCCGCCGCGCGCAAGGCACGGCAGCGGGTGATGGTCAAGGGCGCCTAGAACGGGCGCCTAGAGCAGCTTCCGGAGGCGGAACAGGTCGCGCAGGCCGGCCTCCAGCCGCACCCGGCCCGATCCCCAGGCCTTGGCGAAGTTCAGCTCGCCGCCGACCAGGGCCACCAGGTCGTCACCGGTCAGGGCCAGCCGGATCTGGGCCTTCTCGGGCGGGGGGCCGGCCACGGTGTCGTCCACCGCGATACCGCCCTCCGCCATGCGCCCCACGAAGGTGACGTCGAGGTCGGTGATGTGGCAGCTCACCGAGCGGTTCAGGGCCGCGGCCTCCCGCACGTCCCCCTCGGCGCTGCGCATGTCGTCCGAAAGCTTGTCGAGTGCGGCACGGCACTCCTCGATCGTGGCCATCGCGACCGACGGTACCGCAGCGGTTCGGGGTAGCGTCGGGGCATGAACGACGTGCTCCCGGAGAACCGGCCGGCGGTGGACGACGCGGTCGCGGAGAACGGGCCCGCGGTGGAGCCCGAGGACGACGGCCCGGCCGCCCCCGCCCCGCTGGGGGTGGTCCGGGCGCCCACGGGCGACGCCGGGGTGGACGCCCGCCTGGAGCGGCTGGCCGACGCCGACCACCTCGCCACGGACGGACACCTGGAGGTGTACGAGGATGTACACCGGGGGCTGCGCGACGCGCTCACCGCGCTCGACGCACGCCCGGCCCCTCCGACGCCGTAACACACACAGGAGCTGAACCGAACGTGGCAGGAGTCGCACGCCGCCGTCTCGACGCGGAGCTGGTCCGTCGCAAGCTCGCGCGCTCGCGTGAGCACGCCAGCCAGCTGATCGCCGCCGGCCGGGTCACCGTCGGCAAGACCGTCGCGACCAAGCCCGCCACCCAGGTGGAGACCGCGGCGGCCATCGTGGTCTCCTCCGACGACAGCGACCCCGACTACGTCTCCCGGGGCGGCCACAAGCTCGCCGGCGCCCTGTCGGCGTTCGTGCCGCGGGGCCTGGTCGTCGAGGGGCGGCGGGCGCTGGACGCCGGCGCCTCCACCGGCGGCTTCACCGACGTCCTGCTGCGCGCGGGCGCCGCCCACGTCGTGGCCGTCGACGTCGGCTACGGACAACTGGCCTGGTCGCTCCAGCAGGATGAACGCGTCACCGTCAAGGACCGTACGAACGTACGCGAGTTGACGCTGGAGGCGATCGACGGAGAGCCGGTGGACCTTGTCGTGGGGGACCTGTCCTTCATCCCGCTCGCCCTGGTGCTGCCCGCCCTGGCGCGGTGCGCGAAGCCGGACGCCGATCTGGTGATGATGGTCAAGCCGCAGTTCGAGGTGGGCAAGGAGCGCCTCGGCAGCGGCGGAGTGGTGCGCAGCCCCGAACTGCGTGCCGAGGCGGTGCGGGGCGTGGCCGCCAGCGCCTGGGAACTGGGGCTCGGGGTGCGGGGCGTCACCGCGAGTCCGCTGCCCGGGCCGTCCGGGAATGTCGAGTACTTTCTGTGGCTGCGGGCCGGGGCCGAACAGCTGGACCCGGCCGACGCAGACCGTGCAGTGGCGGAGGGGCCGCGTTGACACAGAACCGAGCTCGTACTGTTTTCCTGCTGGCCCACACCGGGCGGCCCGCTGCCGTGCGCAGCGCCGAGCTGGTGGTCAGGGGACTGCTGCGCTCCGGTCTCGGGGTGCGGGTGCTCGAGGCCGAGGCGGCCGACCTGCCGCTTCCGAGCGAGGTGGAGCTGGTCAAGGAGGCCACCCCGCAGTGCCTCGACGGGTGCGAGCTGCTCATCGTGCTGGGCGGCGACGGCACGCTGCTGCGCGGTGCCGAGTTCGCCCGCGCCTCCGGGGTGCCGATGCTCGGCGTCAACCTCGGCCGGGTCGGGTTCCTCGCCGAGGCCGAGCGGGACGACCTCGACAAGGTCGTCGACCGGGTGGTCAGCCGGGCCTACGAGGTCGAGGAACGCATGACCATCGACGTCACCGTGCACCGCAACGGCGACATCGTGCACGCCGACTGGGCGCTGAACGAGGCGGCGGTGCAGAAGGTGTCCGCCGAGCGGATGCTGGAGGTCGTGCTGGCCATCGACGGGCGGCCGGTGACGGGGTTCGGCTGCGACGGGATCGTGCTGTCGACGCCGACCGGGTCGACGGCGTACGCCTTCTCGGCGGGCGGGCCGGTGGTGTGGCCGGAGGTCGAGGCGCTGCTGATGGTGCCGATCAGCGCGCACGCGCTGTTCGCGAAGCCGTTGGTGACGTCGCCGGACTCCGTGCTGGCCGTCGAGGTCCTGCCCCATGTCCCGCCGGGGGTCCTGTGGTGCGACGGGCGGCGGACCGTCGAGCTGCCGCCGGGGGCGCGGGTGGAGGTCCGGCGGGGGGCCGTGCCGGTGCGGCTGGCCCGGTTGCACCACGCGTCGTTCACCGATCGGCTGGTGGCGAAGTTCGCGTTGCCCGTGTCGGGGTGGCGCGGGGCGCCGCACTGACACGGGATCGCCGCGGGGGTGCGGGGGAACGCGGGCGGGTGTGGAGGCGCGGGCGCGCTGCGGGGCACGGCACGGCCCCGTGCCGTGACCGGCATGCACTCCTGTGGGTGACAGGCGTGGGCCGGTCGCACTCCCCGGCCCGGACCTCGTATGGTCGTGTCCGTGCTTGAGGAGATGCGGATACGGTCGCTCGGTGTGATCGACGACGCCGTGGTCGAGCTGTCGCCCGGGTTCACCGCCGTCACCGGTGAGACGGGCGCGGGCAAGACCATGGTGGTCACCAGCCTGGGACTGCTGCTGGGCGGTCGCGCGGACGCGGCCCTGGTGCGGATCGGGGCCAAGAACGCGGTCGTCGAGGGGCGGATCGCCGTACCCGAGGACGCCTCGGCCGCCGTACGGGCCGAGGAGGCCGGGGCCGAACTGGACGACGGGGCGCTGCTGATCAGCCGTACCGTTTCCGCCGAAGGGCGCTCGCGGGCGCACCTGGGCGGGCGGTCGGTGCCCGTGGGCATGCTCGCGGAACTGGCCGACGAGCTGGTGGCCGTGCACGGGCAGACCGACCAGCAGGGCCTGCTGAAGCAGTCCCGGCAGCGGCAGGCGCTCGACCGGTACGCCGGGGACGCGGTCGCCGGGCCGCTCGCCAAGTACGCCGAGGCCTACCGGCGGCTGCGGGCCGTCTCCGCCGAGCTGGAGGAGATCACCACGCGCGCGCGGGAGCGGGCCCAGGAAGCCGACATGCTGCGCTACGGGCTGGAGGAGATCGCGGCCGTCGAGCCCCGGGCCGGCGAGGACGTGGAGCTGGCGGAGGAGGCCGAGCGGCTGGGGCACGCCGAGGCGCTGGCGTCGGCCGCGACGGCCGCCCACGGGGCGCTCGCCGGCGATCCGGAGGATCCGGAGGGCATCGACGCCTCGACCCTCGTCGCGGGCGCCCAGCGGGCCCTGGACGCCGTGCGGTCGCACGACCCGGCGCTGGCGTCCCTGGCCGACCGGATCAGCGAGGTCGGCATCCTGCTGCGCGACGTGGCCGGTGAGCTGGCCGGATACGCCGACGACCTGGACGCCGACCCGCTGCGGCTGGCGGCCGTGGAGGAGCGGCGCGCGGCGCTCACCGCGCTGACGCGGAAGTACGGCGAGGACGTCGCCGGCGTACTGGCCTGGGCGGAGCGGAGCGCCGCGAGGCTGACCGAACTGGACGGCGACGACGAGCGGATCGGCGAGCTGACCGCCGAGCGGGACGCGCTGCGGACGGAACTGGGCGGGCTGGCGCAGGCGCTGACGGACGCGCGGACCGAGGCCGCCGAGCGGTTCGCCGCCGCGGTCACCGAGGAGCTGGCCTCGCTCGCGATGCCCCACGCGCGCGTGTCGTTCTCCATCCGGCAGACCGAGGACCCCGACGGCGTGGAGGTCGGCGGGCGCACCGTCGCCTACGGGCCGTCCGGTGCCGACGAGGTCGAGCTGCTGCTCGCCCCGCACCCCGGGGCACCGCCGCGGCCCATCGCCAAGGGTGCCTCCGGCGGTGAGCTGTCGCGTGTGATGCTGGCCGTCGAGGTCGTGTTCGCGGGTACCGACCCGGTGCCGACGTATCTCTTCGACGAGGTCGACGCCGGTGTCGGCGGCAAGGCGGCGGTCGAGATCGGGCGGCGGCTGGCGCGGCTGGCGAGGACCGCCCAGGTGGTCGTCGTCACGCACCTGCCGCAGGTGGCGGCGTTCGCCGATCGGCAGCTACTGGTCGAGAAGACCAACGACGGGTCGGTGACGCGGTCCGGTGTGAAGGTGCTGGAGGGGGAGGACCGGATCCGGGAGCTGTCGCGGATGCTGGCCGGGCAGGAGGACTCCGAGACGGCTCGGGCGCATGCGGAGGAGTTGCTGGCCACGGCTCGGGCGGACGTGTAGGGGTTTCCCGCTGGTCGCCGTCCGTTCGGGGTGGGTGCTGCTCCGTCGGCGGGTGCGGGGGGCTTGTGCTGAGCGGGGTTCTCCCACCCGGGCACCGCCCGTTTGCCGTCTCTTGGAAGGTGGGCGTCGCCCGTGGGGTGCGGCGCCGTCGGCGGCCGCGGGGCGTGGGCTGCGGGCTGCCTGCGGGGTGGGGGGCTGTCTGCGGGTCGTGGGCTGTGGGTTGTGGTCGGCGGTGGGGCCGGGCTCGCTCGTGTGGGTGAATGCGGGTGGGGGGTTGCCGCGGGGAGCGGTCGTCGCCGTCGGCTTCGTTCCCGGAACACCCGTGCGTCCTGGCATCCTTGGCCGAGTACGCGCCGGAAAGCGCGCGGCGCCTCTCCACCGCTCCATCCTTCTGTACTTTCTTCGTGTCCCGCCCGACGCCGAACCAGGAGCCCGGCCACGTGACCCCCGTGAGCAGCCCCTCACCGCACGGCCAGTCGCCGCTGCGCACCGTGCAGGTGCTGGGCGGAGGCAACGCCGGCAGCAGCGCGCACGTGCGCTCCCTGGCCGCGGGGCTCGTCGCACGGGGCGTGAAGGTCACGGTGTGCGCCCCCGCCGAGGCTGAACGCACCTACGACTTCTCCGGGGCCGGCGCCCACCACGTCCACGTGCCGCGCAGCAGCGACCCGGTCTCCGTCGCCGCCCTGCGCGCCCTGTGCGCCGACGCACACCTGGTCCACGCACACGGGCTGCACGCCTCCTTCCGTACGGTCCTCGCCCTCGGCGGGCGGCGGGTGCGGACCCCCCTCGTCGTCACCTGGCACGACCGCGCCCACGCCGAAGGCGCCCGCGCCCATCTGCTGCGGGTGCTGGAGCGGCGGGTGTCGAAGGCCGCCACCGTGGTGCTCGGCGCCACGTCGGAACTGGTCGACCTGGCGCGCACGAGCGGCGCACGCGACGCCCGGCTCGCCGCCGCCGCGCTGCCCGGCGGACCCCGCTCGCCGCTCGACGCCGACGAGGCCGACCGGCTGCGGCCCAAGATCCGGGCCGAACTCGGCGCCACCGGACGCCCCTTGCTGATCGCCGTCGGCTCCCTGGAACGGCACCGCGGCTACGACGTCCTGCTCGACGCCGCCCGTGCGTGGCGCCGCCTCGACCCCCCGCCGCTGGTCGTCGTCGCCGGCGAGGGGCCGCTGCGCGCCGAGATGCAGCGGCGGATCGAGGACGAGGGGCTGCCGGTGGCGCTCATCGGCCGCCGCGACGACGTCTCCGACCTGCTCGCGGCGGCCGATCTCGCGCTGCTGCCGAGCCGCCGGGAGGCCCGCTCGCTGTTCGCGCAGGAGGCCCTCCACGCGCGCGTGCCGCTCGTCGCCGCCCACGCCGGCGGCATCCCCGAACTCGTCGGCGACGCCGCCGAGCTCGTCCCGCCCTCGGACGCCGGGGCGTTCGCCGACGCCGTCGTGCGGCTGCTCGGCGACCCCGAGCGGCAGGCACTGCTGCGGGAGCGGGGCGTGCGGCAGGCGGCCACCTGGCCCACCGAGGACGCGACCGTGGCCCAGGTGCTCAGTGTCTACGACGAGTTGACGCAGCACCGGCCGATGCTCTGACCGCGCCGCGGGTCCTCGCCCCCCGGCCCGTCGGCCTCGTCGGCCCGCCAGCCTCGTCGGCCCGTCGGCCTCGCCGTCCCGTTGGCCTCGTCGCCTCGTCGGCCCATCGGCCCCGCCGGGCCGCGGGCCTCATCCGACGTGTCGCCGGGCCCGGAGTGCCAGGCTCAGGGCCAGCACCGTCTGCGGGTCGTCCAGGTCCGTGCCGAGCAGCTCGCCGATGCGGGCCAGCCGGTTGTACAGCGTCTGCCGGTTCAGATGCAGCTCGCGTGCCGTCTCCGCCTTGCGGCCCGCGTGCGCCAGATACGTCTCGAGGGTGGGCAGCAGCGGCGGCCTGGAGCGGTCGTCGTGGTCCCGCAACGGCCCGATCGCCCGGTCGACGAACGCCGCCAGGTCCGGATGGTCCCGCAGCCGCCACAGCAGCAGGTCGATGTCGAGCCGGCGGGCGTCGTACCAGGGTCGGTCGGTCAGCCCCTGCGCCGCGGTCGCCGTCTCCGCGGCGTGCCGCAGCCCCGACGCCGCCGCGGCCCAGCCGCCCGCCACCCCGACCACCACGACCGGCGGCCGCGCTCCCGGCCGCCGCATCCCGGCCCGCTCCGCCCCCGCCCGCAGCGCCGCCGCCACCCGGTCGGCCACCGTCGGCCGCTCCGACTCCGAGCGCAGGCCCAGCAGCAGCGGAACCCGGCCCTCCACCGGTCGTACGCCCAGCAGCACCGGCACCCCGACCGACGCCAGCTCCTCGGCGACCGCGCGGGCCAGCACCGCCCAGCCGCCGCCCTGAGGGCTCAGGGAGTCGTCCAGCCGCATCACCACCGGCAGCAGCGGGCTGCTCCCCGGCTTGAAGCCCAGGACCCGGGCCTGCGCGGGGGCGTCCTCCGGGGTGATCCGGCCCTCGGCGAGGTCGGTGAGGAAGTCGCCGCGCCCCCGTGCCGCCAGTTCCTCCTCCTGCCGTGCCTGCATCAGCACCACCGCGAGGATGTCCGCCGCCCGTTCCGCCGCCATCCGGTGCACCGGCGCCAGCGGGGAGCGCACGGGCAGCAGGGCCAGCCGGGCGCGCACCGACCCGGTGCCGGGCCCGCCGCCGGGCACGTCCACCAGGACCGAGCCCGCCGGGGGCGGGGCGTCCTTCTGCGGGCCGCGCAGTCCTTCCCACACCTGGAGCGGATCGGCGCCCTCGGGCCCGGCGCCCGCGGCGTACAGCAGCCGGCCGTCCGGTGTCTCCAGGAAGACCGGATTGCCGGCGAAGTCGCCCAGGATGCCGAGCACCTGCGGCACCCCGCCGCCGCCCAGCAGCGCCTCCGTGCAGCGCCGGTGCACCTCCTCGGCCCGCTGGAGCAGTGCGTAGTGGCCGTTGACGATCTCGGTGTGGATCTCCTCGGTGACCGTCACGAACGGCACCTCGCGGTGCAGCTGCACCAGCGGCAGGCCCGCCGCGCGGGCGGTGTCGACGAGGGCGGCCGGCAGCCGGGTGAAGCGCGGGCCCAGCTCCACCACGAGGGCGGCGATGCCCCGGTCGGCGAGGGTGCGCACGAAGGCCCGCTGGTCGGCGGGGCGGGCGCCCAGCCCGACGCCCGTGGTCAGCAGCAACTCGCCGCCCTTGAGCAGTGACGCGATGTTGGGCACCTCCCCCGCGTGCACCCAGCGCACCGTGCGCCGCAACCGGTCGGCGCCCGCGACGACCTCGGGGAGCCCGCCGCGCAGCCCGGGCAGCTCCAGCGCCCGCTGCACGGTGATCCCGGTGCCCTGAGTCTCCGACCTGCTGTTCCTGCCGCTGTCCATGACCGGACGCTACCTGCGGCGGTGCGCCGGGTACATCCGCGGGGTGGCGGCGGACCGCGGGTTTGCGCAGGGCGGGTGGGGTAGGGGCCGGATCATGGACTTCAGTGTGGTCGCCGCCGCCCGTGAGGACGACAGCCCGATCGACGAGCCGCTGCGGATCGCCGCGGTCGCCGACCGGCTCGGATACGACGAGGTGTGGCTCGGCGAGGGACCTACGTGGGACGCGTTCGTGCTGGCCACGGCCGCCGCCGGGGTCACGGGCCGGGTGGCGCTGACGGCCGGCCCGGTCGCCGTGTCGGTGCGGGACGCCTACAGCCTCGCCCGGGGTGCCGCCTCGACCGCCGCCGTCACCGGACGCCAGGTCGGCGTCGCGCTGGGCACGTCCAGCAAACGGGTCGTCGAGGGCGTGCACGGACGGCCCCGGGTGCGGCCGGCGGCGCTGCTGGAGGAGACGGCGGCGGCGCTGCGGGAGCTGCTGCGCGCCGGACCGGGGGATCCGGCCGCGCCCGGCAGCGGCTTCCGGCGCCGGCAGTTGCCGCCGGGCGGTCCGCTGACCGTGGCGGCGTTCGGGGACCGGGCGATCGCGACCGCCGCCGCGCACGCCGACCGGATGCTGCTCGACGTCGTCTCCCCGGAGCAGGTCGCCGTCCTGCGCGCCAAGCTGGATGCGGCGGCCGAGGAGGCCGGCCGGACGGCGCCGAGGCTGGCCGCGTGGGTGCCGGCCGCCGTCGACCCCGGCCCCGACGCGCTCACGCAGATCCTGCGCAGCGTCGCCGGCTACCTCACCGTGCCCGGCTACCGGGAGATGTTCGCGGCGGCCGGTTTCGGCGAGGCCGTGGAGCTGGCCCGCACCGGCGCCGGCCCCGGCGCCCTGCTGGAGGCGCTGCCCGAGGAGGCCGCGGCCACGGTCGGCCTCGTCGGCGGCCCGGACACCGTCCGGGAGCGGATCGACGCCTACGAGGCGGCCGGCCTCGACGAGATCGCGCTCGTCCCGGCCACGGCGGGCGACCCCGGCGGGGAGCGCACGCTGACCGCGCTCGCTCCCCGGTGACCACCGGCCGACGGGCCCCCGACGCGGCGCGTGAAGCCGGCGCCCACGCCGGGCCGGCCGCCGGCTCTCCGGTGAGGACCGGCCCGGCTAACCCCCGTACGCCCCCGAGGCCGTCAGCCGCAGGGCCGTGTCGATCAGGGGCACGTGGCTGAACGCCTGCGGGAAGTTGCCGACCTGGCGCTGAAGGCGCGGGTCCCACTCCTCGGCCAGCAGGCCCAGGTCGTTGCGGAGCGAGAGCAGCTTCTCGAACAGCTTCCGGGCCTCGTCGACCCGGCCGATCATCGCCAGGTCGTCGGCCATCCAGAAGGAGCAGGCCAGGAAGGCGCCCTCGTCGCCGGGAAGGCCGTCGACGCCCTCGTCCGCGCCCTCCGTCGGATAGCGCAGGATGAACCCGTCCGGCGTGGACAGCTCCCGCTGGATCGCCTCGATGGTGCCGATGACCCGCTTGTCGTCCGGCGGGAGGAAGCCCATCTGCGGGATCAGCAGCAGCGACGCGTCCAGCTCCCGGGAGCCGTACGACTGGGTGAAGGTGTTGCGCTCCTTGTCGTAGCCCTTCTCGCACACGTCCCGGTGGATGTCGTCGCGCAGCTGCTTCCAGCGCTCCAGCGGGCCGTCGGCGTCCCCGGACTCGATCAGCTTGATGGTGCGGTCCACCGCGACCCAGGCCATGACCTTGGAGTGCACGAAGTGCCGGCGCGGTCCGCGCACCTCCCAGATGCCCTCGTCCGGCTCCTGCCAGTGGTCCTCCAGGTAGCGGATCAGCTTCAGCTGGAGCAGTGAGGCGTAGTCGTTGCGCGCCAGGCCCGTCATGTGGGCCAGGTGCAGCGCCTCGGTGACCTCGCCGTACACGTCCAGCTGGAGCTGGTGCGCGGCGCCGTTGCCGACCCGGACCGGCGCGGAGTTCTCGTAACCGGGCAGCCAGTCCAGCTCCGCCTCGCCCAGCTCGCGCTCACCGGCGATGCCGTACATGATCTGAAGGTTCTCCGGGTCGCCGGCGACCGCGCGCAGCAGCCACTCGCGCCAGGCGCGGGCCTCCTCGCGGTAGCCGGTGCGCAGCAGCGAGGACAGGGTGATCGCCGCGTCGCGGAGCCAGGTGTAGCGGTAGTCCCAGTTGCGGACGCCGCCGATCTCCTCCGGCAGGGAGGTGGTGGGCGCGGCGACGATGCCACCGGTCGGGGCGTAGGTCAGGGCCTTGAGGGTGATCAGCGAACGGATCACGGCCTCGCGGTACGGGCCGTGGTACGTGCAGTGCTCCACCCACTCGCGCCAGAAGTCCTCCGTCGCCGCCAGCGACTGCTCCGGCTCCGGCAGCGGCGGCGGCTCCTTGTGGGAGGGCTGCCAGGAGACGGTGAACGTGAGGCGGTCACCGGGAGCGACGGTGAAGTCCGCGTACGTCGTCAGGTCCTTGCCGTAGGTCTCCGCGGGTGTGTCGAACCACACGGAGTCCGGGCCGGCGACCGCCACCGTGCGTCCCTCGTGCTTGTGCACCCACGGCACCACCCGGCCGTAGCTGAACCGCATCCGCAGCTCCGAGCGCATCGGAACCCGGCCCGAGACGCCCTCGACGATCCGGATGAGCTGCGGGGCGCCGTCACGCGGGGGCATGAAATCGGTCACGCGGACCGTGCCGCGCGGGGTGTCCCACTCGGATTCCAGGACCAGCGAGTCTCCGCGGTAGCTGCGCCGTGCCGCCGCCGGGGGCTCGTTCTCCGCGGCGTGGGCGGGGCCCAGCCGCCAGAAGCCGTGTTCCTCGGTGCCCAGCAGACCGGCGAAGATGGCATGCGAGTCGAAGCGGGGCAGGCACAGCCAGTCGACTGTCCCGTCCCGGCAGACCAGTGCGGCGGTCTGCATGTCTCCGATGAGTGCGTAGTCTTCGATGCGCCCGGCCACGTGCATCTCCAGTCGAACGGCCACGTCACCCCGCAGGGGGGCGGTCGCTAGTGCGGTCAAGGGGGGTCAGGGGGGTCAAGCGTGTTGTCGTGCGTCGTTGAGCGATGAAGCAAAGCAGTCGCCCGGCCCGGAGGCCAAATGAGGTGACACCAAACGACAATTGTTGCTCAACGAACTGACGAGCTCTCGTTGTTCCGGTGCTGACGGACGAGGGGTGGTGCCGCGACGCCGGCGGGCTCGGCAGTGAATGTCCGAGCAGGATACGACGCACGTAGATGATCTGTGAGCCGCTCCGGGCAACGCGAGGGGGCCGAACGAGTGAGCGGCGGGTGAGAATCCGGTGACGCACGCGCGTACGTGTCGGTCCGTGCGCGGAGCGTGGCGCGGACGGGCGCCCGGCGCCCGGCGCGGACGGCTGCCCGGAGCGTGGCCGGAAGCCATCGCCCCGAGGCGCTGATACGCTGGTAGCCCGTGGACCGGTGGGCAAGCAAACCCCCGAACCGCAGCGGCGCCACCCCCGGAGATCTCCGGCAGGCCGCACCGCACCCCCATACCGAGACCACGGGAGCCCCCTCTTGGCCATGCCGCCCAAATCGTCGACGACCAAGCACATCTTCGTCACCGGGGGTGTCGCCTCCTCTCTGGGCAAGGGGCTGACCGCCTCCAGCCTCGGCATGCTGCTCAAGGCGCGGGGCCTGCGCGTCGTGATGCAGAAGCTCGACCCGTACCTCAATGTCGACCCTGGCACGATGAACCCCTTCCAGCACGGTGAGGTGTTCGTCACCAACGACGGCGCCGAGACCGACCTGGACATCGGACACTACGAGCGCTTCCTCGACCGCGACTTGGACGGCTCCGCCAACGTCACCACCGGACAGGTGTACTCGACGGTGATCGCCAAGGAGCGCCGCGGCGAGTACCTGGGCGACACCGTGCAGGTCATCCCGCACATCACCAACGAGATCAAGCACCGTATCCGCCGGATGGCGACCGACGAGGTCGACGTCGTGATCACCGAGGTCGGCGGCACGGTCGGCGACATCGAGTCGCTGCCGTTCCTGGAGACCGTCCGCCAGGTGCGGCACGAGGTCGGCCGGGACAACGTGTTCGTGGTGCACATCTCGCTCCTGCCGTACATCGGCCCCTCGGGTGAGCTGAAGACGAAGCCGACCCAGCACTCGGTCGCCGCCCTGCGCAACATCGGTATCCAGCCGGACGCGATCGTGCTGCGCTGCGACCGCGAGGTGCCCACCGCGATCAAGCGGAAGATCTCGCTGATGTGCGACGTCGACGAGGCCGCCGTGGTGGCCTGCCCCGACGCCCGTTCGATCTACGACATCCCGAAGACCGTGCACGGCGAGGGCCTGGACGCCTACGTCGTCCGCAAGCTGGACCTGCCCTTCCGCGACGTGGACTGGACGACCTGGGACGACCTGCTCGACCGCGTCCACAAGCCCGCGCACGAGATCACGATGGCGCTGGTCGGCAAGTACATCGACCTGCCCGACGCCTATCTGTCGGTCACCGAGGCGCTGCGTGCGGGCGGCTTCGCCAACCGGGCCCGCGTGAAGATCAAGTGGGTCACCTCGGACGACTGCAAGACCCCGGCCGGCGCCAAGGCCCAGCTCGGCGACGTCGACGCCATCTGCATCCCGGGCGGCTTCGGCGACCGGGGCGTGCTCGGCAAGGTCGGCGCGATCAAGTACGCCCGCGAGAACAAGATCCCGCTGCTCGGCCTCTGCCTGGGCCTCCAGTGCATCGTGATCGAGGCCGCGCGGAACCTGGCGGGCATCTCGGACGCCAACTCCACCGAGTTCGACCCGGCCACCGCCCACCCGGTCATCTCCACCATGGCCGAGCAGCTCGACATCGTCGCCGGCGAGGGCGACATGGGCGGCACCATGCGGCTGGGCATGTACCCGGCGAAGCTGGCCGAAGGCTCGATCGTGCGCGAGGTGTACGACGGCAAGGAGTACGTCGAGGAGCGCCACCGCCACCGCTACGAGGTGAACAACGCCTACCGCGCGGAGCTGGAGAAGAAGGCCGGCATCGTCTTCTCGGGCACCTCCCCGGACGGCAAGCTCGTGGAGTACGTGGAGTACCCGCGCGAGGTCCACCCGTACCTGGTCGCCACGCAGGCGCACCCCGAGCTGCGCTCGCGTCCGACGCGTCCGCACCCGCTGTTCGCCGGCCTGGTGAAGGCCGCGGTCGAGCGGAAGAGTTCCAAGTAGCACAACAGTTGTACGGTGGCCGGGGCGCGCGCATTCAAACGGCGCGGGCCCCGGCTTTCTTTGTGCACGTCGGTACGTCGGGAAGGGCGAAGAGCAGCGTATGACGATCAAGGACACCCCGGAGGAGTGGGAGATCCGGGCGACGCGGACCCCGTTCACGGGCAACAAGACCTCGGTCCGCACGGACGACGTGGTCATGCCCGGCGGCAGTGTCGTCACCCGTGACTACCAGGTCCACCCCGGCTCCGTGGCCGTCCTCGCCCTCGACGACGCCGGCCGGGTCCTGGTCATCCGGCAGTACCGCCACCCGGTGCGCCAGAAGCTGTGGGAGATCCCGGCCGGCCTGCTCGACGTCCCCGGCGAGAACCCGCTGCACGCCGCGCAGCGCGAGCTGTACGAGGAGGCCCACGTCAAGGCCGAGGACTGGCGGGTGCTGACCGACGTCTACACCACGCCCGGCGGCTGCGACGAGGCGGTGCGGATCTTCCTGGCCCGGCAGCTGTCCGAGGCCGAGGGCGAGCGCTTCGAGGTCGAGCACGAAGAGGCCGACATGGAGCTGGAGCGGGTGCCGGTGGAGGACCTGGTCCGGGGCGTGCTCGCCGGTGAGCTGCACAACAACTGCCTCGTGGTGGGCGTGCTCTCGCTCGTCGCCGCGCAGCACGGCGACGGGCTCGACGCGCTGCGCCCGGCGGAGGCGCCCTGGCCCGCGCGCCCGTTCGAGGCGTAGCGCTCGCGGGCCCGCTCACCCGGCCGTCGGTCCTACGATCTGCTGATCCGATCGGGCGACGTGTCCGCCGCGCTCCTCCCGGAACGCACCCGCGCCTGAACTAGGCTCGGGAAACGCCCGAACCGGGGTTCCGGCGGGCGCCGGTGCGCGGTGGGATCGGGAGTGGCCCGTGACGGATCAGGCGGTGGACACGGACGGTGTACGGCTGTCGGACGAGGCTGTCGAGGGGTGCCGGTTCCTGGGCCGGACCCGGGAGCTGAAGGAGCTGCGCGCCGACATCGAGCGCGCCGGACTCGACACCCTCTCCGGCCGCAAGGCCCCCCGCGCGCGCGTGCTGCTCATCGCGGGCCGGCCCGGCTCGGGCCGCACGGCACTCGCCGAGGAACTCGTCGCCCGGATCTCGGCCGACTACCCCGACGGGGTGCTGCGGGCCCGGCTGAGCGAACCGGACGGCACCCGCGTGCCCGTCGGCCGGCTCGCCCGGGAGCTGCTCGCCGGGCTGGCACTGCCTGCCCCGCCCGGTGCCGCCGAGGACGACCTCACCGAGGCGCTGCGGACGGCCCTGGCCGAGCGCCGCGCCCTGCTCCTGCTGGACGACGCCGCCGACTCCGAACAGGTCGACGCCCTCCTGCCGGACTCCCCGGACTGCCTGGTCGTTGCCGTCGCCGAGGGCCCGCTGACCGGTGTCGCCGACGTCCGCCCGTGCACGCTCGGCGGCCTGGACACCAAGTCCGCCGTGGAGCTGCTGTCCGGGCGCATCGGCTCCGTCCGCGTCACCGTCGACCCGCGCGCCGCCGAGCTGCTCGTCGAGGAGTGCCAGGCGCAGCCCGCCGCGCTGGTCCTGGCCGGCGGCTGGCTGGCCGCCCGTCCGAAGGCCGCCGTCGCCGACCTCGCCAAGCATCTGCGGGCCGAGGGCGGCGACGAGGGCAGCCCGGTCGGCCGGGTCTTCCGGCTCGTCCACAAGTCCCTGCCCAGCGCCGCCGCCCGGATGCTGCGGCTGCTCTCCCTCGCCCCGGCCGGCCTGGTCGACCCGCACACCGCCGCCGCGCTCGCCGGCTGCTCGGTGAACAGCGCCCGCACCGCGCTGGACGACTTCGCGGCGCTCGGGCTGCTGCGCGCGGTGGACTCCCCGCTGCCCCAGTACGAGGTCCCCGGCTGCCTGCAACCGCGGCTCAGGGCCCTCGCCGAGACCCACGACCGGCCGGGGGAACTCCAGCTCGCCCGGGCCCGCATGCTGGAGCGGTACGTCCGGCTGCTCCAGTCCTGCCGGGCGATCACCGAGACCGACAGCCCCCGGGCCCGCGAGAAGCTGCTCGGCATGCCGCGCGCCGTGCGGTTCCCGACCCCCCGGGCCGCCTCCGACTGGCTGCGCCTGCGCCGGCCCGCCCTGCTGGCCGCGGCGCGCCTCGCGGTCGCCGACGGGGAGCTGGACACCCTCGCCCGGCGGCTGATGTCCCAGCTGGTGCGGGCCATGGTCGCCCACTTCGGCACCCAGGCGGCGGCCCCCGACCTGTACGGCATCCACCGGCTCGTACTGGACGTGGCCGAGCGCCGTGACCTGCCCCGCGAGCAGGCGGCGGCCCTGCTGAACCTGGCCGACCTGGACGCCCGGACCGGCCGCACCACCGAGGCGCTGGCGCGCTACCGGGCGGCGCTGGACGCCGGACGGCGGGCGAACGACCCGTACGCGACCGGACGCGCGATGGAATCCGTAGGCGGCGCCCACCTGGAGCTGGGCGACTACGACCGGGCCGCCGACTGGTTCGGCCGGGCCCTCGCCCAGCGGCTCGCCCGGGACGAGCGCACGGACGCCGCCCGGCTGTACGGCCGGATCGCCGCCGCCCACACCTACGCGGGCCGCTACGGCGAGGCGCTGCGCAACTGGCGGGCGGCCGTCGCCGGCCACCGCAAGGCCGGCGATGTGGCCGCCCACGCGCGGGCGTTGAGCGAACTGGCCCGGGTGCAGGAGTACGCCGGACGCCTGGAGGAGTCGCTGTGCACCTGCCAGGAGGCCGCCGACTGGGCGCGCACGGCGGAGGACGTCCGGCTCCAGGCGGCGCTGCATCTGAGGATGGCCGACACCCTGGACCGCCTCGGCGATCCGGCGGCGGCCGGGCTGCACCGGAGCGCTGCCGAGCGGATGCTGGAGGCAGACCGGCTTGAGACCTGCGAAATCCGCAGTCCATCCGTCCAAGATTAATGCTTTGAAAGGCTAGACAGCGGGAACACCTTCATTAGACTGGCTCTGCCGCACGTTCTCCTGCGGTCTCTCCCGGTGTGCCCGCGTATGAGTGGGTATGCCTTGTAATAGCCCTATCGTCTGAGCCAAGGACCGTGATCGACGTGAAGGTCGGCATTCCCCGCGAGGTCAAGAACAACGAGTTCCGGGTGGCCATCACCCCGGCCGGCGTGCACGAGCTGGTGCGCCACGGCCACCAGGTCGTCATCGAGCGCGGCGCAGGCGTCGGCTCCTCGATCACGGACGCCGAGTACACCGCCGCCGGCGCGCAGCTGCTCGACACCGCCGACGAGGTCTGGGCCGCCGCCGACCTGCTGCTGAAGGTCAAGGAGCCCATCGCGGAGGAGTACCACCGCCTCCGCAAGGACCAGACCCTCTTCACCTACCTGCACCTGGCCGCCTCCAAGGAGTGCACGGACGCCCTGCTGGAGTCCGGCACCACCGCCATCGCCTACGAGACGGTCGAGCTGGCCAACCGGGCCCTGCCGCTGCTCGCCCCGATGTCCGAGGTCGCGGGCCGGCTGGCCCCGCAGGTCGGCGCCTACCACCTGATGCGCGCGGCCGGCGGCCGTGGCGTGCTGCCGGGCGGCGTGCCGGGTGTGACCCCGGCCAAGGCCGTCGTCATCGGCGGCGGCGTCTCCGGCTGGAACGCCACCCAGATCGCCGTCGGCATGGGCTTCGACGTGACCCTGCTGGACCGCGACATCAACAAGCTGCGCGAGGCCGACAAGATCTTCGGCACCAAGGTCAAGGCCGTCATGTCCAACTCCTTCGAGCTGGAGAAGGC
The DNA here is from genome assembly GCF_055571015.1 of Streptomyces sp. NPDC031049. Lineage (NCBI taxonomy): Bacteria > Bacillati > Actinomycetota > Actinomycetes > Kitasatosporales > Streptomycetaceae > Streptomyces > Streptomyces sp. NPDC031049. The sequence goes on from NZ_JBVIGC010000018.1 coordinate 23,899, forward strand.
CGTCCTGGAGGCCGACCTCGTCATCGGCGCGGTGCTCATCCCCGGCGCCAAGGCCCCGAAGCTGGTCACCAACGAGCTGGTCTCCCGGATGAAGCCGGGAAGTGTCCTTGTCGACATCGCGATCGACCAGGGCGGCTGCTTCGAGGACTCCCGCCCCACCACGCACGCCGAGCCGACCTTCCCGGTCCACGACTCGGTCTTCTACTGCGTCGCCAACATGCCGGGCGCGGTGCCCAACACCTCCACCAACGCCCTGACCAACGCCACGCTGCCGTACATCGTGGAGCTGGCCGACCGCGGCTGGGTCGAGGCGCTGCGCCGCGACCCCGCGCTGGCCAAGGGGCTCAACACCCACGACGGCAAGGTCGTTTACAAGGAGGTCGCCGAGGCGCACGGCCTGGAGTACACCGACCCGGCCACCCTGCTCGGCTGACCCGCGCACGACCCGCCGAGGCCGACGACCCGGCCAAGTCGTCATCGCGTAAAGGCGATACGTCAACACCTGTCGTCAACCCCGCACATCCGGCCGGACCTTGCCCGACAAGGTCCGGCCGGATGTGTGTATGGTCACTTTGCGATTCTCGGCCAACTCGCCTCGAACGTAACGCTTCAACCGATTCGCGCACCGGTGAAACCTGCTGTGCGACGGCCGTACGCCCTTGACAGAGGGGTGTTTCATTGCCGACACATCGGGCCGGGTCCGGCGGATTGTGTTGCTGCGGACCCTCGACACGCCATAGAGTCGCCAACCGTCGGCATGGTGCCACGCTGACCTGTCTAGAAGTTCCCTGGTCACCAAGGAGGTAAGACGACTTGTGAATGAGTCGACATTTACTCCCGGGGGTGGTCAACCAGGAACGCCGACCGGGGTCCAGGGTCCCGGGCGGTACGAGGCTGTCGGCTCCGTCGCGGTACGCACCTTCGCAGCCCACCAGAGTCCGCAGGCAACTCAGACAGCACACCAGAGCATGGATGGCCAACACGTGAACGCCATGTCCGGCGACGGAAGTGGCGCACCCCGCAACCACTTCGCCGACTACGACGAACTGCCCGAGGGGCACTTCTACGACCCCGACGCCGAGTACGAGCCCGATCCGGAGTACGCGGCCACGCTGGCGCCCGACGCGGCCCGCCAGCGCCGTGAGCGCATCGGCCCGACGGGGCGCCCGCTGCCGTACTTCCCGATCCCGGGCCCGCTGACCGACCACGGTCCCGCGAAGATCATCGCGATGTGCAACCAGAAGGGCGGCGTCGGCAAGACGACGTCCGCCATCAACCTGGGCGCCGCGCTCGCGGAGTACGGGCGCCGGGTGCTGCTCGTCGACTTCGACCCGCAGGGCGCGCTCTCGGTCGGCCTCGGCGTCAACCCGATGGAACTCGACCTCACCGTCTACAACCTGCTCATGGAGCGGGGGATGGCGGCCGACGAGGTGCTGCTGAAGACCGCGGTCCCCAACATGGACCTGCTGCCCAGCAACATCGACCTGTCGGCGGCCGAGGTGCAGCTGGTGAGCGAGGTCGCCCGCGAGTCCTCGCTCCAGCGCGCGCTCAAGCCGCTGCTGCCCGACTACGACTACATCGTGATCGACTGCCAGCCCTCGCTCGGCCTGCTCACGGTCAACGCGCTGACGGCCGCCCACAAGGTGATCGTCCCGCTGGAGTGCGAGTTCTTCGCCCTGCGCGGTGTGGCGCTGCTGACCGAGACCATCGAGAAGGTCCAGGAGCGGCTCAACCCGGAGCTGGAGCTCGACGGGATCCTCGCCACGATGTACGACTCGCGCACGGTGCACAGCCGCGAGGTGCTCGCGCGCGTCGTCGAGGCGTTCGACGACCACGTCTACCACACGGTCATCGGGCGCACGGTCCGCTTCCCGGAGACCACGGTCGCCGGTGAGCCGATCACCACGTACGCCTCCAACTCCGTCGGCGCCGCCGCCTACCGCCAGCTCGCCAGGGAGGTGCTCGCCCGGTGTCACGCCGAGTGAGTCTGCCGGGGGCCGACGAACTCTTCCGTACGACAGGGGGAATGGGGCTTCAGCCGTCCGCCCCGCGCCGCCAGGCGAACGGTGAGGCCCGGGTGCCGGCGCCCGCGGGGGAGAGCGACCAGGCCGCCGCCGAGGACGCGCCGCAGTCGGTGCCCGCGCAGGGCGGCGACGGCGAGGGCGCCGAGCACGTCGCGGCGGCGGACGCGGACGCGACCGCGTCCGGGGAGTCGCGCAGCCGGGGCGCGGAGCGCTCGGCGCGCCGCGCGGCCGCCCGCGCGGGTGCGCAGGAAGGTTCGGCCGCGTCCGCCGCCCAGCCCCGCAAGCGCGGCCGGGCCGCCACCCGCCGGCCCAGCGGCCGGGAACGGCACGACGAGAAGATCACGGTCTATGTCTCCGCCGAGGAGCTGATGGACCTGGAGCACGCCCGCCTGGTCCTGCGGGGCGAGCACGGACTGGCCGTCGACCGCGGCCGGATCGTCCGCGAGGCGGTCGCCGTGGTCCTCGCCGACCTGGAGACCCGCGGGGACGCCAGCATCCTCGTACGACGGCTGCGCGGGCGGTAGCGGTAGCCTGCGGGGGCCATGACCTCGAACGACACCCCCCGCCCCCGCGCCGGCACGCCCACCGGGCGCCGACGCGCACTGGGGCGGGGCCCGGGCACGGCGCCGCCGGCCACCCCGGAGCCGCCGGCCGACGCCACCTCGCCGACCCCGGAGCCGTCCCCTGAGGACACCCGGCCGCCCGCCTCGGACGCGGAGCCCGCCTCCGAGGCACTCGCCCGGCCGTCGGCGCCCGCCCCCGAGCCGGCCCCTGAGGGCGCCCGGCCGTCGGCGCCCGCCGAGCCGGTGACGGCCGCACCGGAGCCGCTCGACCCGCCGGAGCCGTCCGGCCCGGGATGCTCCTCGGTGCACGCCGGCGAGGGCGCGGGGGAGCCGCGTCGTGAGGGCAAGGGCGAGGGCGGTGAGGCGGGGGAAGCCGATGACGCCCGGTTCACGGTTCGGCTGGCGAACTTCGAGGGGCCCTTCGATCTGCTGCTCCAGTTGATCGCCAAGCACAAGCTGGACGTCACCGAGGTCGCCCTGTCCAGGGTGACCGACGAGTTCATGGCGTACATCAGGGCGCTGGGACCGGACTGGGACCTGGACGAGACGACCGAGTTCCTCGTCGTCGCCGCGACGCTGCTCGACCTGAAGGCGGCCCGGCTGCTGCCCGCGGCCGAGGTGGAGGACGAGGCCGACCTCGCGCTGCTGGAGGCCCGCGACCTGCTGTTCGCGCGCCTGCTCCAGTACCGCGCGTACAAGCGGATCGCGGAGATCTTCAGCGAGCGCCTCGACGCCGAGGCCCGCCGCCACCCCCGTACCGTCGGCCTCGAACCGCACCACGCCGAGCTGCTGCCCGAGGTGGTCATCAGCATCGGGCCCGAGGGCTTCGCCAGGCTGGCCGTGAAGGCGATGCAGCCCAAGCCCAAGCCGCAGGTGTACGTCGAGCACATCCACGCGCCCCTGGTGAGCGTGCAGGAGCAGGCCGGGATCGTCGTCGCCCGGCTGAAGGAGCTGGGCGAGGCGAGTTTCCGGGCGCTCGTCGCCGACACCGACGACACGCTGACCGTCGTGGCCCGCTTCCTGGCCCTGCTGGAGCTGTACCGGGAGAAGGCCGTCGCCCTGGACCAGGAGACCGCCCTCGGTGAGCTGCTGGTCCGCTGGACCGGCGGGGACGGCGACGCCGCCCCGATGGTGACCGACGAGTTCGACCGGCCGCCCGAGCAGCCGAAGGAGGAGGAGAGGAAGACGTGAGCGAGGAAGTCACCGAGGCACCGGCGGACGGCCCCCGCACCGTCGCCGGCCTCGATCTGAAGCCCGCCCTGGAGGCCGTCCTCATGGTCGTGGACGAGCCCGCGACCGAGGAACTGCTCGCCAGGACACTCCAGCGGCCCCGCCGCCAGGTCGCGGACGCGCTGCGCGAGCTGGCGGACGAGTACACCGTCCAGGGCCGCGGCTTCGAGCTGCGGCTCGTCGCGGGCGGCTGGCGCTTCTACACCCGCCCCGAGTACGCCGCCGCCGTCGAGGGCTTCGTCCTGGACGGCCAGCAGGCCCGGCTCACCCAGGCCGCGCTGGAGACCCTCGCCGTGGTCGCCTACCGCCAGCCGGTCAGCCGCAGCCGCGTCTCGGCGGTGCGCGGAGTGAACTGCGACGGCGTGATGCGCACGCTCCTTCAGCGGGGTCTGATCGAGGAGGCGGGCACGGAACCCGAAACAGGTGCGATCCTGTACGTGACGACGAACTACTTCCTGGAGCGGATGGGCCTGCGCGGCCTGGACGAGCTACCGGAGCTGGCGCCCTTCCTCCCGGAGGCGGAGGCGATCGAGGCCGAGACCCAGGAAGGCGTGCCGTCGTTCGATCCGGACGCCCCGGACACGGACGACGGTCCCAGGATCAACACGACGACGACGGAACTTTGATGCGAAGCAGCGGCAGCGGCAAGAGCGGTGGGCGCGGTAACTACCGCGGCGCCGGCAACAACAGGGACCAGAAGCAGGGCGGCCAGGGCCGTCCCCGCAAGCCCCGCCCCGAGGAGCGCCGCTACGACGTGGGCCCCGGGGCGACCAAGGACGGCCCCAAGTCCGGGCGCGGCGGCACGGCCCGCGGCGGCACCAAGGGCGGGCCGCAGAAGCCCCAGCAGCGCGGGCGCAGCGCCCCGGCCCGGTCCCGCGAGTACGAGGCACGGGTCGAGGAGCGCAACCGCGAGCGGTACGCGGGCAGGAAGGACGTCAAGCTGCCCAAGACCTTCCCGGGCGCCGAGCAGGAGGGCGAGCGGCTCCAGAAGGTGCTCGCTCGCGCCGGCTACGGCTCCCGGCGGGCCTGCGAGGAGCTGATCGACCAGGCCCGCGTCGAGGTCAACGGCGAGATCGTCACCGAGCAGGGCAAGCGGGTCGACCCGGAGAAGGACGAGGTCAAGGTCGACGGCCTGACCGTCGCCACGCAGTCGTACCAGTTCTTCGCCCTCAACAAGCCGGCCGGAGTCGTGTCGACCATGGAGGACCCGGAGGGGCGGCAGTGCCTCGGGGACTACGTCACCAACCGCGAGACGCGGCTCTTCCACGTCGGCCGGCTGGACACCGAGACCGAGGGCGTCATCCTGCTCACCAACCACGGTGAGCTGGCCCACCGGCTGACCCACCCCAAGTACGGCGTGAAGAAGACCTACCTCGCGCACATCGTGGGCCCGATCCCGCGCGACCTCGGCAAGCGCCTGAAGGACGGCATCCAGCTGGAGGACGGGTACGCGCGCGCGGACCACTTCCGGGTCGTGGAGCAGACCGGCAAGAACTACCTGGTCGAGGTCACCCTGCACGAGGGCCGCAAGCACATCGTGCGGCGCATGCTCGCGGAGGCCGGCTTCCCGGTCGACAAGCTGGTGCGCACCGCCTTCGGCCCGATCACGCTGGGCGACCAGAAGTCGGGCTGGCTGCGCCGGCTGTCGAACACGGAGGTCGGGATGCTGATGAAGGAGGTCGACCTCTAGAACCCGGTGGGCCTCTGGTGGACCACCGGTGGACCCCCGGCCGCGGTGCGGTGGCGGTGACTTTGTGGCGCATGTGTCACTGGCCGGTAACTGGTGTCCCACGCTCCGTAGTTGAACGATATTCTTGTCGTCATGGGTGATGGACCGTCATACGCGGTCCGCCGACACCCCGACTCCAGGGCACGCGTCACTTCGAGGACTGGGGGAGTCCTATGTCGCAGTTGCTGGCCGCCGCCGACACCATCGCGCCCGTCATCGCCACCGTCGCCGCCGGGTTCGGCGGAGCCGTCGTCCAGTCGGCGCAGAACCAGGCGGCGGACGGCGTGGTGCAACGGGGGCGCGAACTGGTGGAGAACCTCCTGGCGCGCCGGTCCGGCGCCGCGGCGGAGGACCCGGAGGCCGCCGCCGCGGTGGAGCGCATCGAGCTGCTGACCGAACAGGAGCGGCTGGCGCTGGACACCGCGGTCGGCAAGTGGCTGGACGCGCGCTTCGGTGAGCGGCCGGCGGATCTGCTGGCGCTGATCCGGCAGGAGGCCGGGGCGGCCGAGCGCGGGGAGCACGGCGTCCCCCGGTCCGTCACCGTCAACGCCTCGGGCGAGGGCGCCGTGGGCATCGGGGTCGTGCACAACCTCGGCGGCCTGCACATCGGGGGCCGCCCCCGAACGGAGTCGAGAGAGGAGCCCGGGGAGACCGGGCGGTGAGCCGGCAGGACGTCAACGTCAACGTCGCGGGCGCCGGCTCGGTCGGCATCGGCAGCGTGGGCCGGGCGACCCTGAGCCTGCTGGGCGGGGACTGGCGGGAGGTCGCCGAGGGTGTCCGGCGCTGGAACGGCTGGAACTGGCCGCAGTTCTTCCTGGTGCTGCTGCTGGACACCGTGGCGTTCCTCATGGCCCCCGACGGCCCGGCCCGCCAGCTCGGCTGGGTGTACGCCGCGATGGTGACGGCCCTGGTGCTGTCCTTCTGCCGGGTGGCGGGGCTCGTCGGCGTCCTGGCGGGCAAGGGCGGGCGCCGGACGTTCCTGCCGCAGTCCGTCTCGCTCGGCTGCGTGGTCCTCGCGTCCCTGAGCATCGCCGGCATGAGCCACTACGCCGACCACGGCGAGGCGGACGTCACCGGACGGGCCCGGATCGCTGCCGGCAAGCCCCTGGAGGACGGCGAGCGGCTGGTCGTCACCGTGCCGAACGAGCCGCACCGGGACCATCTGCGGCTCGGACTGGTGCTCACCGACGCCGCCCCCGGGGCGCAGTCCTGCGTCCCGGCCACCACCTACGACGCCAGGCTCAGGGGCGGCGGCGCCCGCACGGTCGAGGGCCTCCGCAGCGGGGAGACGTTCTCCCTGCCGCTGGGCGGCATCCGGGGCGACGTCCAGGTGGAGGCCGTCCTCCACTCCGATCCGGGGTGCCGCATGGAGGTCTCGGTGGCCAAGGCGGCCCTGCACGACTGAGCCGGAACAGCACTGCACGACTGAGGGGACGTGAGTGACGTGAGGCACCATCCAGGGGGGCGCGGTACGGGACCGGTCCGTGCCGGGCGCCGGGCGCGGCGCTGGGCGGCGGCGGTGGCCCTCGCCGTGCTGGTGGCCACCGGGTGCTCGTCGGAGGAGTCCGACGGGCGGTTCCTGGGGTCCCAGGAGATCGACGTGGCGACGCACAAGGACCTGCCCGGCATGTCGCTGTTCGAGAACTACACCTACTCCGGCTTCGACAACTCGCTGTTCCTGGACGTCGAGAAGTGGCTGGAGGCGGAGGAAGGCGTCCAGGTCACCCGCAGCGCGGACGTGTCCTCCGCGGCGCGGATCGCCCGGCTCCAGTCCGGCGACGCGGACCTGGTCGTCGCCTCGTTCTCCATCACCCCCGAGCGGATGAAGGAGATCCACTTCGTCGGCCCGTACCTCACCACCGTCCAGGGCTTCCTGGTGGAGGCCGGCTCCGACGTCCGCACCCATGCAGACCTGGCCGGCAAGCGGATCTGCACCTGGGACGGCACCACCTCGCGGACGGTGCTGGCGGAGCTGAAGGACACCGTCCCGGTGGACGGCACGGACGCGGACCAGTGCCTTCAGAGGCTGCGCGACGGCCAGGCGGACGCCGTCTCCACGGACCAGGCGCTGCTCTACGGCTTCGCCCAGCACGAGACCGAGATGAAGCTGCGCGTGGTGCCCGGCCTGACCGTGGGCGCACCGCAGCACTACGGCATCGGGCTCGCCAAGGGCCACGAGGAGGACTGCCTGCGGCTGGCCGAGTGGCTGAAGGGCTATGTGGGCGGCCGCGAATGGCAGGGCAACTTCCGGGAGGCGCTGCCGCTGCTGGTGCGGGAGCAGCCGGACTGGATCAGCCGGCACAAGCCCGAGGACGACCTCATCGACGCGCACTCCTGCGTGGACCGGCCCAAGACCTGAGCCCCGGCCCGGCCGCCCGGCGGACCGGTTGCGCAGACCCCCACCCCCTTTTATAGTCGTGCTGACCATTAAGGGGGTGGCCGGTCGTGCACGGCTACGACAAGCACGCCTACGAACCGTTCGCCGTCACCGTCGACCTCGCCGTGTTCACCCTGCGTGCGGGCGCGCTGCACGTCCTGCTCGTCGAGCGTGGACAGCAGCCGTACGCCGGCCGCTGGGCGCTGCCCGGCGGCTTCCTGCTGCCCGAGGAGTCGGCGGAGACGGCGGCCCGGCGCGAGCTGGCCGAGGAGACCGGCCTCGCGGACGTGGGCGGGCTGCACCTGGAGCAGCTGCGGACCTACAGCGACCCCGGCCGCGACCCCCGGATGCGGGTCGTGTCGGTGGCCTTCACCGCGCTGCTGCCGGACCCTCCCGAACCGCACGCGGGCACCGACGCCGCCCAGGCGCGCTGGCTGCCGTACGGCACCGCGGGCGACCTCGCCTTCGACCACGGCCGGATCCTGCGGGACGCCCGGGAGCGGATCGGCGCCAAGCTGGAGTACACCTGCCTGGCCACCGCCTTCTGCCCGGCCGAGTTCACCCTGGGGGAGCTCCAGCAGGTCTACGAGACCGTGTGGGGCACCTCCCTGGACCGGCCGAACTTCCGGCGCAAGGTCCTCGCCACCCCCGGCTTCGTCGAACCGGTCCCGGGCGCCGCCCGCCTCACCGGCGGCCGGGGCAAACCCGCCGCCCTCTACCGCGCCGGTCCCGCCACCGCCCTGCGCCCGCCCCTGCTCCGACCGTCCCCGGAAGGACGCCCCGCATGACCACGACCACCGCCACCAAGCGTGCCGCCACCGGGACGCTCACCGGCCTCGCCCTCGGCGACGCCCTGGGTTTCCCGACCGAGTTCGACGACGTCCCGTCCATCCTCGCCAAGTGCGGTCCGTGGCGGGAGATGGACCTGCCCGGGCCCGCGTTCGTCACCGACGACACCCAGATGACGCTGGCGCTGGGGAAGGGCCTGCGGGCGGCGCTGGGCCGGGGCCCCCTCACCCCCGAGGCGACGGCGGCGGCCGTGCGGCGGGAGTTCATCGCCTGGAACCGGTCGCCGGAGAACAACCGGGCCCCGGGCGCCACCTGCCTGCGGGCCTGTGAGTTGCTGGAGCGGACGGACCGCCCCTGGCAGGACGCCGGCCAGACCGGCTCCAAGGGCTGCGGCGCCAACATGCGGGTCGCACCGGTCGGTCTCGTCCCCGGTCTCGGCGACGAAGAGCGCGCGGGCGCCGCCCAGTTGCAGGCCGCGCTCACCCACGGGCACCCCACGGCCCTCGCCGCCTCCGACCTCACCGCGCACGCCGTACGGCTGCTCGCCGCGGGCGCCGACCCGGCCGGGCTCGTCGGACGGCTGCGCTCGTACGCCTACGACAACCGCACCCGCTACCACGAGCACTGGCTCGGCGACCTGTGGAGGCGCGCCCAGGACCCGAGCCCGGAGCACTTCATCGCCCGCGGCTGGGACGAGTGCCTGGCGGCTCTGGACCGCCTCCAGCACGCCGTGCGCACCGTCTCCCCCGAGACCGACCCCTGTCTGGCCACCGGCGAGGGCTGGATCGCCGAGGAGGCCCTGGCGACCGGACTGCTGTGCTTCCTGCTCTTCGTGGACCAGCCGCTGACCGCGCTGCGCCGCGCCGCCTGCACCTCCGGCGACTCCGACTCGATCGCCTGCCTCGCGGGCGCCTTCGCCGGTGCCCACCTGGGCGCCGACGCCTGGCCGGCCGACTGGGCCGACCGCATCGAGTACCGCGCCGACCTGCTGGCCCTCGGGGCGCTCTGGGACGCTCAGCCCTGACCGCCGGCCCCCGCCTCCGCGCCGTGCGGGTCCGCCCGGAGCGCCGAGGCGCGGCGGACGCGGACCAGGAAGTCCTCGACGCGGCGCCGGTCCGGCTCCGGCGGCAGCGGGCTGCGCCGGACGGCCTCCTCGCACTCGGCCACCAGGCGGGCCATCCGCGACTCGACCTCCGGCCAGGGGACCTCGCCGCGCCGGACGGCGAGCAGCGGCTCCCGCCGGTCGCCGACGTCCACGGTGAGCGTGCCCGTGCGCAGCAGGTCGCGGGCGCTCGTCAGCAGCCGCAGCAGGTGCATCGCGTGCTTCCAGCGCGGGGCGCCGTGCGTGCGGACGTCGGCGTCGAGCCTGCGGCGCTGCCCGTGGGCGTACCCGGTGAAGGTGTCGTGGGCGCGGCGGGACAGGAACGCCCCGCGCAGGGCGAGCAGCTCGCGGCCGGTGTCGTCGGCGTACTCCACCAACGGCGAGTGCAGGCACTCCAGGATGTTCGGGTTCGCCCGCAGCGCCAGCTCGCAGAAGCGCTCCAGCTCCCAGCTGAACCGCTCCTCGCCCGGTCCCTCGACATGGGCCGGCGGCTTGTCCAGGCGCCAGAAGAGCGGTGTGGGGGCGAGGAACACGCCCCGGCGGTCGGTGTCGCTGCCCTCCGTCGCCAGGCCGAAGGCGCGCGAACCCGTCACGCAGGCGTAGACGGTGTGATCGCGTACGAGTGTCTGCGGCAGCATGCCGGGAGCGTACGCGCGACCCTCAGGTCAGACGGACCGAATTTCCCTCCACGGAGATCCGCTCCTCGGGCAGCGGCCGGGTGGCGGGCCCCTGCTCCACCGAGCCGTCGGTGATGCTGAACCTGCTGCCGTGGCAGGTGCAGTTGATGCTGCCGCCCGAGACGTCCGCCACGATGCAGCCCTGGTGGGTGCAGACCGCCGAGAAGGCCTTGAGGTCGCCCTGTTCCGGCTGGGTCACCACCACCTTCTCGTCCTTGAAGACCGTGCCGCCGCCGACCGGGATGTCGTCGGTCTTCGCCAGTTCCCGCGGGCCCGCCTCCGGCGAGCCGGTCGGGCTCGCGGTCGCGGTGTCGCCGCCGTCGCCGGTGCCGCCGTCACCGCCGCCGTCGCCGCAGCCCGCGGCGAGTGCCGCCGCGCCCGTGGTGAGGAGAACCGTCCGGCGCGTCGCGCTGTGGGTCATGTCGTCACTCCGTGGGGGAGATGGGGGAGAAGGGGGAGAAGGGGGAGAGGAGGGGCAGGGGGAAGGGAAGCCGACCGGGGTGTGCATCTTGGCATCGAAGACGCCGAAGAGGAAGCAACCCGGCTAACCGGGCAAATCGCTCTCGGGTGTGCCGGTCCGCCGGCCGTCTCAGTGACCGGGCGCCCCGCACCGGCCCGGCGCGTGCTGACTAGGCTTGACGCACACGACAGCTACGCACGTCAGCGAAGCTACGCACGTCAGCAAGGAGCAACGCCGTGGCGGTACGAGCGGTACGCGGCGCCGTCCAGCTCGAGCGGGACGACGCCGGCCATATGAACGAGCAGGTCGCCGCACTGCTCACCGCCCTCCTGGAGCGCAACGGCCTCACCGGCGACGACCTGATCAGCGTCTGGTTCACGGCCACGCCCGACCTGCACAGCGACTTCCCGGCCGCCGCCGCCCGCGGGCTCGGCATCACCGACGTCCCGCTGATATGCGCCCAGGAACTGGACGTCGAGGGCGCCATGCCGCGCGTCGTCCGGGTGCTCGCCCACATCGAGTCCGACACACCCCGCTCCGACATCGCCCACGTCTACCTCGGCGCCGCCGCGGCCCTGCGCAAGGACATCGCCCAGTGAGAACCGCACTCGTCATCGGCACCGGCCTGATCGGCACCTCCGCCGCCCTGGCCCTGACCCGGCGGGGCGTCACCGTCCACCTCGCCGACCACGACCCCGAGCAGGCCCGCACCGCCGCCGCGCTCGGCGCCGGCACCGACGACACCCCGGCGGGCCCCGTCGACCTCGCGATCGTCGCCGCCCCGCCCGCCCATGTCGCCGACGTGCTCGCCGACGCCCTGCGCAGCGGCCTGGCCCGCGGCTACGTCGACGTGGCCAGCGTCAAGGGCGGTCCCCGCCGGGAGCTGGAGGCGCGCGGACTCGACCTCTCCTCGTACATCGGCACCCACCCGATGTCCGGCCGCGAGAAGTCCGGGCCGCTGGCCGCCACCGGCGACCTCTTCGAGGGCCGCCCCTGGGTGCTCACCCCGACCCGGGACACCGACACCGAGGTGCTCAACCTCGCCCTGGAGCTGGTCTCCCACTGCCGCGCGGTGCCGGTCGTCATGGACGCCGACGCCCACGACCGGGCCGTCGCGCTCGTCTCCCACATGCCCCACCTGGTCTCCAGCATGGTCGCCGCCCGCCTGGAGCACGCCGAGGAGGCCGCCGTACGGCTGTGCGGACAGGGCATCCGCGACGTGACCCGGATCGCCGCCTCCGACCCCCGGATGTGGATCGACATCCTCTCCGCCAACCCCGGCCCGGTCGCCGACCTGCTCACCGACGTCGCCGCCGACCTGGAGGAGACGGTGCGCGCCCTGCGGGCCCTGGAGTCCGCCGACGGGGACAAGCGCCGCGAGGGCGTCACCGGCATCGAGGACGTGCTGCGCCGCGGCAACGCCGGGCAGGTCAGGGTCCCCGGCAAGCACGGCAGCGCCCCGCGGGCCTACGAGACGGTCGCCGTCCTCATCGACGACCAGCCCGGACAGCTGGCCCGCATCTTCGCGGACGCCGGCCGGGCCGGCGTCAACATCGAGGACGTACGGATCGAGCACGCGACCGGGCAGCAGGCCGGCCTGGTGCAGCTGATGGTGGAGCCGAAGGCGGCGCCCGTGCTGACGGCCGCCCTGAGGGAACGGGGCTGGTCGATCCGGCAGTGATCCGGGCCGGGCCGTCCGGCTGTCCGAAGGCCTCCGGGGAGCCAGTAACCTGGTGCGGGGCGCGTTCGTGTCCCGCACACCACTCACCACACCGCACCAGGAAGGTGTCCCCCCGTGGAAAACGGCGCCGCCCGGACCGCCCCGGCAGTCATTGTCGCCATCGACGGCCCCTCCGGCACGGGCAAGTCGAGCACCTCGAAGGCCGTCGCCGCGCAGCTCGGGCTGAGCTACCTGGACACCGGCGCCCAGTACCGGGCGATCACGTGGTGGATGGTCACCAACGGCATCGACACCGACGACCCCCGGGCCATCGCCGCCGCGGCCGACAAGCCCGAGATCCTCTCCGGCACCGACCCGGCGAGCCCCACCATCACCGTCGACGGCGTCGACGTCTCCGGCCCGATCCGCACCCAGGAGGTCACCTCCAAGGTCAGCGCGGTCAGCGCGGTGCCGGAGATCCGGACCCGGATCACCGAGCTCCAGCGGGCCATCGCCGCCTCCGCGGTGACCGGCATCGTCGTCGAGGGCCGGGACATCGGCACCACGGTGCTGCCCGACGCCGACCTCAAGATCTTCCTCACGGCCTCCCCGGAGGCCCGCGCCGCCCGCCGCAGCGGGGAGCTGAAGGGCGCCGACGTCAACGCCACCCGCGAGGCCCTGATCAAGCGGGACGCGGCCGACTCCAGCCGCAAGACCTCCCCGCTGGCCAAGGCCGGCGACGCGGTCGAGGTGGACACCACCGACCTCACGCTGGCGCAGGTCATCGAGTGCGTGGTGACCCTCGTCGAGGAGAAGCGGGCCGCGAAGTGAGCGGTCCGTCCCAGCCGCCCTCCGAACGGGGCGCCGAGGTCGGACGGCGCATCGGCGTCGGCCTGATGTACGGGCTGTGGCGTCCGCGCGTCCTCGGGGCCTGGCGGGTGCCGGCGAGTGGCCCGGTGATCTTCGCCGTCAACCACTCCCACAACATCGACGGCCCGATGGTCATGGGGGTGGCGCCCCGGCCGACGCACTTCCTGATCAAGAAGGAGGCGTTCGTCGGCCCGCTGGACCCGTTCCTCACCGGGATCGGCCAGCTGAAGGTCGACCGGAGCACCGCCGACCGCGGCGCGATCACGCAGGCGCTGGACGTGCTGGCGGCCGGCGGGGTCCTCGGCATCTTCCCGGAGGGCACCCGCGGCGAGGGCGACTTCGCCGCGCTGCGCGCCGGGCTGGCGTACTTCGCCGTGCGCGGCGGCGCCCCGATCGTCCCCGTCGCCGTCCTGGGAAGTTCCGAGCGGTGCGGGCGGTTGATAAAGGGGCTGCCTCCGCTGCGCTCCCGCATCGACGTCGTCTTCGGGGACCCCTTCGAAGCGGGCGACAGCAGCGGGCGGCGCACCCGCAAGGCCCTGGACGAGGCCACCGAACGCATCCAGAAGCAGCTCACCGCGCACCTGGAAAACGCCAGGCGCCTCACCGGCCGCCGGGCGACACTTGAGTAGTGGATCACCCAGTACGGGGGTTTTCCACCGATCACCACGATGAACGAGGTACGGACTTCATGAACGACGACATCCACTCCGAGGGCTCGGGCGAGGAGCACGACCACGGGGCGCTTGGCGACGCCGAGTACGCGCAGTTCATGGAGCTCGCCGCGGAAGAGGGCTTCGACCTGGAGGAGGTCGAGGGCGCCATCGAGGCGGCCGGACACGGCCCGCTGCCGGTCCTCGCGGTCGTCGGCCGCCCCAATGTCGGCAAGTCGACCCTGGTCAACCGGATCATCGGCCGCCGCGAGGCGGTCGTCGAGGACAAGCCGGGCGTCACCCGCGACCGCGTCACCTACGAGGCCGAGTGGGCCGGCCGCCGCTTCAAGGTCGTCGACACCGGCGGCTGGGAGCAGGACGTCCTGGGCATCGACGCCTCCGTGGCCGCCCAGGCCGAGTACGCGATCGAGGCGGCCGACGCGGTCGTCTTCGTCGTGGACGCCAAGGTCGGCGCCACCGACACCGACGAGGCGGTCGTCCGGCTGCTGCGCAAGGCCGGCAAGCCGGTCGTGCTGTGCGCCAACAAGGTCGACGGCCCGAGCGGGGAGGCCGACGCGGCGTACCTGTGGTCGCTGGGCCTCGGCGAGCCGTACCCGGTCTCCGCCCTGCACGGCCGGGGCACCGGCGACATGCTCGACCAGGTCCTCGCCGTGCTGCCCGAGGCGCCGCGCGAGACGTTCGGCGGGGGCGGCATCGGCGGCCCGCGCCGCATCGCGCTGATCGGCCGCCCCAACGTCGGCAAGTCCTCGCTGCTGAACAAGGTGGCGGGCGAGGAGCGCGTCGTCGTCAACGAACTCGCCGGCACCACCCGCGACCCGGTCGACGAGATGATCGAACTCGGCGGCACGACCTGGAAGTTCGTCGACACCGCGGGCATCCGCAAGCGCGTCCACCTCCAGCAGGGCGCCGACTACTACGCCTCGCTGCGCACCGCCGCCGCCGTCGAGAAGGCGGAGGTCGCCGTCGTGCTCATCGACGCCTCCGAGTCCATCTCGGTGCAGGACCAGCGGATCATCACCATGGCCGTCGAGGCGGGCCGTGCCCTGGTGATCGCCTACAACAAGTGGGACACCCTCGACGAGGAGCGCCGCTACTACCTGGAGCGGGAGATCGAGACGGAGCTGGGCCAGGTCACCTGGGCGCCGCGGGTCAACGTCTCGGCGCGCACCGGACGGCACATGGAGAAGCTGGTCCCGGCGATCGAGACGGCCCTGGCCGGCTGGGAGACCCGTGTCCCCACCGGACGGCTCAACGCCTTCCTCGGTGAACTGGTCGCGGCCCACCCGCACCCGATCCGGGGCGGCAAGCAGCCGCGCATCCTGTTCGGCACCCAGGCCGGCACCAAGCCGCCGCGCTTCGTGCTGTTCGCCTCCGGGTTCATCGAGGCCGGCTACCGCCGCTTCATCGAGCGCCGGCTGCGTGAGGAGTTCGGCTTCGAGGGGACGCCGATCCACATCTCGGTGCGGGTGCGCGAGAAGCGCGGCGCCAAGAAGAAGTAGGCGTCGGCATCACCTAGGCCTCGGGATCACCTAGGCCTCGGGATCACGTAGGCCTCGGGATCACGTAGGCCTCGGCACCGAGCAGGCGTCGGCATCGAAAAGGGCGGTCCCGGTCGGGACCGCCCTTCTCCGTGCCGTGGGGCGTCAGAGGCCTCTGCGCGGTGCCGGCGGCAGTGCCGCCGGAACGTGGTGCATGCCGACCCGGGCGCTCTGGGCCCCCGCGCTGTAGGCGCTGTACGCGCCTCTGCCGCGTGGGATGCTCCGGAACGAGGTGAACACCAGCTCTTCCTCGCCGCTGCGGTCACCCGGCAGCGAACGGAAGGACCTGACGTACTCGGCGTAGAGCGCGTCGTAGATCGGCGTGGCCGATGGGCCGACCTGGCGGTGGAAGGCGTCGTATGCGTGCACATCTGTGCAAACGACACGAAGCCCGAAGGGATGCGGCTGAGCAGCTACCCCGTGCCGGAAGCGGCCGGAGCTCAGGTGCCGGCCAGCGGCAGTGCCGCCGCGACGAGCCGGCCGTTGGCCGCCGCCTTGTCCAGCGCCTCCCGCAGCAGGTCCTCCCGCGGCTGCCGGCCGATCGAGCCGGTGGGCGCCGCGTACATCAGCACCTGCTGGTGCTTGTTGGCCGCCGTGCGCCAGCCCTCGGTGACCTGGAGGGGCTGGTGGGCCTGCCACCAGGCCACCGGCTGCCCGCCGTCCGGGCCGGGCTGGAGCACGGCGTGCAGCTGGCCCATGGCGAGCAGCACCGACCAGCCGTGCAGCACCGGCGGTACGGCGGAGAGGTCCGCGGCCGGGGTGAAGCCCTGCTCGACGAGCAGCGGCAGGAAGTCGTCGCCGTTGGCGCCGGTCGTGCCGGGGCGCGCGATGGGCGAGGTCGGCTCCACGACCAGGGCGGGGTGCAGCTCGCCGGCGATCAGGACCAGTCCGCTGGTCACCCCGAGCACGGCCTGCTCGGGCACGACCTTGTCGGGCTCCAGGTCCACGGTGTCGCCGCTGATGGACTTCACGGCTCCCTGGAGCTGCTCCTCGGTGACCTTGACGACCTGGGAGGGCAGGCAGCCGGCGTGGGCGAAGGCGAGGACGGCGGTCTCGTCCCCGATGAACAGGACGGTGCTGGTGCGCTCCTGCTCGGAGTCGCCCGGGGTGCGGCAGGACGTGCAGTCGTAACTGCCCGGGGCGGTCTCTCCGGCGAGCAGCCGGTCGGCTTCTTCGTCGCCGATCTCGGCGCGTACCTCGTCGCTGACGTCGAGCATGCGCGGCACGGGTGGCTCCCTCGGGATGCGGTGCGTGGCGAGGCCGGGTGGCTCCCGGCCCGTGGTCCGGGTGGGTCCCCGGCTCATGAAAGGACAACGGCCGTGCTGTGGCGGGAGTCACGCACCACGGCGAACGGAATCGCACCATCCGACGCGCACGGTCACCTGTCGGGCGGAATCGCGTACTCACCGTCAAGTGCGCGTCGGTGTACGGCGGTTGATCCGGTGAAGTGGGTCACAGGCGGGCGGTGCCGGTGGTCGACAAATCAGGAAATCCGCGAATGAAGTGGGTGACCGAAAATCGCCGATACCTCCGGTAACGACGAACTGGCCTGCGGTGTCGAGGCGTTGGTTGATCCTCCTCGGCGGTGCTCCCTACATTCCTCCGCCGTGTGCAACGAGCACCGCTCGGGTACGTCCGCCGACCGCACCACCCCGGCCGCGTCACGGGCCCGTACGACGGGCCTGCGACGGGGTCCTCCCCGGGCGGACGGGGCGGAGCGCGGCGAACCGCGTCGGGTGCGCGGGGAGCGCGTCCCGTCCGGGGGACCCCGGGTGTGTCGAGAGGGACCCACATGTCCGAGTGTGCCGATACCACGCCCACCACGCCCACCACGCCGACCGCCCCGCGCGCCGGCGCCCGCGGGAGGCGCACGGCGGCCGCCCTGGCCGGCGCCGTCCTGCTCGCACCGCTGGGGCTGCTGACCGGGGCCGGCCAGGCCGCCGCGGCCGACGGAGGGGTGTGGGACCGCATCGCCCGGTGCGAGAGCGGCGGCAACTGGCACATCAACACCGGCAACGGCTACTACGGCGGGCTCCAGTTCGCCGCCTCGACCTGGCGCGCCTACGGCGGCACCGCCTACGCGCCGACCGCCGACAAGGCGACCAAGGCGCAGCAGATCGCCGTGGCCGCCAAGGTGCAGCGGGCGCAGGGCTGGGGCGCGTGGCCCACCTGTTCGCAGCGGGCGGGCGCGTACGGAGACGCCCCGTCCGCCGGGGCGGCCTCGTCCGCGCGGGCGGCCGGGCCCGAGCGGCCGCGGACGCCCGCCGGCCCGAAGGCGACGGCCACGGCACCGACGCGGCAGGCCGGCCACACCGACCGCGGCTCCTCCCGCGGCGACCACATCGTCCGCGAGGGCGACACGCTGAGCGGCATCGCCGCCCGGCACGGCACCACCTGGCAGCGCCTGTACGCCGTCAACCGGGCCGTCATCGGCTCCGATCCCGACGTGATCGTGCCCGGGCAGCGCCTGGAACTCTGAGCCGCGCCCCGGCACCGCGGCACCGCGGACGAGCCCCGTCCGGTCCGCACCGACCGGGCGGGGCCCTGCGGCTCGGCCGGAGGGGGGACGACGGCTCGGCTGGAGGGGGGACGACGGCCCGCCCGGACAGGGGCGACGGCTCGGCCCGAGGGGGGCGACGGTCGGCCAGAGGGGGACGGCGGTCGGCCAGAGGGGGACGGCGGTCTGCGTCGGCTGTCCCGGAGGGCCTCTCAGCGGCCCCGCAGTTCGGACGCCTCGCCGCTGAAGACCACCGCGCCGCGGCGCAACTCGTGCACCAGGACCGTCCCGCGGTGCAGGGCGGCCGGCAGCCGCTGCTCGGCGACGACGACACAGGCGTCGAGGGCGCCCAGCACCTCGTAGGTGCGGGCCGCGACGGCGGGCGACATGCCCTGTGCGGGCTCGTCGACGAGCACCACGCGCGCGCGTGCCAGCAGCGCCCTCGACAGCGCCAGCATCCGCTGCTCGCCGCCGGAGAGGGTGCCGGCCCGGCGGTCGAGCAGGGGCACGAGCTGCGGATAGGCGTCGAGTGCGGGGGCGGGGTCGGCGGCGGCGAGGCCGAGGTTCTCGCGCACGGTGAGTGAGGCGAACACCGCGCGCCGCTCCGGCACCAGGCACAGTCCCCGCCGGGCACGCTCGTACGCCGGTACGCGGGTGATGTCCTCGCCGTCCCACACCACCGCGCCGCCGGACAGGGGCACGATTCCGGCCATCGCGTGCAGGGCGGTCGTCCGCCCGGAGCCGTTGCGGCCGAGCAGGACGGTGAGGCCGGGGCCGGGCGCGGTGACGCTGACGCCGTGCAGGGCCTCCAGCGCGCCGTAGCGCACGCGCGCGTGGCGCAGGGCGAGGGCGGTCACGGGCCGGCTCCCGTGACCGCCGCGCCGAGGACGTCCCCGGGCGGGCCCGAGGCGACGATGCGGCCGGCCGTCATCAGGTGCACCACGTCGGCGAGGCCGGCGACGAGGTCGAGGTCGTGCTCGACGACCAGCAGGGCCGTGCCGTCGGCGGCCAGCGCCCGCAGCACCCTGGCCAGCGCGGCCACTTCGGCGCCGTCCAGCCCGGCGGCCGGCTCGTCGAGCAGCAGCACGCGCGGGGAGCCCGCCAGGGCACGGGCCAGTTCGACGCGGCGCAGCGTCCCCGTCGGCAGCCCCGCCGCGGGCAGCGCCCGGGCCGGCCCGTCCAGGCCGAGCAGCCGGAGCGTGCGCTCCACCGCCTCCGGGTCGGTGACCCGCCCCTGTTCGGCGCCGACGCGGACGTTGTCGGTGACGGTCAGCGTCGGGAAGACGGCCAGCTGCTGGAAGGTCCGGGCGATGCCGAGTCGGGTGCGGGCGTGGGCGGGCAGCCGCGTGATGTCCCGCCCGTCGAGGCGGACCTCGCCGCGCGTCGGCCGCAGGGTGCCGGCCAGACAGTGGAACAGCGTGCTCTTCCCGGCCCCGTTGGGCCCGACCACCGCGGTGATCCGTCCCGCGGGCACATCGAACCCGACCCCGTCGAGCGCGGCGAAGCCGCCGTAGCGGACGTGCAGTCGCCGTGCGGCGAGCACCGGGTCACCGGGACGGACCGCCGACGCCACCGCAGCCGAGGGCGCCGCACCGCCCCCGGCGCTCGCGAGGCCCCCGGCACCCCGCGCCGCCCCGCCGCCGCGCGCGGCACCGTCCCGGTCGCCGTCCGCGGCGGGGGCGGGCTCGGCGGCCGTGCCGCGTGGCCCGGCCTCCCGCTCACTGGTTGTGGCGGCCCTGCTCCGGTTCTCCGCACCGGGCGGCGCCTGGGTGCCTGTGCCACGGCGACCGCCGCCGGTGGTTGCGTCCGCGTGCTCCGCACCGGCCGCCGGCTCGGCGTCCGTGCCCCTCGGCTCCACGCCCGCCTGCCGTGCATCGCCCGGCTCCACGCCCGTCCGCCGTGCACCGCTCGGCTCCACGCCCGTCCGCCGTGCACCCCTCGGCCTCACGCCCTTCTGTCGTGAAGCCCTCGGCCCCACGCCCCTCTGCAACCCCCCACCCCGCCCGGTCCCGGGCCCCGGGACGCCCGTTCCCGTCGCCGTCAGGCCTGATGGGACCGGCTGGGTCGTGCGGTGGGGGTGGGGTGGGTGGATTCTCGCCCGCGTCCGCGCGCCCCGCGGTGTCAGGGTCGTCCGGTGGCGCAGTCGGAGTCGCTGCGCCGCCGTGCGCAGGGCCTCGTAGGGGCCGCCCGGGAAGCGGCCGAGCAGGACGGCCAGGACGCCGATCAGGGCCGCCGCCACCCCGCCGCGGGCCCCCGCGTCGAGCCCCACGAGCAGCGCCGCACCCAGCAGGGCGCCCAGGGTGCTGTCGGCGCCGAGGACGACGACCGCGGCGAACCAGAGCAGGCCGCGCACGGGGTCGTACGCCGCCGGGTCGAAGGCGCGCAGCCCCATGCCGAGCATGGCGCCGCCGAGCGCGGCCAGCGCGGCGCCCGCGACGAACGCCAGGAGCTTCATCGCGGGCACCGGGACGCCCGCGGCCGCCGCGCCCGGCTCGTGGTCCCGCATCGCCGCCAGGGCGCGGCCGACGCGGCCCCGGCGCAGCGCCGCCGTCCCCAGCAGGGCGAGCCCGAGGAGGGCGAGTTCCAGGACGTAGTAGGCGCGGTCCCCGGCGAAGCCCGCCGGGCGGCCGAGCGACAGCCCGGCGGTGGCGTACGGCTGGGCGAAGACGAACCGGCTGACCCCGACGCCGACCGCGAACGTCGCCAGCGCCAGCGCCAGGCCCCGGCGCCCGATCGCCGGCCAGCCGGTGAGCAGGCCGAGCGGAGCGACCAGGGCGACCGCCACCGCGAGCGCCGCCAGCTCCGGCAGCCGGGGCAGGCCCGGGAAGCGGCCCGCCGCCAGCAGGGCCGTGAACAGGGCGCCGAGCCCCGCGTACGCCGCCTGGCCCAGGGAGATCTGGCCGCCGCGTCCGGTGACGACCACCAGCGACAGCAGGACGACGGCCAGCGCCGGGACCTGGACCGCCGTGTGCAGGTCCGGGCCCGCGAAGCCGAGGGGGAGCAGGAACAGGACGGCGGCGACGGCCCAGACGCCCGCCGGCGTCGGCACGCGCGCCGTGGCCGGTCGCGGCAGCGCGTCGCGCGTGCCGACGCCGGGCAGCACCAGGGCGGCGACCAGCAGCGTCACCACGAACAGGTTCGCCCCCAGCGCCTGCACCAGCGGCTCGGCCCAGCCGGCCGGGTGCAGCCGCGTCAGCTGGCTCTGCGTCACCCCGACGGCGAGCGCCACCAGCACCGCGACCGGCAGGCTGCGCATCCGCGCGGCCACCGCGACCGCCACCACCTCCATCACCAGCAGCGGCAGCCCGTACGGGTCCAGCCGCACGTACGGCGCCAGCAGCACCCCCGTCACACCCGCCGTGAACGAGCCGAACGCCCACCCCGCCGCCGCGACCCGGTCCGCGTCGATGCCGCTCAGCACCGCGAGCCGCCGGTCGTCGACCACCGCCCGCAGCTCTCGCCCGAACCGTCCGAAGCGGCTCACCGCCCCCACCGCCGCGGCCAGCGTCAGCACCACTCCCAGCTGGACCCACGGCTCGCGCGGGAGGAGTTCCGGCGCGTCGTCCCGGGCGCCCTGCCCCCACAGCAGCACCGCCCCGCCCACCAGCAGCACGAACACCCCGAGCGAGGCCACCAGCGTCTGCGCCGGACCGCTGCCGAGCACCGACAGCGGCCGGAAGACGAACCGCTCCAGGACCAGTCCGACGCCCGGCGCCAGCACCAGCAGCGTCAGCGCGGCGGCCGGCCACAGCGGCCAGCCCCACTCGACCACCAGCTGCCGCAGCACGTAGGCGCACACCATCGCGATCGCGCCGTGCGCGAAGTTCAGCACGCCCGTCGCCCGGTACGTCACGATCAGGCCGATCCCGGTGAGGGCGGCGGCGCTGCCGACCGCCAGGCCGGCCAGGGTGAGGTCGTACGTCAGCGACCCCATCAGCCGGTGGCGTCGCCGGGCGCGCAGATCGGGCAGGGGTCCAGTTCACCGCCGCCCGGCAGGCCGGCGTCCACCGGCACCGCCTCCGGCTTCCCGGCGACGAGCGGGCAGTCGGCCCGGTGGAACAGCGTCCCGCCCGGCACCGCCCGCAGCTCCCCGCTGACCGCGACCGGCGTGCCCGCCGCCCGCCCCGAGGCGTCGACGTCGGCGGGCTCGGCCTCCACCAGCAGGGCGTACAGCTCCTCCACGCGCGTGGCGGCGACGGTGGCACGGCCGTGCGTGAGCAGTACCGCCCCGGCGACGATCAGCGCGGCCCCGGGCACCGTGCAGGACGCCAGGTAGGGCAGCTGCCGCTCGGCGAACCGCTCGCCGGAGACGCCGTACCAGCCCAGGACGCACAGGACGGCCCCCGCCGCGAGCGCGGCCCAGCCGGCCCACAGGACGGGATGCACCCTCCCCGGTCGGGCTGTCCGCATCGCTGGCTCCCTCCGGCCGCCCTCGGGCCGCCGCGGCTGTCTCCGGTCCGTCTGTCCAAGCTCGCCGATGGCTTGCACTATGCCCTGCGGAAGCTGACCCTGAAAGCACCGGGCGCGGATGGCCCGGACCGACATCCGGTGGGGTGAGCCAGATGGTTCTCGGCACCTTCCCCGGGCGGAGGAACGCGGGGCGGGGCACGGCGCTGGCCGCGGCCCTGGTCCTGGTCCTCGGTCCCGCCCTCGCGGCGTGCAGTGACGACGACGGCGGCGGAGGCACCAGCCCGCCTCCGACCCCGACCGCCGAACGGCCCACGACGAGCGCGCCGGCCAGCGCGCCCGCGGACCGGGCCGCGGCCGAGCAGGAGATCAGGGAGAACTGGCAGAAGTTCTTCGACCCGAAGACCTCTCTGGAGGACAAGCAGACCGTGCTGGAGAACGGCGAGCGGATGGCGCCCGTGCTCCAGGCGTTCAGCGGCGACGAACGCGGCGGCCAGGTCCAGGCCGACGTCACCCGCGTGGAGTTCACCTCGCCGACCGAGGCGAACGTGACGTACGACCTGACCCTGAAGGGCGCCACCGTCCTGCCCGACGCCTCCGGTACCGCCGTCGAACAGGACGGCACCTGGAAGGTGTCCGCCAAGACGCTGTGCGCACTGGTGCAGATGAGCGGCAATGGGGCGGCGTCACCGATTCCGGGTTGCTGAGGCCGTCGCCGCCGTGCTGCTGCTCGCCGTGAGCGCGGCGTGCGGCAGCCGCCTGCCCGAGGGCGACTTCCAGCGCGACGACCGCACGCCCGCGCCCGGCCGCACCGAGGCCGGGCCGGTCCGCGTCGGCATCATCACGAGCGCCACCAGCCCGGTGGGCGGCGACGCGTTCACCGGGCCGCGCGACGGCGCGCAGGCCTATGTCGACCGGCTCAACGCGCGCGGCGGCATCGACGGCCGCCGCGTCGAGGTGCACCGGTGCGACGACGGCGGCAGCGGCGTCGGCAACCAGGAGTGCGTGCACGAACTGGTGGACGAGAAGAACGTCGTCGCGCTGGTCGCGACCACCGTCCTCGACTACGCCGGCGCCTCCCGCGTCTCCCGCGCGGGCGTGCCCGACATCGGCGGCCAGCCCATCGGGCCCGCCTACGACACCTGGCCGCACCTGTACGGCATCTACGGCAGCCTGGCGCCGCGGCGGGGCACGCCGGGCTGGGACGGGAAGCTGTACGGCGGCACCGAGGTCTACCGCTACTTCAAGCGCGAGCACGGCGCCCGCACCGCCGCCGTCGTCTCCTACAACCAGTCCGCGTCCGCCGCCTACGCCCGGCTCGTCGAGCGGGGCCTGAACGCCGAGGGCTACCGGGTGGTGACCGCGCAGGTCGACTTCGCGCTGCCCAACTTCCGGGCCGTCGCCGCCGACCTCAAGGAACAGGGCGCCGACCTGGTGTTCGACGCCATCGACCGGCACGGCAACGCCCGGCTGTGCGAGGCCATGGACCAGGTCGGCGCGGACGTCCTCGCCAAGGTCACCAACGTGCAGAACTGGACCTCCGCCGTCGCCGAGGACTACCGGAACGCCCCGCGCTGCCGCAACGCCCTCTGGGCGACCGGGGCGAGCCGCAACTTCGACGACACCGGGCATCCGGCCGTACGGGAGTTCCGCGCGGCCACGGAGGGACTGAAGACGCACTCCCAGTGGCAGCTGGAGGGCTGGGCCGCCGCCCGCTGGTTCGCCGACGCCGCCCGCTCCTGCGCCGCGACGGGCATCACGCGCGCGTGCGTCGACGCCCACGTCGACCGCGGCGACGGCTACACCGCCGGGGGCCTGCTGCTCCCGGTGGAGTTCGCCCGGCTCCCCGAGCCGCCGGAGCAGCGCCGGGCCTGTCTGTCGGTGGCCCGCTGGAAGGACGGGCGGGGCTGGGTCTCCCAGGGCGACATGAACCGCACCTGCTTCGAGGTCCCGCTGCTGGCCTACGAGCCGTGACCGCATCGCAACCGCCCCGAAGGCAACCAGAAGACCGCGTTCCGGGTCTCACCGGACGACGAACACCTCAGGGAGGAACCGCACCGCATGACGTCGCCGGCCCGGCAGGCCGCACCGCTGCGCGCCGACTGCATCGCCGACTCCGCGGGCGGACTGACCTTCGACGTGGCCGCGCCCGGGAACGCAGGCGTGGCGCATCTGCTGCTGCGCCGCCGCGGCGGCGACGACGAGGTCGGCCTGCCCCTGGCCCCGGTCGCACAGGACCGGCTGCGCGCCGCCCTGCCCAGCACCGTCGCCCTGCCCGAGGGCCGCTGGGACGCCTACGCGCGCGTGGCCGACGACGAACCGCGCCGCCTGGTGCCGGGCGCCACCGACCTGCGCTCCCTGGCCGATCGCACCCCCGGCGGACTGCTCGGCCACGTCGCCGTCCGCATCCCGTACGCCACCCGGCAGGGCAACCTCACCGTCCGGTCCTGGCTGCGGGCACCGCACGCCGAGGCCGTCGAGGTACGGGCGGGCGCCACCGGCCTGACCGTGCGCGGCCGGCTCTACGGCGCCGAGCCCGGCGCCGGGGCCCACGCCGAACTGCACGTCCGGCCCGGCACGGGCACGGGCGGCGTCCGCCGGGCCGACGTGGTCGCCGACCGGACGGAGTTCCGCTGCACCGTGGAGTACGGCGACCTGGCGCCGGGCGTGTGGGACCTGTGGGTCAGGCCCGCCGGTGCCGGCGGCGAGCGGGTACGGGTCGCCCGGCTGCTGGACGACGTCGCCGACAAGCAGCCGGTCCTCACCTTCCCCACCGCGCGCGTGGACACCCCGTCCGGCCCCGTGGAGGCCCGGCCGTACTACACACGGGACAACGACCTGTCGGTGTCCGTGACCGGCCCGGCGTCCTGACGCCCGCAGGGGGCGCGTGGGCGGGTCCTGCCGGGGGCGGGTCCTCCCCCATGGGAGCGGGCCGTCCAGGCCGCCGGCTCGTGGACTGCCGGAGCCGGAAGTCCATCGCGGACAGAACCTGTCCGCGACGACTGGCAGACTCGGTTCATGCTCGAGACCTCGGCACGGCTCCTGCGCCTGCTCTCCCTCCTCCAGGCCCACCGCGAATGGTCCGGCACCGAGCTGGCCGAACGCCTGGGCGTCTCCGCGCGCACCGTCCGCCGGGACGTGGACCGGCTGCGCGAGCTGGGCTACCCGGTCAACGCCAGCCCCGGCACCGGCGGCGGCTACCAGCTGGGCGCGGGCGCCGAACTGCCGCCGCTGCTGCTGGACGACGACGAGGCCGTCGCCGTCGCGGTCGGACTGCGCACGGCCGCCGGGCAGGCCGTCGAGGGCATCGGGGAGACCTCCGTGCGGGCCCTGGCCAAGCTCGAGCAGGTGCTGCCGCACCGGCTGCGCCGCCGGGTGGGCGCGCTCACCGCCTTCACGGTGCCGATGCTGCGCGAGCCGCGGTCCTCCGCCGTGGACCCGGCCCTCCTCACCGAACTGGCCCACCTGTGCCGGGACGCCGAGCGGCTGCGGTTCGCCTACCGGGGACACGACGGCGCGGAGTCCCGGCGCACGGTCGAGCCGTACCGGCTGGTGTGCAGCGAGCGCCGCTGGTACCTCGTCGCCTTCGACCTCGACCGCGCGGACTGGCGCACCTTCCGGGTGGACCGCATCACCCCCAAGCCACCGCACGGGCCGCGCTTCACCCCGCGCGAGCCGCCCGCCGAGGACCTTGCCGCCTACGTCTCCCGGGGCGTGTCCACCCGCGTGTACGCCGAGCACGCCGTCGTGCGCCTGCTCGTTCCCCTTCAGGAGGCCATGGAGGGGATCTCGCCCTCCGCGGGCGTGCTGGAGCCCGAGGGGCCGCGCAGCTGCCTGCTGCGCACCGGCGCGGCGACCCTGGACGTCATGGTCCTCCACGTGATGATGCTCGGCTTCGAGTTCGAGGTGGTGGAGCCGGCCGAGCTGACCGGGGCGGTCAGGACGGCCCGCGACCGGTTGGCCCGCGCGCTGGCCCGGTCGGACCCGGGTGCACCGGAGGACCCGGGCGCGCCGGAGGAACCGCAGGGGCCGCAGGCGCCGGAAGTGCCGTGATCCGGTGTGGAGATCGTGCGATCCGAAGATGTGCTTTCTGTGAATACCCCGATCCCGGGTGCCCTTCGCCCGGAACCCGCGGAATGACTCGTCGGCGTTTTGCGCGGCCGTTTCGCCCGGCCTTTCGAAAGCCGTTCGCACCCCGGTGGGAATTTCTCTCCCGCCCCCGCGGGAAGGGCGTCCCCCGCACGAGGAACCGCCCGTCCGAGTGAGCGGATTTCGGCCAAAGCCTGTCGCGCACCTGTGACAGAAGCGTGACGGGACGGGCTTCCGCGCCCCTGTTACCGGAGCGGGCTTCCCCGGCCGCGGAGCAGCGCATAGCGTGGCGGCATGGCGCCGATTCCGACACCCCCATCCGAACCCCAGGACAGCCCGGACGCATACGTCGGCCTCGCTTCCGACACGGCGGAACGGCTCGCGCGCGAGCGCGGCTGGGCGACCGTCCGGGCCCTGCCACCGGGAGCGATCATCACCATGGAGTACCGCGTGGGCCGGCTGAACTTCGAGGTGAAGGACGGCCGGGTGGCCCGCGCCTGGAAGGGCTGACACGACGACGGCCCCGGCTCGCCGAAGGGGCGCCGGGGCCGTCGTGCGGGTGCGGGTGCGGGGCGGGCTGTGCGTACCGGACGTACCGGGGCCCGCACCGCGAGGAGGATCAGCCGGTCGTGTGCCGGGCGGTGGGGGAGGAGTTGCGCGGGTGGCGGTCGCCGTGCTGCGGGCGACGGCTGCCGGCCGGGGTGACCGGCGTGCGCTCCGCACGCGTCGTGTGCGGTCCCGGAGCCAGGTACGCCGGGGTCCGGGCACGGGTCGCCGGCACCGGCTCGCAGGCCGGGGCGTCCGCCCGGTCCGAGGCCGGCGGGGGAAACACCACCGGGCCGCCGGCCGGCCGTCTCGCCGGCGCCGCGCCGCGCAGCCGGGCGAATCCGCGGTCCCGCAGGGCCAGGATCCAGGACTCGGAGCGGGCGATCAGCGGCTCGAACCACGGCAGCGCCAGCAGGATCAGCAGACCGGCGGCCCACCCCAGGAGCACGTCGCTCAGCCAGTGCGTACCGATGTAGACCGTGGACATCCCGACGCCGAGCGAGACGACCGCCGAGAGAGCGGACAGCCAGCGGCGGGCCCGGGGCGTGGAGGCCAGATAGGCCAGGATTCCCCAGGTCACCACGGCGTTGGCGGTGTGACCGCTCGGAAATATATCGCCGCCGGCCCACATCTCGTTCGAGCCGATCGTGGTCGCGTAGTGCGGTCCCAGCCGGCCCATGCCGATCTTGGCGGCGCCGACCGTGACGTTCAGCAGCAGCAGGGAGACGGCGAGCGCGAGCAGCGGCCGCAGTGTGTGCTGGCGCCAGGAGCGCCAGCCCAGCCAGGCCGCGACCATCACGGCGGTGGGGCCGCGCTGGCCCAGCACCACGTAGTAGTCGACGAACGCGTGGAGCTCCGGCCACTGCTGGTAGGGCCGGAAGAACATGACCTGCCAGTCGAGCCGGACGAGCCAGGAGGTGATCAGCACGGCCCACACGATCGCCACATAGAACGCGAGGGTGCCGGCGAGCAACGCAATCCTGTGCCGGCTCATCTTCGGCACATCGAGCAGGACCGGGCGCTCGGGCTCCCGGTCCAGTCTTGCGAACACCCGGTCCAGACGGGTGAGCTTCCGTTCGGTACGCACCCAATCGACGTTACAGCGAGTGAGGAGCGAACCCCGACGAATCAACGGCTTTGTGATGACGATGTGATGTGGGATTCCTCTCAGGGCGGAACCAATTCCCGGGATTCCGTAATGCGGGCCGACGACGGCCCGCATTTATTCTGATCATTCCGGCCGACGGGTTTATCGGCCCTTATGAATTCGTTCACCGAATGCTGGGACGGAATTCGCCGGCCGCTCACCGGCTGCTCACCGGCGGGGCGGCGGCGGGTCAGGGCGGCCCCGAGCCGTTCAGCCAGAACGCCCCGTACAGCGCCGACACCACCGCCGCCCCGCCCAGCACCAGCGCGGGCCTGGGCGTTCGCAGCCGCGCCAGGGCCACGGCGAGGGGCAGCAGCAGCGGGAAGGCCGGCAGCAGCAGCCGGGGCTTGGAGCCGAAGTAGCTCGACGCGCACAGGGCGAGCGCGGTGACGATCCCCGCGTACACCAGCAGCGCGAGCGGCTGACGCTGCCGTACGCAGACGACGTACAGCCAGAGCACCAACGCGACGCCGGCCACCAGGCCCGCCCCCGCCAGGGCGGACGGGAACGACGTGAACTTCTCCGCGACGAAGCGGGCGAAGGCGTACCCGCCGTCGAACCCGTTGCGCCAGCCGGCCTGCACGTCGAGATAGCCGAGCGGGCCCCCGCCCGTGCGGTGCCCGACCCACAGGACGTACCCGGCGGCACCCAGGGGGGCGAGGAGCATGCCGGTGACGCGCCGGCCGCGCCCGCCGGGGGAAGGGACCTCCCCGGCGGGACCCCCGCGGCGTTCGCGCACGAACGCGGCGATCCCCGCCGCCCACACCGCGGCGACCACCGCGAGACCGACCGGCCGGGTCAGCCCCGCCAGCAGGGCCAGGACCCCCGCGGTCACCCAGCGGCCCGTCAGGACCGCGTACAGCGACCAGGCGGCCAGCGCCGTGAACAGCGACTCGCTGTACGCCATCGACTGCACGATCCCCACCGGCAGCACCGCCCACAGCAGCACGGCGCACACCCCCGCCCGGCCGCCGTACACGTGCTCCGCCACGGCGTAGATCCCCCACGCGGCGGCGAGCGAGGCGAGCAGCGCGACGACGAAACCGGCGTCCGCGTGCGACAGCGGCGACACCGCCGCGCCCAGCCGCTCCAGCCAGGGCAGCAGCGGGAAGAACGCCAGGTTGGAGTGGACGTCGCCGTTGGGCAGCCGCACCTCGTAGCCGTAGCCCAGCTCGGCCACCCTCGTGTACCAGAGCGCGTCCCAGCGGGCGGTCAGCAGCGTGTACGCGCTCTTGTCGCGCGCGGCGCTCCACAGGGCCAGGGCGACCAGGCCCAGGGCGCGCACGGCCGCGTAGCCCAGGAGCGCCGGGGCGGCCCGGCGCAGGGCCGAGGGGCGGCCGGCCGTCGTACGCGCGTCAAGATCGGTCACGGCCCCGATTATCGGCGCAGCCCGGAACCGGCCGGTCGGCCGGGTGGCGCCGGGTGGCGCGCGCGGGAGCGCGGGACCGATGTGCGCAGTGGCGTACACCACACGCGTCACCCGCAACCGGTGAGAGGTCCGCCACGCGAGCGGCGCTCGGACTCGCGTACGCTGACGAGTCACTCGCGTTGCGTGCGCGGCCCGGAGCCCCCCGCTCCGCTCCGGGCGAGCGGCGGGGAGTCCCCACCCCGCACCGCCCCGCCGGACGCGAGGGGACATCTGGGAGGTACGTACATGTCCGGGACGACCACGGCTGCCGTCGGGCTGCGCCGTCGGGCGGCCGGGGCCGGTGCCAACCGCTGGGTGGTGCTCGTCGTCCTCTGCGTCAGCCTGCTGCTGGTCGCCGTCGACGCCACCGTGCTGCACGTGGCGGTGCCCGCCGTCACCGAGGACCTCAGGCCCGGCGCGATCGAACTGCTCTGGATCGTCGACGTCTACCCGCTCGTCTGCGCCTCGCTGCTGATCCTGTTCGGCACGCTCGGTGACCGGGTGGGCCGCAGACGGGTCCTGCTGCTGGGGTACGCCCTCTTCGGTGTCGCGTCCGCGATGGCCGCCGTGGCCGACAGCGCGCAGGTCCTCATCGTGGCCCGGGCGCTGCTCGGCGTCGGCGGGGCGATGATCATGCCGGCGACGCTGTCCATCCTGCGGCAGGTCTTCCCCGACCGGCGGGAGCGGGCGCTCGCCATCGGCATCTGGAGCGCGGTCGCCGCGGTGGGCGCCGCGGTCGGGCCGCTGCTGGGCGGCTTCCTGCTGGAGCACTTCTGGTGGGGCTCGGTGTTCCTGGTGAACATCCCGCTGATGCTGGTCAGCCTGCCGGTCGGGCGGCTGCTGCTGCCCGAGTCGAAGGGGGACGGCGAGGGGCCCTGGGACGTGGTCGGCGCGCTGATGGCGGCGGCCGGGCTGTTCGGCGTGGTGCTGGGCGTGAAGCGGCTCGGCGGCGGGGAGCCGGTGGCGAGCCTGCTGACGGTGGTGCCGCTGGTGGCGGGCGCGGGGCTGCTGGCGGCGTTCGTACGGCGTCAGCGCCGGCGCCGGCATCCGCTGGTGGACCTGCGGATGTTCAAGCGGGCCGCGTTCAGCACGTCCGTCGGGTGCATCGTGCTGGCGATGCTCGCGCTGGTGGGGCTGGAGCTGATCGCGGCGCAGTACCTGCAACTGGTGCTCGGGCTGTCGCCGCTCCAGACCGGGCTGCGGCTGCTGCCGCTGACCTTCGCGGCGATGGCGGCCGGGCTGGCCGGGGCGCGGATGCTGCGGCGGTTCGGGCCGCGGCGGATGGTGTGCGCCGGGTTCTGCCTGACGGCGGGGGCCGTGGTGCTGCTGACGGCGATGGGGCGGGACGACAACTGCGCGCTGCTGCTGACCGGGTTCGTGCTGCTGGGGTTCGGGCTGGAGACGACGCTGTTCGGCGCGTACGAGTCGATGCTGAGCGAGGCGCCGCCGGAGCAGGCGGGCGGGGCGGCGGCGATCGGCGAGACGTCGTACCAGCTCGGAGCGGGTATCGGCATTGCTCTGCTGGGAAGCGTGATGAACGCCGCGTACGCGCCCGGGCTGGCGGGTGTCGCCGGGGTGCCGGCGTCGGCGTCCGCCTCGGCGGCGCATTCGCTGGGGGAGGCGTACGAGGTCGCCGCGCAGCTCGGGGGGCCGGTCGGGGTCGCCCTGCGGGAGGCGGCGCGGGATTCCTTCGTGCACGGGCTGCACGTGACGCTGCTGGTGAGTGCGGGGTTGTTGCTGCTGGGGGCGGTGATGGCGTTGCGGTTGCCGCGGGCGATGCAGTGCGAGGCGGCGGCGGTGAGCGTGCCGGCGCCCAGGGACGCGGTGGACTCCCGCGTCTCGGTGTGACCGCCGGGGTGTTCTCCCACCCGCGCACCACCCGTTCACCGCCATCCGGCAACGAACCGTCGCCCGCGGTGGCGCGCGTCTCGCCGGCGGCTTGCGCTGCGTGGGCGGCGGCGGAGGCCGACCGATCCTCCCCGGGCACCCGGCCCACCCGCTCGACGGACACGGGAGACGGCACCGTGCGGGCGGCCGCGACGAGCAACGACCCGAACCGACGGCCCGCAGCCGCCGACGAATGCCCCGCCCCCACGGGCGAGGCCGGCCTGCCGGTTGGCGGTGAACGGGTGGGCGTGGGTGGGCGAGGCGAACGACCGACGGCCCGCACCCGCCGGCGATGGGCGCACCCCCACGGACGAGGCCAAGGGGAGAGTGGACGGGCGATGCGTCGGCGCCGTAACGTCGGGACCAGCGCTTTAGCTAGCGGTGCTAGTTAACAAGTTCCGGGAGGATATGACATGGCCTCGTCCTCGAAGCCCCCCGCGTTCGACCCCGCCGACCCCCTCGGCCTCGACGACCTGCTCGCCCCCGAGGACCTCGCCGTCCGGGACACCGTCCGCTCGTGGGCCGCCGACCGCGTGCTGCCCCACGTCGCCGACTGGTACGAGCAGGGGGAACTGCCGGACATCCGCGGGCTCGCACGCGAACTCGGCGGCATCGGGGCCCTCGGCATGTCGCTCGACGGCTACGGCTGCGCCGGCGCGAGCGCCGTGCAGTACGGCCTGGCCTGCCTGGAACTGGAGGCCGCCGACTCCGGCATCCGCTCGCTGGTCTCCGTACAGGGCTCGCTCGCCATGTACGCCATCCACCGCTTCGGCAGCGAGGAGCAGAAGCGGCGATGGCTGCCGCCGATGGCCGCCGGCGAGGTCATCGGCTGCTTCGGCCTGACCGAGCCCGACCACGGGTCCGACCCCGCCTCCATGCGGACGTACGCCAAGCGCGACGGCGGCGACTGGGTGCTGAACGGACGCAAGATGTGGATCACCAACGGATCCGTGGCCGGCGTCGCCGTCGTCTGGGCGCAGACCGACGACGGCATCCGCGGGTTCGCCGTCCCCACCGACACCCCCGGCTTCTCCGCCCCGGAGATCAAGCACAAGTGGTCCCTGCGGGCCAGCGTCACCAGCGAGCTGGTCCTGGACGACGTACGGCTCCCCGCCGACGCCGTCCTGCCGGAGGTCACCGGGCTGCGCGGCCCGCTCAGCTGCCTGTCG
Source organism: Streptomyces sp. NPDC031049 (assembly GCF_055571015.1). Classification (NCBI taxonomy): domain Bacteria; kingdom Bacillati; phylum Actinomycetota; class Actinomycetes; order Kitasatosporales; family Streptomycetaceae; genus Streptomyces; species Streptomyces sp. NPDC031049. Next base: position 56,739 of record NZ_JBVIGC010000018.1, read on the forward strand.
CACGCGCGGTACGGAATCGTCTGGGGCGCCATGGGCGCGGCCCGCAGCTGTTTCGAGGCGGCCGTGGAGTACGCGAAGTCGCGGGAGCAGTTCGGGCGGCCCATCGGCGGATTCCAGCTGACGCAGGCCAAGCTCGCCGACATGGCGGTCGAACTGCACAAGGGAATTCTGCTCGCCCATCACCTCGGGCGGCGCATGGACGCCGGCCGCCTGCGCCCGGAGCAGGTCAGCTTCGGCAAGCTCAACAACGTACGGGAGGCGATCGAGATCTGCCGCACGGCCCGGACGATTCTCGGGGCCAACGGGATCTCCCTCGAATACCCCGTGATGCGGCACGCGACGAACCTGGAATCGGTGCTCACCTACGAGGGCACCGTCGAGATGCACCAGCTCGTGCTGGGCAAGGCGCTCACCGGAATCGACGCCTTCCGGTAAGGGCCGGGGAAACAGGGGGCAGGGCCGGTGGGTACGGCCCTGCCTCAGCTCTGGTTGAAGAAACCGTCCGAACGGTGCGCGGCCGGCTCGCCGCTGATGATCTGCGTGTCGGACGGGCTCAGCAGGAACACGCGGTTGGACACCCGCTCGATCGAACCGCGCAGCCCGAAGATCAGCCCGGCCGCGAAGTCCACCACGCGCTTGGCGTCCGCGGGCTCCATGGCCGTGAGGTTCATGATGACCGGGACCCCGTCCCGGAACAGCTCGCCGATGGCCCGCGCGTCCCGGAAGCTGTCCGGGGTGACCGTGCCGATGCGGCGGCCCTTCTCCTCGGCCGAGTCCGCGGCCACCTTCACCCGCGGGTCGGTGACCCAGGCGTCCCCGGCGTCGGTGCCCTCGGAGTAGTCGTCGTCGTAGTAGCGCTCGTCATCGTTGTCGTCGACGAGGCCGAGCCACGCACTCGCCTTGCGTACCGATCCCATGGACGCCTCCTCTCACAGCGGTCTTACGTGCTTTCCGCATCCCTATGGTCATCCATGATGCGGACGTCGCGCCAAGTGGATAGACGCCGCGCGGGGGGTTTGTGACGGTACTGGTGCACAGCGAATCCGTCGAGAGTCCGTGTGTCCCAAGGGTCGTTTCCCAAACGGCTGCTGACTGTGAGTGAAATATGATTCTTCTCGGCGTACGGGTGATGGACGGGGCGTCCGGGTGAACCACCGCGGTCGATACGATGCCGCAGCTCAGCGTCGTACGAACCACGGGGGAACGTCGTGTTCGGAATCGTCAGGCCCTGCCGTCACCGGCTGGGGGAGAGGCTCACCGGCCAGTGGATGGCCCATTTGTGCGGGCTGTGCCTCGCACTGCGCGGGGACCACGGTCAGTTCGCGCGGATCGTGACGAATTACGACGGGCTTCTCATATCGGTGTTGACGGAGGCTCAGTCCTGGCGCGAGGGTCCCGGCTCGGGACGGCGCACGGCCGGACCGTGCCCGCTGCGCGGCCTGCGCACCGCCTCCGTGGCCCACGGCGAGGGCGCCCGGCTCGCGGCGGCCGTGTCCCTGGTGCTGGCCTCGGCGAAGCTCCGCGACCACGTCACCGACGGCGACGGACCGCTGGCCCGCCGGCCGGTGGCCCGCGCCGCCCGCCGGGTCGCCGCGAACTGGGAGACGGCCGGGGCCCGCACCGGCACCGCCGTCGGGTTCGACACCGCCGTCCTGGTCGACGCCGTGGACCGGCAGGCCGGCATCGAGTCGCTCGCCGGGCCCGGCACGCCGCTGCTGACGGTCACCGAGCCGACCGAGACCGCCACCGCGGCGGCCTTCGCGCACACCGCCCGCCTCGCGGGCCGCCCGCACAACGCGGCCCCGCTCGCCGAGGCCGGCCGGCTCTTCGGCCGGCTCGCCCATCTGCTGGACGCGGTGGAGGACCGCGAGGCCGACGCCGCCTCCGGTGCCTGGAACCCCCTGGCCGCCACGGGCACCCCGCTCGCCGAGGCCCGGCGGCTCGCCGACGACGCGGTGCACGGCATACGGCTGGCGCTGCGGGAGGCGGAGTTCGACGACGGTCGGCTGGTGCACCGGCTGCTGGTGCACGAGCTGCGCACCTCGGTCGACCGCGCGTTCGGCACGGCCACATGCGCGCACCGGACCGCCGGCCCCGACGCCGTCGCCGTCCCGCACCCCGCCGTCCCGCACCCCGCCGTCCCGCACCCCGCCGTCCCGCACCCCGTGGGCCCGTACGCCGCCGGCCCGTACGCGCCGCCCGGTACGGGTGCCCCGGGCGGCCCCGGTGGTCCGCCGCCGGAGCCGCCCCACCGCAACCGGCGCGGGCTGCTCGCCGGATGCGCCGTGTGGCTGGGGCTCGCCTGTACGTGCCAGATGTGCTGCGGTACGTACGAGGACCCCTGGAGCGGGGAGCGCAAGCAGAGCCCGTGCGCCAACTGCGACTGCGGCGGCTGCGGCGACTGCTGCGGCGGCTGCGAGTGCTGCGGCAACTGCTGCGGCGAGGACGGCTGCTGTGACGGCTGTGGCTGCGACTGCGGCTGCTGAGGCGCCGTCGGCCCGCCGGTGTGCCAGGGTGGCTCCCATGACGACGAACCCGTCGACGACGAACCCGTCCGAGGAGTGGCGGCGCTGGCACGAGCGGCGCGTCGCGGCGGTGACGGCGCCCTACGGACCGCTCGCGCTGACCGCCACCCACTGGCTGGACGACCATCCGGAGGGGCGACTTCCGGACATCCCCGGGAACTGGCGTGCGCAGGGTGACGCCGTGCTGCTGACCGCCGCCGCGGCGGACGGGCTGACCGTGGACGGCGAACCGCTCGACGGCGCGGTGCGGCTCGCGGCCGACCCGGGCCCGGCGAGCGCCGCCCGGGTGGCCCAGGGGCAGCGGCGGCTGGTCGTGCTGGTCCGGGAGGGCCTGTGGGGGGTGCGCGACTTCGACCCGGCCGCCGAGGCGCGGCGGGCGTTTCGCGGCATCGAGGTCACGCCGTACGACCCGCGCTGGTCGGTGCCGGGGCGGTTCACCCCGTACGGCACCGGGCGGCGCGAGGTGCGGGTGCCGAACGCCGACGGGCGCGAGCGCGGGCTCGGGCTCGGCGGTGAGCTGGCGTTCACCCTGGACGGGCGGGAGCTGACGCTTCAGGTGACGGTCGAGGAGGACGGCTCGCTGTGGGCCGTCTTCGCCGACGCCACCAGCGGCCACGGCAGTTACCGCTTCCGGTTCCTGCGCCCGGCCGCGCCGGACGCCGACGGCCGGACGACGGTCGACTTCAACCGCGCGCTGCTGCCGCCCTGCGCCTTCGCCGGCCACTTCGTCTGCCCCTTCCCGCCGCCGGGCAACACCCTCGGCGCCGGCATCGCGGCCGGGGAGCGCGACCTCCTGTAGGGCCACGGCCCGCACCGCTCGTTCACGGCACAACCCTCACAGATCGTTCAAAGCTTGACGGCCGAAAGGCACCCTTGCGCCGACCGGCCGTTCGGCCGAATACTCCCCCTCAGCGCTTGTCAGGGGCACGGCGTGTACGCAATCCGGACACCCGCTGTTTCCCTGGCTGCGCCTCACGGGCCCGCAACCCCACGACAGGGCCCCCGACTTCCCCCGTGGAGGAACGTAAAGTGAGGATCAAGCGCACCACCCCCCGCAGCGGCATCTCGAGACGGACTCGGCTGATCGCCGTATCCACCGGCCTCGTGGCCGCCGCAGCGATCGCGGTCCCCAGCGCGAACGCGTCCGAGCCCCCCGCCACCTTCAGCTCCGCCGAGCTCAAGAGCGCCAGCGGCGCCGTGCTGAAGGCCGACGTCCCGGGCACCGCCTGGGCCGTCGACAGCAAGTCCGGCCGGGTGCTGGTCACCGTCGACAGCACCGTCTCCCAGGCCGAGATCGCCAAGATCAAGAAGCAGGCCGGCGGCAACGCCGACGCGCTCACCATCAAGCGCACCCCGGGCAAGTTCACCAAGCTGATCCAGGGCGGTGACGCCATCTACGCGAGCAGCTGGCGCTGCTCCCTCGGCTTCAACGTCCGCAGCAGCAGCGGCGCCGAGTACTTCCTGACGGCCGGCCACTGCACCGACGGCGCGGGCACCTGGTACGCCAACTCCGGCCGGACCACGGTCCTCGGCTCGACCGCCGGCTCCAGCTTCCCGGGCAACGACTACGGCATCGTCCGGTACACCAACAGCTCCATCAGCAAGCCCGGCACCGCCAACGGCGTGGACATCACCCGTGCCGCCACGCCCAGCGTGGGCACCACCGTCATCCGGGACGGCTCGACCACCGGCACCCACAGCGGCCGGGTCACCGCCCTGAACGCCACCGTCAACTACGGCGGCGGCGACATCGTCTACGGGCTGATCCAGACGAACGTCTGCGCCGAGCCCGGCGACTCCGGCGGCCCGCTCTACGGCAGCAACGGCACCGCCTACGGTCTGACCTCGGGCGGCAGCGGCAACTGCCGGACCGGCGGCACGACCTTCTTCCAGCCCGTCACCGAGGCCCTGAGCGCCTACGGGGTGAGCGTCTACTAGGCCGAACCCCCCAAGGACGCAGCCGGCAGCACCACGAGCCCCCGCAGGCGACCGCCTGCGGGGGCTCATCCCTGTCCGGATCCGGTTCGTTAGCCGGTTTCAGCTCCGGTCCGGTACCCGGTCCGGAGCCCGGTCCGGGTGGCGGGGCATGGGTGAACGACGGTGCGTGAGGGGCGAGTTCAGGACAGGAGTAGACCTCACCGGTCGGTGATCGGTTCTTCGCGCCTGGTGTTTGCAGAGCGAAGGGGACTGGGCGGCAGTGGACGGTGAAGGGCGTGTGCCCGCCTTGGAGTTGTCGTGCGCACGTCTTGAAGTCGACCTTGTGTGCTACTGGCGGGTTCGGAAGAGTAAGCGCTCGTCAACCAGCCTTCCGGTCCCCGAGGTCCCCACAACCTCCCGGACCGACCCCCCACAGGAGGACGTGAGTTGAAGCACCGACGCATACCCAGGCGGCGGGCAGCCGTGGCAGGTGCGGGCATCGCCGCACTCGTCGCCGCGGGAGTCACCTTCCAGAGTGCGAACGCCAGCGAGCCCACACGGACCGCCGAGCCGAAGACCCTGTCGGTCGCGGCGGCCGGAAAGCTCGCTTCCACCCTCGTCGAGGACCTGGGCGCCGACACGGCGGGCACGTACTACGACGCCGAGGCCGAGAGCCTCGTGGTGAACGTGCTCGACCAGGCAGCCGCGCAGGTCGTCGAGGAGGCCGGCGCCAAGGCGAGAGTCGTCCAGAACTCGCTCGCCGACCTCAAGAGCGCGCGCACCACCCTCAAGCAGGACGCCACCATTCCGGGCACGTCCTGGGTCACCGACCCGACCACCAACAAGGTCGTCGTCACCGCCGACCGCACGGTCTCCGAGGCCGAGTGGGCCAAGCTGACCGAGGTGGTCGAGGGCCTGGGCGCCAAGGCGGAGCTGAAGCGCACCAAGGGCGAGTACAAGCCCTTCATCGCGGGCGGCGACGCCATCACCGGCAACGGCGGGCGCTGTTCGCTCGGCTTCAACGTGACCAAGGGCGGCGAGCCGCACTTCCTCACCGCCGGGCACTGCACCGAGGGCATCTCCACGTGGTCGGACTCCTCCGGCAACGTGATCGGCGAGAACGTCACGTCCAGCTTCCCGGGCGACGACTACGGTCTGGTCAAGTACACCGCCGACGTGGCCCGCCCGAGCGAGGTCAACCTCTACAACGGCTCCACGCAGGCCATCTCGGGCGCCGCCGAGGCCACCGTCGGCATGGAGGTGACCCGCAGCGGCTCCACCACCCAGGTGCACTCCGGCACGGTCACCGGCCTGGACGCCACCGTGAACTACGGCAACGGCGACATCGTCAACGGCCTGATCCAGACCGACGTCTGCGCCGAGCCCGGCGACAGCGGCGGCTCGCTCTTCTCCGGCGACAAGGCGGTCGGCCTCACCTCCGGCGGCAGCGGCGACTGCACCTCCGGCGGGGAGACCTTCTTCCAGTCGGTGACGGAGGCCCTGTCGGCCACCGGGACGCAGATCGGCTGATCCCCCCACGGCACCCCGTGGAAGTCCCGCCCCGCGCGCGAGGGGCGGGACTTCCGTGTGCCGGTGCCGCCCGTCAGGCCACCTGGGTGGGCAGTTCCCCGCTCTGCCGCCGCCGGCGCAGCCCCGCCGCCAGCAGCGTGACCAGGACGCCGCCCGCCGCCCATGCGGAGAGCACCAGCAGCGGGCCGGTCAGGGCGTGTCCCTCGAAGTACGCGATCGAGCGTGCCGCCCAGGTGCCCGCGCCCGGGGGCAGTGCCGGGCCGATCGCCGCCCAGAACGGCGGCAGCATCGGCAGCGGGAAGGCGCCGCCCGCGCTCGGGTTGCCGGCGATCACCACGAGCAGGATCGCCAGCCCGATGCCGACGATCCCGAAGACGCCCTGGAGCGCGAGCGTGGCCGCGCCGACCGCGAAGGTGATCAGCGCCCCCAGCCCCCACAGCGCCGCCACGCCGCCGGGCAGGGCGTCCAGGACCGGCCCGACGATCACCGCACCGCCCAGTCCGCCGACCACCGACACCAGCGCCATCACCAGCAGCCGGATCGTCGCGCGGCGCGGGTCGGCGGGCCGGGCGCCGGTGCTGATGGCCAGGATCGAGGCGCACAGGTAGCCGCCGACGCACCAGCCGACGACGAGGTAGAAGGACGACAGCCCGTCGAAGTCCCGCGGCGAGGCCGGGGCCACGTCGACCGTCCGCAGGGTGCGTCCCTGGGCGGTCTCCAGACGGGTGACCAGGCCTTCCAGGGTGGAGGCGAGGACGGTGCCGCCGCCGGAGGCGACCAGGAGCGTGTCCCGGTCGCCGGCCGGGTCCAGGACCAGGGCGCCGTCGATCTCCCGGTCCATGATCTGTTTCCGCGCGGTCGCCTCGTCGGCCACCGCGCGCGGGTCCAGCGGTGAGCCGGGCAGCCGCTCCAGCCGCGTCACCGCCTGGTCCGCGGCGGCCGGGGGCGCGACCACCCCGAAGGGCACGTCCCTGGGCTTCGGGTCGTGCAGCGCTCCGACGTAGGAGGCGACGAACAGCAGCTGGAGTGCGATCACGCCGAGCACGAGCAGCGTGGCCCGGGGGGTGACGGCGTCCTGCACCTCACCGAGGAATGAGCCGCGGGGGCCGTGCGGAGGTCCGGCGGAGGTGGTCCGTGTCATGTCCCCACGGTCCGGGGAGCCGGGCGTTTGCGCAGGTGGGACGGGGCCGAACGGATGTCGCACACGCTTTCGAAAATTGGTCTATGGTGGGGGTGGGGTAGCTGGGAACAGATGTTCGAAAGAGGCCTCGGTCCGACGTCGGAAGCTCACGAGTGCAGGAGGTGCGTGTGCCAGGGTTCACGCATCTGCACACCGTCTCCGGGTTCTCCCTGCGGTACGGCGCCTCCCACCCGGAGCGGTTGGCCGAGCGCGCCGCGGAGCGCGGCATGGGCGCCCTGGCCCTGACCGACCGCGACACCCTCGCGGGCTCGGTCCGCTTCGCCAAGGCCTGCGCGAAGGCGGGGGTCCGCCCGCTGTTCGGCGCGGAGCTGGCGGTGGCACCGCCCACGGCCGGAGCCGACCGCTCGGAGACCTCCGTGCGACGGGACCGGCGCCGCACCCCCGTGCGCGGCGGCGCCTTCGTCGACGAGTCGGCGCAGCGCGTCACCTTCCTCGCGCGCGACGGCGCCCGCGGCTGGGCCGAGCTGTGCCGGCTGGTGTCCGCCGCGCACGCCGACGCACGGACCGCGGCCGACACCCCGCTGCTGCCCTGGGACGGCGTCCCCGGCTCGCGGGCCCACCGGAACGGGGCCGCCCCCGTCGCCGACGGACTGACCGTCCTGCTCGGCCCCGCCTCCGACGTCGGCCGCGCCCTCGCCGCCGGGCGCCCGGACCGCGCGGTGCGGCTCCTCGCCCCCTGGCGGGAGGTGTACGGCGACGCCCTGCGCCTGGAGGCCGTCTGGCACGGCCGTACGGGCACCGGCCCCGGCTCGCTGCGGCTGGCCGCCCGGACCGTCGGCTTCGCCGCCGAGCAGGGGGTGCGGCCCGTGCTGACCAACGCCGTTCGGTACGCCGACCCCGGTCAGGGTCCGGTCGCCGACGTGCTGGACGCCGCGCGCCGGCTGGTGCCGGTCGACGCGAGCGGGGAGCTGGACTCCGGGGAGGCCTGGCTGAAGGGCGCCGACGCCATGCGGCACGCCGCCGAGCGGATCGTGGAGGCGGCGGGCTTCCGGCGCGACGCCGCACACCGCCTGCTGGAGCAGACGCAGGCGACGGCCGCCGAGTGCCTGGTCGACCCCGAGGACGACCTCGGCATCGGCACCGTCCACTTCCCCGAACCGCACCTGGTGGGCGCCGGCCGGCGCACCGCCCAGCGCGCGCTCGCCTCCCGGGCGGCGGCGGGCATGGTGCTGCGCGGGTACGACCGGCGGCGCGGCTACTGGGAGCGGGTCCGCCACGAGCTGGACATCATCGCCCACCACGGCTTCGCCTCCTACTTCCTCACCGTCGCCCAGGTCGTGGACGACGTGCGGCGGATGGGCATCCGGGTGGCGGCCCGCGGCTCCGGCGCCGGCTCCCTGGTCAACCACCTCCTCGGCATCGCGCACGCCGATCCGGTCGAACACGGGCTGCTGATGGAGCGGTTCCTGTCCAAGGAGCGGGTCGTGCTGCCCGACATCGACATCGACGTGGAGTCCGCGCGCCGTCTGGAGGTCTACCGCGCGATCATCGACCGGTTCGGCGCCGAGCGGGTGGCGACGGTCGCGATGCCGGAGACGTACCGGGTGCGCCACGCGATCCGCGACGTCGGCGCCGCGCTGTCCATGGACCCGGCCGACATCGACCGGATCGCCAAGTCCTTCCCGCACATCCGCGCCCGCGACGCCCGCGCGGCCCTCGACGAACTGCCCGAGCTGAAGGAGCTGGCCGGGGAGCGGGAGCGGTACGGGAAGCTGTGGGAGCTGGTCGAGGCGCTCGACGCCCTCCCGCGCGGGGTCGCCATGCACCCCTGCGGGGTCCTGCTCTCCGACGCCTCCCTGCTCTCCCGTACGCCGGTCGTGCCGACCAGCGGCGAGGGGCTGCCGATGGCGCAGTTCGACAAGGACGACGTCGAGGACCTCGGGCTGCTCAAGCTGGACGTGCTGGGGGTGCGGATGCAGTCGGCGATGGCGCACGCGGTCGCCGAGGTGGAACGGGCCACGGGGGAGCGGATCGACCTGGACGCGGTGCCGGACGGCGACCCGGCGACGTACGGGCTGATCCGCTCGACCGAGACGCTGGGCTGCTTCCAGATCGAGTCGCCGGGCCAGCGGGACCTGGTGGGCCGGCTCCAGCCGAGCACCTTCCACGACCTCGTGGTCGACATCTCCCTCTTCCGCCCCGGACCGGTCGCCGCCGACATGGTGCGGCCCTTCATCGAGGCCCGGCACGGGCGGGCGCCGGTGCGCTTTCCCCACCCCGACCTGGAGGAGCCGCTGCGGGGCACCTACGGGGTCGTCGTCTTCCACGAGCAGATCATCGACATCGTGGACATCATGACCGGCTGCGGGCGCGGCGAGGCCGACCGGGTGCGGCGCGGGCTGTCCGACCCGGAGTCGCAGGGGCGGATCAAGGTGTGGTTCGCCCAGCACGCGACGGCGAACGGATACGACGCGGAAACGATTCAGCGGACCTGGGAGATCGTCGAGGCCTTCGGCAGTTACGGCTTCTGCAAGGCGCACGCCGTCGCCTTCGCCGTCCCGACGTACCAGTCGGCCTGGCTGAAGACCCATCATCCGGCCGCCTTCTACGCCGGGTTGCTCACCCACGATCCCGGGATGTACCCCAAGCGGCTGCTGCTGGCGGACGCGCGGCGGCGCGGGGTGCCGATCCTGCCGCTGGACGTGAACAAGTCGGGGGTCGCACACAGGATCGAACTGGTGTCTGAATCAGGGTCGCGCTCACGCCGGCCGCCGGTATGGGGTCTCCGGCTGGCCCTGTCGGACGTGCACAACATCAGCGAGGCCGAGGCCGCGCGGATCGCCGAGGGGCAGCCGTACGCCTCCCTGCTCGACTTCTGGGAACGGGCCCGGCCCAGCAGGCCGCTGGCCGGGCGGCTCGCCCAGGTCGGCGCGCTGGACGCGTTCGGCGCCAACCGCCGCGACCTGCAACTGCACCTGACCGAGCTGCACCGGGGCACCCGCGGCGGACGCGGCGACCAGCTCCCCCTGTCCGGCGGGCGGAGGACGGCCCCCGCCGGGCTGCCCGACCTCACCTCGGAGGAGAAGCTCAGCGCCGAGCTGGGCGTGCTGTCCATGGACGCCTCGCGCAATCTGATGGACGACCACCGCAGGTTCCTCGACGAACTGGGCGTGGTCTCGGCGCGCCGGCTGCGCTCGGTGCGGCACGGCGAGACGGTGCTGGTGGCGGGCGCCAAGGCGGCCACCCAGACGCCGCCGATCCGGTCCGGCAGGCGGGTGATCTTCTCCACCCTGGACGACGGCACCGGCCTGGTCGACCTGGCCTTCTTCGACGACTCCCACGACACCTGCGCCCACACCGTCTTCCACTCCTGGCTGCTGCTGGTGCGCGGGGTGGTGCAGCGCCGCGGCCCGCGCAGCCTCAGCGTGGTGGGCGCCGCCGCCTGGAACCTCGCGGAGCTGCTGGAGGTGCGCCGGGAGGAGGGGCTGGAGGGCGTCGCGGCCCGGCTGGCCGGCACGGGCGGGCCGCCCTCCCCGGGTGACGCCCCCGGGGACGGCGCGGCTCGCCGGCGGCTCGCCGGTTCGGACGGGCGGCCGGCCCCGTCGGGTTCCGCGGCCCAGGACCCGATGGAGGGGCAGCGGACGATCCGCATGCCCACGGGGTACGAGATGCACCCCTGGGCCGATCTGCGCCCCGCGGGCGAAGGGCCCGCGGCGGGAAGGAAGTTGTGGCACCAGAGTCCGGGGAGTGCGGGATGACCATTCTCTGCGTACGTTTCCAGCTGCCGCCGACGGACGAGGCGGCCCTGCCGGGGCTGCTCGGGTTGCTGGAGGAGTTCACGCCGGTCGTCGAGGCCCTGCCGCCGGACGGGGCGCTGGCCGATCTGCGGGGCGCCGAACGGTACTTCGGGCGCACGGCCCTCGAACTGGCCGCGGTGATCCGCGTCCGTGCCCTCGCCCTGCACGGCGTCGAGTGCGCGATCGGCGCCGGGCCGGGCCCGATGCTGGCCCGCATGGCGCTCCACCAGGCCCGGCCGGGGCTGACCCGCGCCGTGCCGCCGGACGCGGTACGGGAGTTCCTCGCCGGCCAGCCCGTCGTCGCGCTGCCCGGCGTCGGCGCCGCGACCGCCCGCACCCTGTGCGAGTACGGCCTGGACACCCTCGGCCTGGTCGCCGCCGCCCCGCTGTCCACGCTCCAGCGCCTGGTGGGCGCGAAGGCGGGCCGCGACCTGCGCGAGAAGGCGAACGGCGTCGACCGGAGCCGCGTGGTGCCCAACGGGATCTCCCGCTCCCTCGCCACCGAACGCCCCTTCACCCGCGACGAACTGAACCCCGGCCGCCACCGCCGCGCCCTGCTGTCCGCCGCCGAGGAGCTGGGCTCCCGGCTGCGCAACGTCGACAAGGTCTGCCGCACCCTCACCCTCACCGTCCGCTACGCCGACCGCTCGGCCACCACCCGCACCCGCACCCTGCCCGAGCCGACCGCCCACTCGGCGGCGCTCACCCGCGCCGCCTACGGCATGTACGAGGCCCTCGGCCTCCAGCGCGCCCGGGTCCGCTCCCTCGCCCTGCGCGCCGAGGGCCTCGCCCCCGCCGAACAGGCCTCCCACCAGCTCACCTTCGACCCCGTGGACGAGAAGGTCCGCCGCATCGAGGAGGTCGCGGACCGCGCCCGGGCGAAGTTCGGCCCGAGGGCGGTGATGCCCGGCTCCCTGGCGGCATGAACCCCCACGGGCGCAGCCGGGGCCGCCCGCGGGGGAGTGAGGCTCAGCCGGCCCACGGCGGTGCGAGCCGGGTGCCGTCGGCCGGCTCCGCCACCAGGCCGACGGACGCGGTGACCCAGGTGACGGCGGTGCCGTCGCCCGGGTTCCCGACCGCGAGCGTCGCGCCGCGGCCGACGATCACCGTGTCACCCGCGGTGACGTGCTCGGTGCGGCCGTCGAGGTGATCGGCAGCACGCCCACACGCGGGCCCGGCTGGTGAGCCGTTATCACATCGCATGTATGCGGCGTCGGTTATCGCCGAGAGTTTTTACCGGCGCGTAACTTCACACCTGGACTACTCGCTCGTAACTTGACGAGTGAACAGCATCCTCGTGATCCGGATCACAGGGCGCAGAGCCGTCGCACCTTCCCGATCCGCAAGGAGATCACACGATGCTGCCCTGGAGACGAGCGTTCGGACCCCTGGCCGCGCTGCTGCTGGCCGTCGCGGTCGCCCTGGTGCCCGCCGCCGGTGCGCGGGCCGCCGCAGCGACCGGTTCCGGCTGGAACGACTACGCCTGCAGGCCCTCCGCCGCCCACCCCCGGCCCGTCGTCCTAGTCCACGGCACCTTCGGGAACTCCGTCGACAACTGGCTGGGGCTCGCCCCCTACCTGAAGGCCCGCGGCTACTGCGTCTTCTCCCTCGACTACGGGCAACTGCCCGGCGTCCCGTTCTTCCACGGCCTCGGCCCCGTCGACGCATCGGCCGAGCAGCTCGCCGCCTTCGTCGACAAGGTGCTCGCCGCCACCGGCGCCGCCGAGACCGACATCGTCGGCCACTCGCAGGGCGGCATGATGCCCCGCTACTACCTCAAGTACCTCGGCGGCGCGGCCAAGGTGAACGCCCTGGTCGGCATCGCGCCCAGCAACCACGGCACCACCCTGTCCGGGCTCACCCGCCTGCTGCCGTACTTCCCCGGTGCCGGGGACCTGCTGACCGAGCACGCCCCCGCCCTCGCCGACCAGATCGCCGGCTCGGCCTTCCTCACCAAGCTCAACGAGGGCGGCGACACCGTGCCCGGCGTCCGCTACACCGTCCTCGCCACCCGGTACGACCAGGTGGTCACGCCGTACCGCAGCCAGTTCCTGAGCGGACCCGGCGTCCGCAACGTCCTGCTCCAGGACCTCTGCCCGGTCGACCTGTCCGAGCACCTGGCGATCGGGCTGTTCGACCGGATCGCCTTCCACGCGGTGGCGGGCGCCCTCGACCCCGCGAACTCCCGGCCCACCACCTGTGCGTCCGCCTTCGAGTGAGCCGCCCGGAGGAACGCCGCGGGGCCTGCCCGGCCTGAGCCGCCGGACAGGCCCCGAGTCCGCCGGGGATCAGCGTCCGTGCCGGCCGCCGCTCACCGCGCGCCGCCGGACCGACGCGAACAGCGCCGCCGCGCCCAGCGCCAGGGCGGCGGCACCGCCGACGGCGATGTACGGCGTGGTGCTGTCGCCGCCGGTCTCGGCGAGGTTCTCGCCGGCACCGGCGGCCTTCGGCCGGTTGGCGCCGGCGTCCGCGGCGGGAGCCGCGCCACCCTCGTCCCCGGACCCGGACCCGGACCCGGTCCCGGTGTCCGAGCCCTCCCCGGCCACGCCCGCGGCCGGGTCGGCCGTCGTCTTCGCGTCGTGGTCGCCGTGGCCGTGGTTCTCGATGCTGGACTTGTCGTTGCCGGCCTCGATCTGCTCCTCGGAGGGCGCCGACGCCGTGGGTGCGGGAGCGGAGCCGCCCGCCGGTTCCGCGGCCTCGCCGCCACCGCCACCGCTGCCGCCACCGCCGAAGGCGACGTCGGAGCAGGAGTAGAACGCCTCGGGACTGTCCGACCGCTGCCAGACCGCGTACAGCAGGTGCTTGCCGCTGCGCTCGGGGAGCTTGCCGGAGAAGGTGTAGAAGCCGCCCGAGGCCGCCGGGTCGGTGGCCGTCGCCACCGGGGCGGCCAGATCCAGGTCGTCCCACGCCAGCGGCTGCGCCGGGTCGTAGCCGGGCTTGGTGATGTACACCGTGAACGTGCCCTTGTGCGGGGCGGTGACGCGGTACTTGAAGGTGTGCTCACCGCTGCTCACGCTTGTCGCCGGCCAGTCGGCACGCGCCAGGTCCATGCCCTTGAACTGCTCGTTGCCGGCACTGCACAGCTTGCCGTCCGGGATCAACTCCCGGTGCTTCCCGGCCGCGTCGCCGATCCGGATGCCGTTCCAGTCGTACAGCGCCTGGGTGCCGCCGGCCGCGACCGCCGCCTTGCACGCGGCCGACCGCGGGCTCTCCGGACCCTCGGCGTAACACTGCGAGACACGGCTGACCGGGTCGCCCATCGAACCGTGCGCGGACGCCGGGGCGGCGGACAGCGCGGTCAGGGCGAGCGGGAGGGCGCCGGCGGCGGCGACGGCGGCGACCCTGCGGGGTGCGGGCATGGGGAACTCCTCGAAAGGCTTGCTGGACTGCTCGGGCCACGGACCCGTGGGGGCGATCAGCAAGCTAGCCCCGGCAGGCCGTGAAATCGCCTGCTGAGGGCGGGTGGAGGAGATCCTTATGGTCCCGTTAAGGGAGTGCTCAGGCTCCGCTCAGGTAGCTACCGTTCGGGCCATGACGAACGAGGAGATCAGGCCGGCCCGTGCCGCCGACGTGCCCGCGGTGAAGGCGGTCACCGACGCGGCGTACCACCCCTACATCGCGCGCATCGGCGTGGTGCCCGCGCCCATGGAGGCGGACCACGCGGCGGACGTGGCGGCGGGGAGGGTGTTCGTCACCGGCGACCCCGTGGCGGGTCTCGTGGTGGTCGAGGCGCGCACGGACCATCTGTTCCTCGACAGCATCGCCGTCCACCCCGACGCGCACGGAAAGGGCGTGGGGGGACGGCTGCTGCGGTTCGTCGACGCGCACGCGCGCGCCCTCGGCCTGCCCGAGATCAGGCTCTACACCAACGCGATGATGTGGGAGAACCAGGCCATCTACCCGAAGTACGGCTACGAGGTGGTCGAACGCCGCGTGGACGGGCCGTACGACCGCATCCACTACCGCAGGCGACCGGTCTGACACGACAAAGTCCGCGCCGCGGCCGTTCCCGCCGGTCGGCCGCACCGTCAGCCGTCGGGCCACCAGGTGCGGGCGATGTCCTTGCGGACCTCCGGCCGCCCGGAGGCGAGCTGTTCGGGCTCCTCGCGGGTCCGGCGGGCGTCGGTCTTCTTCAGGGGCTTCTGCACGGTCACACGGCGCATGGCTGCCTCCTCGGGGGTCCACCGGGTTCCGCGTTTCTCCGGAGGTAGACCCCTTTCCCGAGAGTCGCCCCTCGACACATCCCTGTCAGTGGCGGGTGTCACGCATCGGCGCCCGGTGGCGCGTGTCACACCGGGAGCCGTCGTCAGGCGAGCAGCGCCGTGAAGTCCCGGCCGCGTGCCAGCCGCTCCAGCTCGTCCAGCGCGGCCACCGCCGCGGCGGCGGCCCGCGGGTCCCGCTCCGCCAGACCGCTCGCGGCGAACTCGTCCTCGTCCAGCCGCCGCACGTCACGGCCGTCCGCGGAGCGCCACAGGTCCAGGTCGAGGTCCTCCACGACCAGCTCCGTCCCCCTGAGCACCGCGGGGCGGGTGATGTCGCAGTACCAGCCCTTCAGCGCGCCGGTGCCGGACCGGACCTCCTTCACCGAGTACCACCGGTCGCGCCAGTAGTACTCGGTGAAGACGTCCCCCGGTTCGAAGCGCACGAAGCCGAAGTCACGGACGGCCCCGCCCGCCCAGTCCGCGCGGACCGCGATGCGCGTGCCGTCGTCGTGCACGAGCACGCTGTCGTAACGGATCTTCGTACGGCCCGCCTTGACCAGGACGACCTCCACCCGGCGGGGCGGCTCAGCCGAGTTCGCGGACATAGCGCACCTCCGTCGCGCAGACCTCGTAGCCGAACCACTTGTTGATCGCGAGCATCGGCCCGTTGCCGGTGTCGTTGCCGGTGAACGCCTCCGTGCATCCGGCGGCCCGGGCCCGGTGCAGCGAGGCGTTCTTGGCGAGCTTGGCCAGTCCCCGGCCCCGGAAGGCGCGGGCGGTTCCGGTCATGCCGGTGGAGTAGCGGCCCCCGCCGTCCGTGTAGGCGGCGGTGAAGGCGGCGGGCCGGCCGTCGACGACCGCCACGGTCGTCAGGTCGCGGTCGAGCAGCGGGTGCCGCCAGGTCTCGGCCAGCCACGCCTCGTAGTCGGTGAACTCCACGTCCACGTCGCTCGGTTCGTCCGCAGTCGTCTCCGCGTCCAGTTCGAACAGCGGGCGCGGGTCGTCCCCGAAGTCGGCCGCCGTGCGCAGCTCCACGCCGGGCGCCGGGGGCGGCATCGGCGGGAGCGCGCCCCCGGCCAGGTCCAGCCTGAGGAAGTGGGCGGAACGACTGCTCCGGTAGCCGCACCCCTCGGCGAAGACGCGGTTGGCCGGCTCGTCCAGCACCCACGCGAACAGCTTCACCGCGCCCTCGGCGGCCAGGTACTCCTCGGCGGTGCGCACCAGCAGCCCGCCCGCCCCCTGCCGGAGACGGTCCGGCCGCACGTAGACGTTGAGGAAGCCCTGGCCGGGCTCCGGGCTGTCGTGCACCAGGCCGACCTGGGCGGTGCCGATCACCTCGCCGTCGGCCTCCGCGACGAGCGAGCGGAACCGCGCGTCGGGGTGGGTGCGGGTGAGCGCGTGGACGACGGACTCCGGGGTGACCAGGATGAAGGGCAGGGCGAGACGCCTCACCAGGGCGAAGCCCTCCAGGTCGGACCGGACCTCGGGGCGCAGGTCGCGCACGATCACTGTCATGGGGTCGCACCGTACGCGGGCGGGCGGGTGCGCTGCCTCCGATTTTCCGGCCCGTGCGGGACAATCGCCGGGTGACCTTGAAGATCCACATCGATGACGGCGCCCCGCCCTACGAGCAGGTGCGGGCACAGATCTCCGAGCAGGCGCGGTCGGGTGCGCTCCCGGTGGGGTACCGGCTGCCGACCGTGCGGGGCCTCGCCGAGTCCCTGGGGCTCGCCGCCAACACCGTCGCCAAGGCCTACCGGGCCCTGGAGGCGGACGGGGTGATCGAGACGCGGGGCCGCAACGGCACGTTCGTCGCCGCGGCGGGGGGCGCGGCGGAGCGGGAGGTGGCGTCGGCCGCGCAGGGTTACGCGTCCCGGGCGCGGCGGCTGGGGGTGTCGGAGGAGGCGGCGTTGGACGCCGTGCGGGACGCCCTGCGGGCGGCTTACGGGTGAACGCCGTTGGGGGGCGTTTGCGGGTGCGGGTGGGGTGTGGCTGGTCGCGCAGTTCCCCGCGCCCCCAGGGGGGTTCGGGTGACCGGGTGGTTTGCGGCTCGGGCCAGGTGGGCGAACCGGATCGCGTCGTGGACGGCTGCCGCGTTCGGGTCGTTGTTGAAGTACGCGTAGACGTCGTCGCCGTCCGGCCAGGTGGTGGCGATCCGGTCGAGCCATGTGCGCAGCGACCGCTGTCCGTAGCGCGGCCAGGCGGCGGCCCGGCCCTGGTGGAAGCGGACGTAGCCCCAGCCGGTGGTGCGCCACAGGGGAGTGACCGGACGGGCACGGACGTCGGCCCAGCACAGGGCCGCGCCCCGGGACTCCAGGACGTCGCGCACCTCGTGCGTCCACCAGGAGGCGTGCCGGGGCTCCACCGCGACCCGCGTGTCCGGCGGGAAGCAGGCGAGGCAGGCGTCCAGCAGCCCCGCGTCCGCCCTGAGCGTCGGCGGCAGCTGGAGCAGCACGGGTCCCAGGCGGTCGCCGAGGCCGGCGGCGTGGGTCATCAGGCGGTGCACCGGCTCCTCCGGCTCCCGCAGCCGCTTGATGTGGGTGAGGTACCGGCTCGCCTTCACCGCGACCGTGAAGTCGGCCGGCACCCGTTCCCGCCAGGCGGCGAAGGTCTCCCGGGCCGGCAGCCGGTAGAACGCGTTGTTGATCTCCACGGTGGCGAAACCGGCCGCGTACTCCTCCAGCCACAGCCGCACCGGCAGCCCCGACGGGTAGAGCACGTCCCGCCAGTCCCGGTACTGCCAGCCCGACGTGCCGACGAACAGGGTCACACCCCCATCAAAGCACCCCGCTACAGGTACAGCCCGGCGTCCGCTCCGTCCCGCGGCTCCGGCAGTGCCGTCGGCGAGGTACCCCGGCGCAGCGCGTACAGCTCGGCCAGCGTGGCGCCCTCGCGGCCGATCCCTTCCTCGCTGCCCAGCCAGTTCACCGCCTCGGCGCGGGTCAGCGGCCCGACCTCGATGCGGGCCAGGCAGCGGCCGGGCCGGACGACGGCGGGGTGCAGCCGCTCCAGGTCCTCGTTGGTCGTCACGCCGACCAGGACGTTGCGGCCCTGGCCGAGCAGGCCGTCGGTGAGGTTCAGCAGCCGGGACAGGGCCTGTCCCGCCGTGTGCTTGGCCTCGCCGCGGATCAGCTCGTCGCAGTCCTCCAGGAGCAGCAGCCGCCAGCGGCCCCTGCCGGCCGCGTCCTCCTCGCCGATGGCGATGTCCATCAGATAGCCGACGTCGGAGAACAGCCGTTCGGGGTCGAGCACGCAGTCGACCTGGCACCAGTCCCGCCAGGACCGGGCCAGCGTGCGCAGCGCGGAGGTCTTGCCGGTGCCGGGCGGGCCGTGCAGGAGCAGCAGCCGGCCGGCGATGTCCTCCGGGGTGGTCTTCATCAGGCGGTCCATCGCGTCCGCGACCGGCGCGGTGTAGTTGGCCCGGACCTCGTCCCAGGTGCCGGCCGAGATCTGCCGGGTGGTGCGGTGCGGGCCGCGGCGCGGGGAGACGTACCAGAAGCCCATGGTCACGTTCTCCGGCTGTGGTTCGGGCTCGTCCGCCGCACCGTCCGTGGCCTGGCCGAGGACCTCCTCGGCCAGTTCGGCGCTGGTCGCCGTCACCGTGACGTCGGCGCCCCGGCTCCAGCGGGAGATCAGCAGGGTCCAGCCGTCGCCCTCGGCGAGTGTCGCGCTGCGGTCGTCGTCGCGGGCGGAGCGCAGCACGCGCGCGCCGGGCGGCAGCAGCGTCGCGCCGGAGCGCAGGCGGTCGATGTTGGCGGCGTGGGAATAGGGCTGCTCGCCCGTCGCGAAGCGGCCGAGGAACAGCGCGTCGACGACGTCGGAAGGGGAGTCGCTGTCGTCGACGTTGAGCCGGATCGGCAGGGCGTCGTGCGGGTTCACGGACATGCGGCCATGATCCGGCACGGGCACGCCCCGTGCACCCGGTTTCCGGGCGTGGCGCGTGCCCCGGGGCTCACGGGCGTGGCGTGCACACCCTGGCTCCGGGGCGTGGCGCGCGCGCCCGGGGTCCCGGGCGTGGCGCGTGTCTCCGGCCGGCCGGTGCCCGGTGCCCGGTGCGCGCCGGGCGGCGGGTCAGGCACGGGCGCCGAGCAGCCGGCGGCCGGCCTGCCGCGTCCTGCGCACCACGGCGTACCCCTTGGTCAGGGCGCGGTCCCGGGCGAAGGTGCGGCCGATCGCCCGGCCCTCCAGCAGCCGGGCGAACTCCTCGGTCCCCGTGGCGCGGCGCACGGTGACGCGGCGCAGGGCGTACGGCCCCTGCCGGCGCCGGGCCAGCGCGTTGCCGACGGCGAGGGCCTGGCCGTACCCCGTCTCCCGTACCGCGGCCCGCACCCGGCGGTCGGAGTAGCCGTAAGGGTAGGCGAACGAGGCGGGTGCGGTGCCCAGTTGGTCGGTGATGACCTCCTTGCAGTGGATCAGCTCGAACCGGAGCCGGTCGTCGCCGAGCTGGTCGAGCTGCGGATGGCTGTGGCTGTGGCCGCCGATCTCGACCCCGGCGGCGGCCAGGGCGCGGACCTGGTCCCAGTCGAGCATGGTGGCCAGGGCGCCGCCGGTGTCGTAGGGGCCGCGGAGCCAGCCGGTCGAGACGAACAGCGTGGCCGGGAAGCCGTGTTCGGCGAGCACCGGCAGGGCGTGCCGGTGGACGCCCTCGTAGCCGTCGTCGAAGGTGACGAGGACCGGTCGTTCGGGCAGCGGCCGTCCGTCCCGCCACGCGGCGGCGAGGTCGGCGGTGCCGACCGGGGTGAGCCCCCGGTCGGCCACCACCGCCATCTGCTCCGCGAACGCCTCCGGCGTGACGGACAGGGCGCGGGTGGCGTCGTTCGGCTCGGCCGCGACGGAGTGGTACATCAGGATCGGCACCGGGACGTCAGCCATCCCCGCCCCGTTCCCGCACGGCCCCGGCACCGGGCGAACCGGCCACCACGGCATCGCCGCCCGCGCCTCCGCCGCCCGGTGCCCCGGGCACGGCGCCTCCCCTCCGGTCGGCCGGTGGCCCCGGCACGGCGCCCCCGACCCCGGTCCCGTCGGCCGGAGACCCGGGCGCGGCGTCCTCGCTGCCGCCGCCCGAAGGCCGCGGCGCGGTGTCCGTACCCCCGGTCCCGTCGGCCGGTGGCCCCGGCGCCGCGTCCTCGGCCTCGGTCCCGTCGGCCGGTGGCCCCGGCGCGGCGGCGCCGTCGTCCTTGCCCGTGCTGTTCTCGATCGGGGGGACCGAGAACGTCACCGTGCCGCGTCGGGCCCGTGCCGTGCCCACCGCGTAGCCGCCCGCCGCCGTGAGGACCCCGGCGACGATCGCGCCCGCCCGGCCCGCGCCGCCCGGACGCGCGAGCAGGGCGTCGCGCAGGCCGCGGGCCACGCCGGCCGGCAGGACGCGGGTGGTGTACCGGCGTTCCGCCTCCAGTCCCTTGGCGGCGCCGACGCTCCGCGCCACCAGCGCCTTCGACAGGCCCTCGGCCCAGGTGCGGGTGCGGAAGTAGGCGAAGTGCTCGCGCGCCGAGGGCACCCGGTGGTGGATGACCGCGCGGTCGTCGATCAGCAGGACGGCGTCCGGCCTGGCCCGGCCGAGACGGATGCACAGCTCCGTCTCCTCGCAGCCCAGGGGCCGCTTGTCGCCGTCCCGTCCGATGCCGGTGGCGAAGCCGCCCGCGATGTCGAAGGCGCTGCGCCGGAAGGAGGCGTTCCCGCCGAGGACGTTGCGGACGCGCACCCGGCCCGGGGGCAGCCCGCGGTACGTGCAGCCCACCACCCAGTCGAACTCCTCGGGGAACCAGGCGGGCCGCCGCCCCGACGCCCAGATCGGCACCGTACGGCCGCCGACCGCCATGACCCGCGGGTCGGCGTACCCCTCGGAGAGGTGCTTCAGCCAGTCGCGTTCGGCCACGGCGTCGTCGTCGAGGAAGGCGACGACCTCCCCGCGGGACGCCGCGATGCCGGTGTTGCGGCCGGCGGACAGGCCGCGGGGGCCCGCGTTGGCGAGCACCCGCACCTCCCCGGTCTCCGCGAGCTCCTCGAACTCCTCGGCCAGTCGCTCCCGCAGCGCCTCGTTGTGGTCGACGACCAGCAGGGTCTCCCGCGCGGGACGGGACTGCGCCCGCACCGAGGCGACCGCCGCGAGGATGTCGGCCCAGCGGTCCTCGGTGTAGACGCAGGCGACGACCGAGATGTCGGGACCGCTCAAGAGACCTTCCCCCGGACCGTGCCGAGCATCGGCGAGTGCGTACGGCTGCGCAGGGCGCGCCGGTTGGACCGCTCGCCCAGGATCACCCTGAGCACCCGCAGCCCGTCCCGGACGGCCCGCAGATTGCTGGTCCCGTGGATGCGCAGGTACTCGTGGCTGGGTATCTCCTGCACTCTCAGGCCGGCCTTGACGACCCGGATGTTCATCAGCGTCTCCACCTCGAAGCCGGTGCAGTCGAGGTCGATCTTGTCCAGGCAGTGCCGCCAGAACGCGTTGTAGCCGTAGCACAGGTCGGTGTACCGGGCGCCGAACTTGCGGTTGACCACTGCGCACAGGGCGCGGTTGCCGAGCTTGCGGATGAAGGTCATGTCGTCGGTGCCGCCGCCGTTGGCGAAGCGGGAGCCCTTGGCGAAGTCGGCGCCGGAGACCAGGGCGGAGACGTACGACACGATCTCCTGGCCGTCGGCCGATCCGTCCGCGTCGACCATCACGATGATGTCACCGGTGCACGCCTGGAAGCCGGTGATCAGGGCGTCCCCCTTCCCCTTGCCGCGCTGTTCGACCACCTTGACCTGCGGCCACAGCTCCTTGGCGACGGCGACGGTGTCGTCCGTGGAGTTGCCGTCCACCAGGACGACCTCGTGGATCCAGTCCGGCAGCGTCTTGAAGACGTACGGGAGATTCTCCGCCTCGTTCATGGCGGGGATCACCACGCTCACCGGCGGCGCGATGGCCAGGTGGGTGGAGACGGGCCGGTACCGGCCGGCCGTCGACGGGTCCTCGCCGGTACTCGCCGGCTGGAGAACTGAGCTCATGAGTCTGGTCCCTCTCGTCCGGCGGACCGCCCGCCCCATGGGCGGTCCGGCATGGTGTCCGGTTCGAAAGGGGGGTTGGTCTCACCCGGGCACGGCGGATCGTCTCCGTCGTGCGAGCCAGGCGAGCTGGCATGTCCGGCCGGCGCCGGAGAAAAACGGCAGCCGACTGCGCGGCACGGCTCGGTCACCTGTGCGGTCACCGAGCACGGCACCCCCCTACCGCGCCCCGCCCGGGCCGTCGCGGTCCTGAGCCCCTCCCTGAACCACGTGCCCGACGGACCGATGCGGGTGAGATGTTGACGGTATTGACGCGTGAGCCCCAATGGCAAGGCCTGGACGGGACTCTCACGTTTTCGTTGTTTTGACCGTCATCCGTTCGTTGTGGGGGGCGTTGTCCTGTCGCGGCGCGGCCCGTGCGCAGCGGTGTGCGCTTCCGGCCGTTCCGCTTTGCCCCCCGAAGCCCCGGATGCCGGGCCTCAATGTCGCGCAGTGCGGCTCGGAGCGTCAAGACGGCATCGGGGCACCGATCGATTTTCGTCCGACTTTGAACGACCAGTCAGCCACATGTGACGGTTCAATTGGCATGGACACTTCCAGTCAACACGCGTAGCTGCTACCACGGTTGAGGCAGAGATCCTGCTAAAGGGAGGTTCCATGAGACGTTCCCGACTTGTCGGCATCCTGAGTTCCCTCCTCCTCGCCGCCGGCGCGGCCCTCGGCGGGGCCGCGACCGCACAGGCGGCCCAACCCGCCGCCGCCGACGGCTACGTGGCCCTCGGCGACTCCTACTCCTCCGGAGTCGGAGCGGGCAGCTACATCGCCGCCAGCGGCGACTGCAAGCGCAGCACGCGGGCCTACCCCTACCTGTGGCAGGCCGCCAACTCACCCTCGACGTTCCACTTCACCGCCTGCTCGGGCGCCCGAACGGGTGATGTTCTCGCCGGGCAGCTCGGCCCGCTCGGCACCTCCACCGGGCTGGTCTCCCTCAGCGTCGGCGGCAACGACGCCGGTTTCGCCGACGTCATGACGACCTGTGTGCTCCAGTCCGACAGCGCCTGCCTGTCCCGGATCGCCACGGCGCGCGCCTACGTCGACTCCACGCTCCCCGGCAACCTCGACAACGTCTACTCGGCGATCCGCAGCAAGGCACCCAACGCCCACGTCGTCGTCCTCGGCTACCCCCGCTTCTACAAGCTGGGCACGTACTGCATCGGCCTGTCCGAGACCAAGCGGAAGGCGATCAACGACGCCTCCGACCACCTCAACGCCGCGATCGCCAAGCGGGCAGCCGACCACGGCTTCACGTTCGGCGACGTACGGACCACCTTCACCGGCCACGAGATCTGCTCCGGCGACTCCTGGCTGCACAGCGTGAAGTGGACCAACATCGGCGAGTCCTACCACCCGACCGCGGCCGGCCAGTCGGGCGGCTATCTGCCCGTCCTGAACAGCGCCGCCTGATCAACGCCGCCCGACCTCGCCGCCCCTCAGGGCGAGGCCGAACCGGAAGGCGTGGGGGAGGAGGCCCCGTCCGTCGGGGTCTCCTCCTCGCACGTCACCGAGAACGCCACCGGCGCCGAGGTGACCTCCACCGGCTCCCGCACCTGCACCCGGATCCCGCTCTCGAACGTGCCGTCGTCGTCGTGCGTCGTCACGACCACCGTGTCCTGCCGGGACCGGCCGCCGTCCGCGGGGAACGACAGCGTCTTCCAGCCGGGCTCGGCCACCGCGCCGTCCTCCACCACCCAGCGGTAGACCACCTCCGCCGGCAGCCGCCCCACCGTGAACGTCGCCGTGAACGCCGGCGCCTGCCCGTGCGGCGGCGGGCAGACCCCCGCGTACTCGGTCCGTACGCCGGTCACCGCCACCTTGACCGACTGCGGGGGAGGGGAACTCGTGGAACTCGTGGGGCTCTCCTCGTCCGTGCCGCCGGTCGTCGGCGACGGGCTCGGCTCCCCGCTCGTCTCCGGCCGGCTCGTGGCGGGTTCGCCGACGCCGGTCTCCCGGCCGCCCACCGCACCGGCCTCGTCCCCGCCGTTCCCGCCGCCGCCCCTGTTCGCCAGCGCGTACGCCAGCCAGGCCAGCGCCAGTGCCAGCAGGGCCAGGCCGGCGGCCGCCACCACGACCGTGCGCCGGTTCCGGCCCGC
Source organism: Streptomyces sp. NPDC031049 (assembly GCF_055571015.1). Taxonomy (NCBI): domain Bacteria; kingdom Bacillati; phylum Actinomycetota; class Actinomycetes; order Kitasatosporales; family Streptomycetaceae; genus Streptomyces; species Streptomyces sp. NPDC031049. The sequence goes on from NZ_JBVIGC010000018.1 coordinate 80,985, forward strand.
CGCCGCTGTCCCCGCCGTCGCCGTCCCCGTCGGCGCCGTCGCGTCCGTCGCCGGCTGCGGAGCCGGGACCGGCGCGGGCGACGGCGGGGTCGGCGACGGCCGCTCCGGGTGCGCCGCGACCGTCGGCGCGTAGGCGCCGCCCACGGCCGTGTCCGCGCGCGGGGCGCCGCCCGCGCCGACGAGCCGCAGCAGCTGCTCGGCCCGCCCGGCCGGCCACCGCTGCGCCGGGTCCTTGCGCAGCAGCCCCTCGATGACCGGGCCGAGCGCATCCGCCCGGCGCGGCGGCGGCAACTCCTCGTCGACGACGGCCCGCAGCGTGCTCAGCGGGGTGTCCTGCCGGAACGGGGACGTCCCTTCGACGGCCGCGTACAGCAGTACGCCCAGCGACCACAGGTCGGACTCCGGGCCCGGACTGCGCCCCAGCGCCCGCTCGGGGGCCAGGTACTCCGGGGAGCCCACCACCTCCCCGGTCATGGTCAGCGCGGAGCTGCCCTCCACGACGGCGATCCCGAAGTCGGTCAGCACCACCCGGCCGTCATTGGCGAGCAGCACGTTCGCGGGCTTCACGTCCCGGTGCAGCACGCCCGCCGCGTGCGCCGCCCGCAGCGCGGCCAGCACCTCGGCGCCGATCCGGGCGGCGCGGCGCGGCGGCAACGGGCCCTCGGCCTCCAGCAGATCGGCCAGCGACAGCCCGCGGACCAGCTCCATCACGATCCAGGGCCGGCCGGCCCCGCCCGCCGCGCCCTCGTCGGCCGCGACGTCGTACACCGTGACCACGTTGCGGTGGGCGACCCGCGCGGCGGCCCACGCCTCGCGCTCCAGCCGGGTGTACAGCCGCCGTACGTCGGCGTCGGGCAGCCCGGCGGGCGCCCGCACCTCCTTCACGGCGACCTCGCGGCGCAGCACCTCGTCACGGGCGCGCCACACGGTCCCCATGCCGCCCTCGCCGAGAGCGGACAACAGGCGGTAGCGGCCGGCGATCACCCGCTCGCCGCCGGGTTCTTCGGACACCGGCGCCCCCCTACGACGTCTCGCGCGGTTCCTGCCCGGTTCCTCCCCGCCCCTGCCGGGAGATTCCGCGGATTTCTCCCCCGATGGGTTCAAAGTAGCTCAGCCGATGGCGGATGCCGCCCCCCTGAACACCAATCCGGCTCCGAGGACCACCACGGCGCACGCCGAGCCCAGGGGCACGGCCCGCCGCACCCGGCCGGCCAGCGGGCCGGAGGTCCAGCGCGGACGGCGCCGGAGCACCCGGGCCGCGCGGCCCCCGAGGCGGACCACGGCGACGCCGGCCGCGGTGAGCGTGAGGGCCAGCCCGGCCCCGTAGGCGACCACGAGCAGCAGTCCGAACCACGCCTTGCCCAGGGCGGCGGCCCCCACCAGCACGACCACGGCGGACGGACTGGGCACCAGCCCCCCGGCGAACCCGAGCAGGACGGTGCCGCGAAGGGTGGGGACCGGGGGGTGGGTGTGGGTGTGGCCGCCGTGGGTGTGGGCGCCCCCGTGGGAGTGCGCGTGGTCGTGTTCATGGGGGTGTTGGTGGCCCTGGGGGTGTGCGTGAGCGGGTCCACGCCCCCGGTTGCGCAGTGCGCGCCGTACCAGGGCAGCGCCCGCCAGGGTCACCAGGGCGCCGCTGGCGATGCCGAGCCAGGCCAGGACCGAGGGCGCGGCGGCCGAACCCGCAGCGACCAGGAGGCCGAGGGCGACCACGCCGAGGGTGTGGGTGACCGTCACCGAGGCGGCCATCGGCAGCACGTCTCGCAGCCGGGCCCGGCCGCCCCGGGCGGCGGCCGTCGCCGCCATCAGCGTCTTGCCGTGGCCCGGCGCGAGCGCGTGCACCGCGCCGAGCGCGACCGCGACGACGAGGGCGAGCGCCGCGAACCCGAACCCGGGGTCGCGGCGGGCGACCAGGCCGTCCAGGGCGCGGGTGAAGCGGTCGGCGCCGCGAGGAAGAACGCCGGCCGCGGGGGCGTCCGGCCGCTCCTCGCCCAGGGCCGGACCGCCCGGCCGCACCCGCAGCGACGCGGTCACGGTGTCGGCCGGGGAGGCCGACGACTCCCGCGGGTACCGGGTCAGCTCCCGTGACGGCGACGCCTCGGGCACGTCCGACGCGATGAGCGTCATGCGGTCGCCGCGCGCGGTGACCTCCCGCCAGCCGGGGCCCGCGGAGGCGCCGGAGGCGCGGAAGTCCACGACCACCGGGCCGGAACGGGGCAGCGGCGCCGTGAACCGGCACTCCACCCGGAGGGTGTCGAGCCCGGCCTGACCCGGCCGCACGCGCGCGTGGCCGCGTTCCACGGCGAGCGGGACCTCGCGGCCGTCGACGCTGAGCGTGCTCTCCCGCGCGGCCGTCGCACACCGCCGCCCCGCCCACGCGGCCGTCCCCATGCGCGCGATGTCCGGCCGGGCCTGCGTCGCCGGGATCTCGGCGAGGTCCTCGACGTGCGTGACGCGCAGCTCGCCGGGGGCGGCGACCAGTCCGTCGTGGCGGTTGACGGTGAAGTTGCCGAGCGGGTGCGCGCTCGCGCCGGCCGCGGGCAGCAGCACGAGCCCCGCGGTGACGGCCGGCACCGCGCCGGCACGGACCAGGCGACCCAGGGCGCTCACCGCGCCTCCTCCGGGCCCGTGAGGTCCTTCAGCGCCGCCCGCGCGGCCCGGGCACCCAGCGGGGAGAAGCCGGGGTCCAGTTCCAGCGCCGCGGTGAGATGGCGGCGGGCCTCGTCCGTGCGGCCGACGGCGCGTTCGACCATGCCGCGGTGGTACAGAAAGGCGGCGTCGCGGTAGCCGGTGGCCGTGGCCCGGCGGGCGTACGGCAGGGCCTCCTCGGACCGTCCGTTGGCGTGCAGCGCCCACGCGAGGGCGTCCGCGGTGTGCACGGTCCGGCGCCGGTCCCAGGCGGCGCGGGCCGCGCGCAGGGCCTCGGCGGCGTCACCGTGGTCGGCCGCGGCCAGCGCGGTGTCGAGGTCCGCGCGCACCCCGCCCGCGCGGGCGAGCGCGGCCCAGGCGTCCAGGAGGGCGTACTGCTCGCGGGCCTCGGCCGTCTCGCCCCCGGCCTCGTACAGCTCGCCCAGCGCGACGACGGCACCGGGCAACGGGGCGCGGGAGACCACCAGCTCCAGGTCCCGGACCGCGCCGCCGCGGTCACCGCTCGCCGCCCTGGCCCGGGCACGGCCCTCCAGCGCGGGCAGGAACGCGTCGTCGGCGGCGAGGGCGCGGGCGTAGTGGCGCAGTGCCGTCCCGTACTCCCCCTGGCCGCGGGCGAGGTCGCCGAGCCGGGTGGCGACGTAGGCCACGTCTGACGGGGAGACCGCGCCGGCCAGCGCCTGTTCCAGCACCCGGCGGGCGGTGCCGGTCTCGCCGCGCAGCTCACGGACGTACGCGTACCGGGTGAACACCGGCACGCCCGGACGCCGGTCGTCGGCGGTGTCGGCGGCCTCGGCCGCCTCCTCGTAGCGGCCCAGCTCCACGAGCGCGTCGATACGGGTGGCCAGCGCGCGTTCGCTGTACGGGTTGCGCCGCAGGGCCCGCTCGGCGTCGTCGAGGGCGGCCGTGAAGTCGTGCCGGGCGGCGGCGAGGGCGGCCCGGCCGGCGAGGGCCTGGTCGTTGCCGGGGGACAGGCCGAGGGAGCGCCGCAGCGCACGCTCCGCCTTCGGGTAGTGCGACGGGTCGCCGTCGGTGCGGGCCCGCTCGACGTGGGCGAGCCCGAGGGAGGCCCAGGCGCCGGCGTCCTTCGGGCGGGCCCGCAGGTGCGCCCGGAGCCGGTCGACGTCCGTTCCGTCGCCGGGCCCGGCGAGGCGGCCGGGGCGGGTGCCGAGACCGGCGCCGGCCATCGTCCCGGACGCGGCGCCACCGGGTGCCGGCGCCGGCCCGCCGGACCCCGGTCCCGGGCGTCCGTCCCGTAGGCCGCCGGAGGCGACACCGCCCGCGGTCAGCGCCACCGCCAGCAGCACGGCACACGCGGCGGCCCGCAGCGCGCGCAGCCGCCGTACGGCCGCCACCTGGCGGTCGCCGACCGGGTCACGGGACAGCTCCCGCTGCCGCTCGCCCTGCTCGTACGCCTTGCCCTGCTCGTCCTGCTCGTACGCCTCGCCCTGCTCGCTCCGCTCGTACGACCCGTCCTGCTCGGGCCGTCCGGGCGGTTCGTTCGCCGGTGCGCTGTCGTTCGTCCGTGGCGCCATGCCTCTCCTCGCTCGGTGCGCGGTACGGAAGGGAAAGGAGGCGCGGCCCGCGTGGGGGTGGGGAAGGACGGGCCGCGCCGGTCGGTGCGGACCGGGATCAGCAGGCCCGGCCCCGGGCCCGGCGCCACCAGGCCAGGCCGGCGCCGATCAGCAGGACCCCGGCGGCTCCGGCGCCGGCGGACGCGGCGATCAGGGTCGTGTCGTCGGAGCCGGCGGCCCCGGCCGGCCGCAGGGCCTCGCCCAGCCCGCTGCGCACGTCGTTGCCGTCGCCCACCCCCTTGGCGAGCGGGCCGCGCGAACCCTCCGTCGGGTTCGCCAGGTAGGGGAAGGCGTGCCCGAACTCCTTGTCGTTGGCGTCGACCGCGTCGCCCAGGTCGTTGGCGGCGCCGACCAGTTCCCCCTCGACGACCTGGAGCGCGGCGTCGATCACGTCGTCGGTGAGCCGGCGTCCGTTCGGGAAGCCCGCCTTGTCGCCGTCGAGCACCCCGAGCCGCTTCGGCTCGGCGGCCGGCGGGATCGAGGTGTTCAGGCGCAGCTGCTCCGACGGCGTCACGTGCGGGGGCCGGTTGAGGCCCTCGACGCCCTTGAGGAAGACGTCGACCAGATCGTCGCGGGGCTCCTTCGGGGCCTCGATCCTGTAGAGGCCCTCGATGAGCTTCGGCAGCTCCGGGTGGGTGACGTTCTTCAGGAACTGCGCGTCGTCCCCCGGGGCGGAGGCGTTGAACGCGTCCTTGTCCTCCAGCGGGTTGACGACCTCGTTCACCAGCGGGTTGCCCAGCCGGGAGACCTGGCTGAAGCTTCCCTGCGCGTTCTTGCGCCGCGTGGTCGACCAGATGCCCACCACCGGCTGGTCGGCCGACTCCACGATCAGGTGCGTGGGCACCTGGAGGGCGACGGAGTTGACGTTGTAACCCTTGAGGGTGTCGTTGCCGACCTCGGACAGGTCCGCGCCGTAGAGCAGGTCGAAGACGCGCAGGTCGAGGAAGAAGGGGTCGTCGGCCTGCCCGGCGAACGTCCGTGCCCCGCCGGCCAGTTCGTGGATCGCCTGCTCCCGCAGCGCCGCGTAGTCCGGCATCGACGCCTTGCCGACGTTCGACGGCGCCACCGGCACGTCGTGGGCGATCGTGGTGCGCGCGACCTCCTTGCCGTCCTTCAGCTCCACCTGCTCCAGGTCGTAGGTCTGCGTGATGTTGAGATCGGGGTCGTCGAGGGAGGTGACCGGGCCGGTGTTGTACAGGAACGTCTTCTCGTTCTTGGTGTGCGTCGTGAAGGTGTAGCGGAAGAGCAGGTCGCCGTGGGCGTCGCCGTCCTTGTCGATGTGCAGGTCGTACTGCGCGTCCTCGGCGAAGGGGTAGAAGTTCGGCCCGCCCGCGGGCTCCTCGAACGGCGTCCAGTTCGCGATGACGGTGGTGGTGTCCGGCCGGTCCGGGCTCACGAAGGCGTACAGGTCCGTGTTGTCGTACTGCGGGGTCCCCGAGATCAGCGGGGCCTCCCGGTGGCTGGAGGCGACGGCCGCCCCCGGCGTGAGCGCGCCCGCCCCGGCGGCGGCGAGCCCGCCGGCGGCCAGCGCGCCGCAGATCAGGGTGGCGACGCCCGCGCGTCCCGCACCGCCACCGGTCCTGGGCCTGGAGATAGCTGCCATGCCGTTCGTCCTCCTGCCTGAGTGCCTGACACCCACCCGTTCGGAGCGGCCGTGCGGCCGGATTGGTCGGCGGAACACCACGTCATGGGGCGGCGGAACACCACGTCGCCGGCGACCGCGTCGGCGGAGCGACGCGATTGCCGCCCGCCCGACCCGCGTTTTCGGCCCGCTGATCCGTAACCCCTGCCAAGGGGCCGGTCCCGGCCCGCGGAGAGGGGGAGGCCGAGTGGAGGCGGACGAGCTGCTGATGCTCGTGGCGGACGGCGACCAGAAGGCGTTCGAGGAGCTGTACGGGCTGGTGTCCGGCCCCGTGTACGGGCTCGTACGCCGGGTGGTGCGCGACCCGGCCCAGTCGGAGGAGGTGGCACAGGAGGTGCTCCTGGAACTGTGGCGGTCCGCCGCGCGGTTCGACCCCGGCCGGGGCAGCGCCCTGTCCTGGGTCCTCACCCTCGCCCACCGCCGCGCCGTGGACCGGGTGCGCAGCGCCCGCGCGGCCGGCGAACGCGAGCGGCGCGAGGCCCGGCGCGCGCACCATCCCGCCTTCGACCAGGTCGCCGAGGAGGTCGAGGCCGGACTCGAACGGGAATGGGTACGGCGCTGCCTGGACCGCCTCACCGCCCTCCAGCGCCAGTCGGTCACCCTCGCCTACTACGACGGCTACACCTACCGTGAGGTGGCCGAACGCCTGTCCCTGCCGCTGGGCACGGTCAAGACCCGCATGAGGGACGGTCTCAGCCGGCTGCGCGACTGCCTGGGAGGTGCCGCATGAGCCTCTTCGGCCGGCTGCGCCGCGGCGAGCTGCACTCCCTCGCCGCCCCCTACGCGCTCGACGCCCTCGAGCCCGACGAGCGGGCCCGCTTCGAGAAACACCTGCGCGGCTGCGACCGCTGCGCCGCCGAGGTGCGCGAGCTGACCGAGGACGCCGTCCGGCTGGCCTGGTCGACGGCCGCGCCGGCGCCGCCCGCGCTGCGCGAACGGGTCATGACCGCCGTACGCGGCACCCCGCAGGACCCCGCACCCGCCCGCACCCCGCGACTGCCGCCGCACGTCCGGGGCGACCGGCTGCCACCGGTGCGCTCCCGTGCGCCCCGGCCGCGCCCCCTGCTCGTGCCGTTCGCCACCACGACGGCCGCCGCGGCCCTGGTCGTCGCCTCCCTCTTCGCCGTCCAGGCGGAGCGGACCCGGGACGAACTGGACGCCGCCCGGGACCGCTCGCGTGAGATCGCCCACGTTCTGGCGGCCCCGGACGCCCGGGCGGCGAGCGGCCGGGACGAGCGCGGACGAGGAATCGGAGTGATCGCTTCCGCAGCGGAGCGCCGGGCGGTCGTCACCTTGCGCGGATACGGAGAACCGCCCGGCGGCCGGGTGCACCAGCTGTGGGCCATGCGCCCCGGCGCGCCACCGCGCTCCCTCGGGCTTCTGGACGGCGACACGCCCCTGCTCGCGACCGGCCTCGACCCGGCCGTTTCGTCACTCGCCGTGACCGTCGAACCCGGCGGCGGATCGGCCCGCCCCACCGGCCAGCCGGTCGTTCAACTCGCCCTGGAATCCGTCGGATTCGGAGAGTGATCGTCAACGGCCTTACGGGGAAGGTGAATCCTGTGACCGCGATACACGGGTGCCCCATGGGGGCGATAGGGTTACCCTGCCCGGGCCGGGTGGACTCGTACGGGTGGGGAGTGACATGGAACAGATAACAGTGCGCAGCAGGGCAAGGGTCCCTGCGATCACCTGCGGGAGCAGCGCGAGCAGTTCGCGGCTCGACCGGCACCTGTCGGTGCTGGGCGGTCCGGCCGTCCCGCAGCGGGAGACGGTCGAGGCGACGTCCCTGATGCGCGAGCTGACCACGCGCGACACCGCGCACACCCGCAGCGGCAGGGGCGCGCGGGTCCGCCGGGTCTCGCTCTTCGCGCCGCTGCGCCGCCTCCGCCGCTCGCTGTTCGGCGGCAACTGACACCCGCGCTCCGGCACCGGACAGCCGCTCTCCCGGGGCGGCGCCGCGCACCCGTCGTCCGTCATCCCCACGGCACGCAGCGGCGCCCCGGAGTGCTGTCTCCCCCGCGGACCCGTCCCCCGTCCGCCCGCGCCCGGTGTCAGCGCTCCCCGTGCGTGTACCGGTGCACGGCGAGCGGCACGAACGCCGCCAGCAGCACCGCACACCACACCAGCGACCCGGCGACGGGGTGGGCCACCGGCCAGGCCGCCCCGTCCGGTGCGGGAGCGTTGCCGAACAGGTCCCGCAGCGCCGTCGTCACCGCGCTGATCGGGTTCCACTCCGCGACCGTCCGCAGCCCGTCCGGCAGGTCTGCGGTCGGGATGTACGCGTTCGACAGCAGCGGCAGGACGAAGGTGGCGCCGCCCAGCTGACCGGCCGCCTCCTCGTTCCGGGTGAGCAGCCCCAGGAAGATCCCGACCCAGGTCGCCGCGAACCGGAACAGCAGCAGCAGCCCCACCGCGCCCGCCGCGGCGAGCGGGCCGCCCTCCACTCGCCAGCCCACCGCGAGCCCCACCAGCAGCAGCGGCACCGTGCCCACCGCCGTGACGACCAGGTCGGCCACCGCCTGTCCGACCGGCACCGCGGCCCGGTTCACCGGCAGTGTGCGCAGCCGGTCCATGACGCCCCGGTGGGTGTCCTGGGCCGCCTGGAACATCCCCGTCATGACCCCGCCGGCCGCGGTGGCGACCAGCAGCCCCGGCACCAGGAACGAGCGGTACTCCGTGCCCGGCATCGCCAGCGCGCTGCCGAAGACGTAGCCGAAGAACAGCAGCATCGTGATCGGCATGGTCTGGGTCAGGACCACCAGGCCCGGGTTGTTCCGCATCCGCCGCAGCTGCCGCCCCAGCAGTGCCGTGCCGTCGTACGCCAACGTGCTCATGCCGCGCGCTCCTTGTCGTCGTCCAGGGTGCCGCTGCCGCCGGTCAGGCGGAGGAACACGTCGTCGAGGGTGGGCGGGCGCAGGCTCGCGTCCGCCAGCGGCACGCCCGCCGCGTCCAGTTCGCGCACCAGGCGCGGCAGCGTCAGGGTCCGGTCGGTGCTGACCGCGCCGACCGTTCGCCGCCCGGCGTCGAGGACCGGTTCCGCGCCGGTGAGGCGGTCCAGGACGGCCGCCGCCCGCGCCATCGCCTCCGCGTCCGCGACGACCGCCTCCGCGTACACGCCGACCAGCGCCTTCAGCTCCTCGGGCGTCCCCGTGTGGGCGACCCGGCCCCGGTCCACCACGGCGATGTCGTCGGCGAGCCGGTCGGCCTCCTCCAGGTACTGGGTGGTCAGCACGATCGTCGTGCCCTCCGCCTTCAGTTCGCGCACCGCCTCCCAGATCGCGTTCCGTCCGGCCGGGTCGAGCCCGGTCGTCGGCTCGTCCAGGAACAGCACGTCGGGGCGGCGGACCAGGCTCGCCGCCAGGTCCAGCCGGCGCCGCATGCCGCCCGAGTAACCGGACGCGGGCCGGTTCGCGGCCCCGGTGAGCCCGAACCGCTCCAGCAGCTCGTCCGCGCGCGCCGCCGCGTCCGGTACCCGGTGCAGCCGGGCGAACAGCCGCAGGTTCTCCCGGCCGGTCAGATCGCCGTCGACCGACGCGGACTGCCCGGTGACCCCGATCCGGCGGCGCACGGCGGCGGCCCGGCGCACCAGGTCGTGCCCGGCGATCCGGGCCGAGCCCGCGTCCGGCCGCAGCAGCGTGGTCAGCAGCCGTACGGCCGTGGTCTTGCCCGCGCCGTTCGGCCCCAGCAGACCGCACACGGTGCCCTCCGCCACCGCCAGATCCAGCCCGCGCACCGCGTGCACCGGTCCGAAGCGCTTCTCCAGACCCTCACTAAGTACAGCGTACGTAGTAGTCATGCGTCGACCATAGCGCACTACGTACGCTGTACGTAACTAGGATGGTGGCCGAGGTGATGACCGATGCCAGGCCGAGCGGCCGAACCCCACGTGATCTGGACGCGCCCCGAGCGCACAGGGCGGGGGCCGAAGCCGGCGTACACCCGCGCCGACATCGCGGCGGCCGGCGTGCGGATCGCCGATGCCGAGGGCCTGGACGCCGTGTCGATGCGGCGCGTCGCCGCCGAGCTGGGCTGCGGCACGATGTCGCTGTACAACTACGTCCCCCGCAAGGAGGACGTGTACGAGCTGATGGTGGACGCCGTCAGCGGTGAGCAGGAGCTCTGGGAGCCGACCGGGGACTGGCGGGCCGACATGCTCCGGGTGGCCCGGCAGACCCGCGCCCTGATGCACCGCCACCCCTGGCTGCCGCGCCTGCTGTCCCCCGTGTACGGCTTCAGCCCGAACGCCCTGCGCTTCCTGGAGCACTGCCTGGCCTGCCTGGACCCGCTGGACGCGCCCTACGGCACCAAGGTGGAGCTGGTGGCGATGGTCAACGGCGTGGTGACCACGCTCGTCAGCAACGAACTCGCCACCGCCGAACGCACCCGCTCCCTGCCCTGGTCGGCGCAGCGGGAGCACGAGGCGCGCGCGGCCTACCTCGGCACCCGGCTCGCCGCCGGCGACTACCCGCGGCTGGCGGCGGCCATCGCCGAGGACCCCGGGCCGGTCGACCTCGACGCGGCCTTCGAACGGGCGCTGGGGCGGGTGCTGGACGGGTTCGCCTGACGGCGCGACGGCCCCGCCCGGCGCGGAGGAGGCGCGGTCCGCGCCGCGGGCGCCGTCACAGCAGCGCCAGTTGCCCTTCCGGCCCCTCCTCCTGGCCGTCCAGGACGGAGGCGGGCCGACGGGCGGCGGCCGGCACCGGGAGCACACCGGCGGCGCGCAGCTCGGCCCGCGTGACCGGATCGGCCACGGCCAGCTCTTCCCGGCGCGGACGCAGTTCGGCCAGCAGCGCCAGGACCGTGATCAGCTCCAGCAGCTCGGAGGTCCACGCCTGCGGCCATACGGCCGGGCGGATCGCGGCCAGGGTGCCCGGCTCGGCAGGGTCGATGCGGGCCGCGAACCACTGCTCGAGGACCCGCACGCCGCCGGCCTCGAAGTCCCAGGCGTCCGGCGGCACCGGGGAGACGCGGCCCTCGTCGAGGTGCAGGACCTCCTCGTCGCGGTCGTAGCGCAGGGCCAGCGGACGCGGCGGCAGCGGGGCACGGACGTACGGGCGGCGCCCGCCGGGCAGCTTGGGGCGCTCGCCGTCCCGGCGCATCAGCCACAGCGCCCGGCGGCCCAGGTCCACGCCGTGGGCCCACAGCGCCGGGTCCCCGGTGAGCGGCACGGCGGTCGTGCCGGGGCGGGCCGCCGCCAGGATCCAGGCCAGCACGTCCGGTGGGCCGGGGCGGTGGCCGAGGCGGGCGGCCAGGTGGTCGAGGAGCCCGGGGGCGAGGTTCGGCTCGGCCGCGCCGGGGCGCCGGTAGAGCGGGCGGACCCGGCCCGGGCCGGACAGCGGGAGCAGCGAGGTGGCCAGCGGGCCGTCGGCGGCGTCGGCGCCCTCCAGCAGGAACACCTGACGCGCGTCCGCCACCCGCCACAGCTCCGGCCGCGCCGCGTCGATCAGCCGGTGGTCCGGGATCAGCCACTGCTCGTCGAACGGCGCGCGCAGCACCCGCACCGGCTCGGGGCACGGTCCGCCGGCCCGCGCCAGCTTCTCCGTGCCGCCCCGGCCGCCCGGCAACTGCCCGACCGCCGTGTGCAGGGTGCGTGCCCGCGTGGGCTGGAACAGGGCCGCGCGGTCCGGGCCCTCCGCCTTGACCAGCGCCTCCCAACGGGCCTTGAGGGACGCCGGGTCGGGGCCCGCCGGCCAGCCGCGGCCGAGGCGCGGCGGTGCGACGGACCACGGCATGAGGTCCGCCAGCGGCGGAGCGTCGTCGTGCGTCACGCCGGGCATCGTACGACGCGGTGCCACCGCGGTCAGTGGGCGTCCAGCGTGACCGTGAAGGAGAAGCGGTCCCCCCGGTAGTGGATGACGGCCACGTCCAGCACCCGTCCGTCGGTGTCGTAGGTGACGCCGGTGTAGTGCAGGATCGGGCTGAGCAGCGGCACCTCGAGCAGCCGCGCCGTGTCGGGGTCGGCGAGCCGGGCCTCGACCGTGTCGGTGATGCGGCTGATGGCCACGCCCACCACGTCGCGCAGCACCTTCGTCATCGGCCAGCGGACCAGGTCCTCGGGGTCGATGCGGGCGGCCAGCTCCGGACGGACGTAGTTACGGGCGTGGTTGGTGGGCTCGCCGGTCTTCTCGTCGCTGCGCAGCCGGTGGTACGTCGCGACCTCGCCGCCCGCCGGGAAGTACTCGGCGAGTTCGGACGGCACCGGCTCGCTGCCCTGCGCCAGCAGCTCGGTCGTCATGCCGGACTGCTGGGCCACGATCGCGTCCACCGAGCCGAGCAGCCGCACCGGGGTGCCCCGCCGGGCGTGCGGCTCGATGAACGTGCCGCGCCGGCGGTGGCGGGTGATCAGCCCTTCGTCCTCCAGTTCCTTCAGCGCCTGCCGCATCGTCAGCACGCTGACGCCGTAGTGCCCGGCCAGCTGCTCCTCGGTGGGCAGGCGCAGCGGGTCCTGGGGCGAGCGGCCGAGTATGGAGGCGCGCAGGGACTGCGAGACCTGGTACCAGAGCGGCAGCTTGCGGTTCAGGACGATGGAGTCCGGGGCGAAGGAGGTCACGGGCTATCCGTACCGGGCGGCGGTGCTCAACGCAACGGGCGGAAGTGGCGCTCGAGGCCCTGCCACACGTCGTCGTAGCGCTGTTGCAGGTGTCCTGCGCCGGCCGCCCGGGCCGTGAGGGTCACCGGCCAGCGGGTCTCGAACATGAACGCCAGCCCGTCGTCGATCTTCTGGGGCCTCAGCTCGGCGGCGCTCGCCCGGTCGAACGTCTCCCGGTCCGGGCCGTGCGCCGACATCATGTTGTGCAGCGAGCCGCCGCCCGGCACGAAGCCGCCCTCCCCGGCGGTCTTCGCGTCGTAGGCGCCCTCGATCAGGCCCATGTACTCGCTCATCACGTTCCGGTGGAAGTACGGCGGCCGGAAGGTGTCCTCGCCCACCAGCCAGCGCGGCGCGAACACCACGAAGTCGACGCCCGCGAGGCCCGGGGTGTCGGACGGCGAGGTGAGCACCGTGAAGATCGACGGGTCCGGGTGGTCGTAGGAGATCGACCCGATGACGTTGAAGCGGCGCAGGTCGTAGACGTACGGCACGTGGTTGCCGTGCCAGGCGACGACGTCGAGCGGGGAGTGGTCGTAGGTGGCGGTCCACAGGTTGCCGCAGTACTTGTTCACCACCTCCACCGGGCCCTCCACGTCCTCGTACGCCGCCACCGGGGCGAGGAAGTCGCGGGGGTTGGCGAGGCCGTTGGCGCCGATCGGGCCGAGGTCGGGGAGGCGGAACGGGGCGCCGTAGTTCTCGCAGACGTAGCCGCGGGCGGACGCGTCCAGCAGCCGCACCCGGAAGCGCACCCCGCGCGGGATCAGGGCGACGTGGCCCGGCTCGGCGTGCAGCAGCCCGAACTCCGTGTGCAGGAGCAGACCGCCGCGCTCGGGGACGATGAGCAGCTCGCCGTCGGCGTCGCTGAAGACGCGGTCCATGTCGGCGTCGGCGTGGTAGAGGTGCACCGCCATGCCGGTGCGCTGGGCCACGTCGCCGTTGCCGCCTAGGGTCCACAGGCCGGCCAGGAAGTCCGTGCCGGCCGGGGGCTCGGGCAGGGGGTCCCAGCGCAGCCGGTTGGGGTCCGGCACGGTCTCGGTGAAGGGGGCGGTGCGTACCGCGCCGTTGTCCGCGCGGGTGAACGCCGGGTGGGCGGCCGACGGGCGGATGCGGTACAGCCACGAGCGGCGGTTGTGCGCCCGCGGCTCGGTGAACGCCGTGCCGCTCAACTGCTCGGCGTACAGCCCGAGCGGTGCCCGCTGGGGGGAGTTCCGGCCCTCGGGGAGTGCGCCCGGCACGGCCTCCGAGCTGTGCTCGTTGCCGAACCCGGAGAGGTAGGACAGCCCCTCCGCGGTCTTCCGCGCGTCGCTCATGTTCGCTCCCTTGCCGCCCGCATCACGATCCGATCGATTCCTATGCATCACCGTAGGATTGCGGTTGCCGTCGCGCAAGAGGGGCCGTGAGGATGACCGGAACCCGACTCAGGGGGGATTCGGGTCGTCGGACCCTTGTTCTACTCTCGCCGCCATGTCGTGGACGCGGAGATCTCGCGCCGCGCTCGCGCTGTGCGTCCTGCTGCTGGCCGGCACCGCGGGCTGCGGCACCGGTGGCGGGGGCGGGCCGGACGCCGGGGCCTCGTCGCCCGGGGCGTCCGCGCCGTCCGGGTCGTCGGTGGGCCGGCTGCTGGACGACACGGACCCCGAGGGGCGGCGGCTGCGGGAGGTGGACGGCGCGGAGGCGCCCGAGGTCGGCATCGAGGTGCAGCCGGAGGGCGACGCCGGGTGGGACGTACGGCTCACCGTGCGCAACTTCCGGTTCTCGCCGCCGGGTACGGAAGGGGAGGCGGTGGCCGGCCGCGGTGTCGCGCACCTCTTCCTCGACGGCGACCTCGTCACCCGCCTGCACGGCCCCGGGTACCGCCTCGGCGCCGGGCTCGTCACGCGCGGCACGCACCAGCTCACCGTGCGGCTGTACGCCGACGACGGCACGGTCTGGGCGGTGGACGGCGAGCCCGTCGAGAACTCGGCGGACATCACGGAGTCGGGGCCCACCGGGGCCGGCGCCGACCGGGCGACGGGGGAGCGGTGAGAGCGGAGGCGGCGCGGGGCGTGGTGCGGGCGGGGGTGACCGGTGACGGGGGGTGCGGTGCGTGTGAAGGCGGTGCGGACGGGGGTGGCGGGGGCGTGCTGAGTGCCGAGGGGGTTCCGGTCCGTACCCGAGGGCACAGTTCACCGGACCGTGGCGGGAAGGCATCATGAGGACCGTGCCCCACGCGACCCCGCTCCGCCGTGCCCCCGTGCAGCGGCGCAGCGCCGAACGCCTGACCAGGATCCTGGACGCCTGCGCCGCCCTCCTCGACGAGGTCGGCTACGACGCCCTGAGCACCCGTGCCGTCGCCCAGCGCGCCGGTGTCCCGATCGGCTCGGTGTACCGCTTCTTCGGCAACAAGCGGCAGATGGCCGACGCCCTGGCCCAGCGCAACCTGGAGCGCTACGCCGAGCGCGTGACCGAGCGCCTGAAGGCGGCCGGCGGGGGCTGGCGGGCGGCGCTGGACGCGGTCCTCGACGAGTACCTGGTGATGAAGCGCACCGCGCCCGGCTTCGCGCTGATCGACTTCGGCAACCAGATCCCGGTGGGGTGCCGCCCCGCCGTACCCAACCACCGCGTGGCCGACCGCCTCACCGACCTGATCTCCGGCCACCTCGGCCGCAGTCCCGACGACGACCTGCGGCGCACCTTCCTGGTCGCGGTGGAGACCGCCGACGCCCTCGTTCAGCTCGCCTTCCGGGTCGCCCCCGACGGGGACCCGCGGATCATCGAGGAGGCGAGGGAGCTGCTGCGTGCCTACCTGGGGCGCGTACTGGACTGACGGCGGGGGCGAGGGCCGGGGGAGGCCGGTGCGGGGCGCCCGTTCTCCGAGGGATTCCGGCCCCGTCCCGCCAAGGGACTCCCCGACATGCCTACCGGTCGGTATGCTCGACGCCACGTTCGTGCGCCACCGCGCCGCCCACCGGGAGGACCCGTGTCCCGCACCGCCCTGCGCATCTGCCCCCTGTGCGAGGCCACCTGTGGCCTGACCCTCACCATCGACGGCACCCGCGTCACCGCCGCCCGCGGCGACCGCGACGACGTGTTCAGCCGTGGCTTCATCTGCCCCAAGGGCGCCTCCTTCGGGGCCGTCGACGCCGACCCCGACCGGCTGCGCACCCCCCTGGTCCGCCGGGACGGCGAGCTGTGCGAGGCCACCTGGGAGGAGGCCTTCGACGCGGTCGCCGCCGGAATCCGGCCGGTGGTCGAACGCCACGGACCGCACGCCGTCGGCATCGTCCTCGGCAACCCCAACGTGCACACCATGGCCGGCGCCCTCTACCCGCCGCTCCTGCTCGGCACGCTCGGCACCCGCAGCCTGTTCACCGCCTCCACGGTCGACCAGATGCCCAAGCACGTCTCCAGCGGACTGCTGTACGGCGACGCCAACGCCATCCCCGTGCCCGACCTCGACCGCACCGACCACCTGCTGCTGATCGGCGCCAACCCCCTGGAGTCCAACGGCAGCCTGTGCACCGCCCCCGACTTCCCGGGCCGGCTCCGGGCACTGAAGGCCCGCGGCGGCACCCTCACCGTCATCGACCCGCGGCGCACCCGCACCGCCAAGCTCGCCGACCGGCACATCGCGATCCGCCCCGGCACCGACGCCCTGCTGCTCGCCGCGACCGCCCACGTGCTGTTCGAGGAGGACCTGGCCGACGTGGGCGGCCTCGCCCCGCACCTCGACGGCCTCGGCGAACTCCGCGAAGCGCTGGCGGACTTCACGCCCGAGGCGGTGGCCCCGGCCTGTGACGTGGACGCCGAGGTGCCCCGCCTGCTCGCCCGCGAGCTGGCCGCCGCCCCCACCGCCGCCGTCTACGGCCGCATCGGCAGCTGCACCGTGCCGCACGGCACCCTCGCCAGCTGGCTGGTGGACGTCCTGAACATCCTCACCGGCAACCTCGACCGGCCCGGCGGCGCCCTCTTCCCGCAGGCCGCCACCGACCGGACCCCGCGCCCGGCCGGCCCCGGCCGCGGCTTCGCGCTCGGCCGCTGGCGCTCCCGGGTGAGCGGCCACCCGGAGGCCAAGGGCGAACTGCCGCTGTCCGCGCTGGCCGAGGAGATCGACACCGCCACCGAGGAGGGCGAGCCGGTCCGCGCGCTCGTCGCGATCGCCGCCAACCCCGTCCTGTCCGCCCCCGACGGCGACCGCCTCGACAAGGCCCTGGACTCACTCGACTTCATGGTCAGCGTCGACCCCTACCTCAACGAGACCTCGCGCCACGCCCACGTCGTCCTGCCGCCGCCCCCGCCCGCCCAGAGCCCGCACCACGACTTCGCCTTCAACACCCTCGCCGTCCGCAACCAGGTCCGCTACACCCGCCCGGCCGTGCCCCTGGAGCCCGGCCGGATGGCCGAGACGGAGATCCTCGCCCGGCTGGTCCTGGCCGCCGGCGGCATGCACGGCACGGACCCCGCCGCCGTCGACGCCATGGTCGTCGAGCAGACCCTCGGCAAGGCGGTGCGCGAGCCGCACTCGCCCGTGCACGGACGCGACCCCGGTGAGCTGGCCGCACAGCTCACCGGCGACGACGGCCCCGAGCGGAGGCTGGACATGATGCTCCGCCTCGGCCCCTACGGCGACGGCTTCGGCGTACGTCCGGACGGGCTGACCCTGGAGAAGCTGCTGGCCCGCCCGCACGGCATCGACCTCGGCCCGCTGCGCCCTCGGCTGCCGCAGCCGCTGAAGACCCGCAGCGGCAAGGTGGAGCTGCTGCCGGCGGCCATCGCCGGCGACCTGCCCCGCCTGCGGCAGGCGCTCGCGGACCGCTCCGACGGGATCGTCCTGGTCGGCCGCCGCCATCTGCGCTCCAACAACAGCTGGATGCACAACATCCCCGCCCTGACCGGCGGCACCAACCGCTGCACCCTGCACATCCACCCCGACGACGCCGCCCGGCTGGGCGTACGCAACGGGGTGGGCGTCCGCGTCAGGAGCGCCGGGGGAGAGGTCATCGCCCCGGCCGAGGTCACCGACGGCGTCCGGCCGGGCGTGGTGAGCCTCCCGCACGGCTGGGGCCACGACCGTCCCGGCACCCGGCTGACCCACGCCGCGACCCATCCCGGCGTCAACGTCAACCAGCTCCTCGACGGCAGCCTGCTCGACCCGCTGTCCGGCAACGCGGTCCTCAACGGCGTGCCCGTCGAGCTGACCCCCGTGCCCTGAGCAGGGCCGTGACCTGGAGTTTCGCGCTTATTGCTCGCTCGTAGACGTCTTGTTAACGCCTTGTTGGGCCACCTAACGTCGTCGCACCGCCTGCCCGGTGGGATGTTCAAGGGCGAACGTTAGGTATCCACTCATGCTGACCATCCTCGGCTTCGCCATGATCGCGACCTTCCTGGTCCTGATCATGCTGAAGAAGATGTCGCCGATCGCGGCACTCGTGCTGATCCCCGCGCTGTTCTGCGTGTTCGTCGGCCAGGGCGCCCAGCTCGGCGACTACGTCATCGACGGCGTGACCGACCTCGCCCCCACCGCGGCGATGCTCATGTTCGCGATCGTCTACTTCGGGGTGATGATCGACGTCGGGCTGTTCGACCCGATCGTCCGCGCCATCCTCAGGTTCTGCCAGGCCGACCCGATGCGCATCGTCGTCGGTACGGCCCTGCTCGCCGCGATCGTCTCCCTGGACGGCGACGGCTCGACCACCTTCATGATCACCGTGTCGGCGATGTACCCGCTGTACAAGCGGCTGAAGATGAGCCTGGTCGTGATGACCGGCATCGCCGCCATGGCGAACGGCGTCATGAACACCCTGCCCTGGGGCGGCCCCACCGCCCGGGCGGCCACCGCGCTGAAGGTCGACGCCGCCGACATCTTCGTCCCGATGATCCCGGCGCTCGCCGTCGGCCTGCTCTTCGTCATCGGTCTCGCCTACGTCCTCGGGCTGCGCGAGCGCAGGCGGCTGGGCACCCTGACGCTGGACGAGGTGCTCGTGGAGGAGAAGGAGACCGTCCTGGTCGGCGCCGGGAACGGCCCGGCCGGCCCTGGCGCCACGGGCGGCGGCGAGGGCGGTACCGGTGCGGGCAGCGGCAACGGCAAGGGCCGTACCGGCACGGGCGGCGGCAAGGGCGGTACCGGGTCCGGCGCGACCAGCGCGGGCGACGGCGCGGCGGCCGACGAGGACGACGAGCGGTTCGCGGCCCTCGACCCCGACCGGCCCACCCTGCGCCCCCGGCTGTACTGGTTCAACGCGCTGCTCACGGTGGTCCTGCTCACCGCCATGATCATGCAGTGGCTGCCGATCCCGGTGCTGTTCCTGCTCGGCGCCGCGGTGGCGCTCACCGTCAACTTCCCGCGCATGGCCGACCAGAAGGCCCGTATCGCCGCCCACGCCGACAAC
Organism: Streptomyces sp. NPDC031049; assembly: GCF_055571015.1. Classification (NCBI taxonomy): domain Bacteria; kingdom Bacillati; phylum Actinomycetota; class Actinomycetes; order Kitasatosporales; family Streptomycetaceae; genus Streptomyces; species Streptomyces sp. NPDC031049. The sequence continues at coordinate 99,804 of NZ_JBVIGC010000018.1, forward strand.
GTCCTGAACGTCTCCGGCATGGTCTTCGCCGCGGCCGTCTTCACCGGCGTGCTGAACGGCACCGGCATGGTCGACCACATGGCACGCTGGATGGTGGACGTCATCCCCGAGGGCATGGGCCCGCACATGGGCCTGGTCACCGGCCTGCTCAGCCTGCCGCTCACCTACTTCATGTCCAACGACGGCTTCTACTTCGGCATCCTGCCGGTCCTCGCCGAGGCCGGGCAGGCGCACGGGGTGTCGTCGCTGGAGATCGCCCGCGCCTCCATCGTCGGACAGCCGCTGCACATGTCGAGCCCGCTCGTCCCGGCCGTGTACGTCCTGGTCGGCATGGCCAAGGTCGAGTTCGGCGACCACACGCGGTTCGTGGTGAAGTGGGCGGCCCTCACCTGCTTGGTGGTCCTGGCGGCGGGCATCCTGTTCGGCATCATCTGACCGCACGGACACCGCCACACGGATACGGACACAGACACACCGACACGCTGACACAGCGACGAAGAGACACATCCCGGAGGACACGACCATGGGGCCCGGTGGGAACCGCGGCTGGCTGCTCCGCCTCGTCATCGCCTTCAGCTTCGCGCAGGGGGCGGTGTCGATGGCCCGGCCCGCCGTCTCCTACCGGGCCCTCGCGCTGGGCGCGGACGAGCGAGCGGTCGGCGTCATCGCGGGCGTGTACGCGCTGCTGCCGCTGTTCGCGGCCGTCCCCCTCGGCCGGCGCACCGACCACGGCCGGTGCGCGCCGTTGCTGCCGGCCGGCGTGGTGCTGATCGCCGGCGGCTGCGCGCTCAGCGGGGTCGCCGGGTCGCTGTGGGCGATGGCCCTGTGGAGCGGGGTGATGGGGCTCGGCCACCTGTGCTTCGTGATCGGCGCGCAGTCGCTGGTCGCCCGGCAGTCGGCGCCGCGGGACCAGGACCGCAACTTCGGGCACTTCACGATCGGCGCCTCGCTCGGCCAGCTCGTGGGGCCCGTCGCGGCGGGCTCGCTGATCGGCGGCCGGGCCATGGCGGCCGGCAGCGCGCTCGCCCTGCTGGTCGCGGGCGCCGGTGCGGCGATGGCGTTCACCTCCCTGTGGCGGATAGAGCACCCCACGGCCCCCACGTCCCGGACGAAGCGCGGTCAGCGGGTGCCGGTGCACCGCATCCTGCGGTCCCGTGGCGTGCCCGCCGGCATCCTGATCAGTCTGTCGGTGCTGTCCGCGACCGACGTCCTCACCGCCTATCTGCCGGTGGTCGGCGAGCACCGGGGCATCGCGCCGTCGGTGGTCGGCGTGCTGCTCAGTCTGCGCGCGGCGGCCACCATCGCCTGCCGGCTCGTGCTGACGCCGCTGCTGCGGCTGGTCGGCCGCACCCTGCTCCTGACGGTCACCTGTCTGCTGGCGGCCCTGCTGTGCGCCGGCATCGCGCTGCCGGTGCCGGTGTGGGCGCTCGCGCTGATGCTGGCCGTGCTGGGCTTCTGCCTCGGGGTCGGCCAGCCGCTGTCCATGACCACCGTCGTCCAGGCGGCACCGGCCGAGGCCCGCTCCACCGCCCTCGCCCTGCGGCTGACCGGCAACCGGCTCGGCCAGGTCGCCGCCCCGGCCGGCGCGGGCCTGGTCGCCGGGGTCGCGGGGGTGGCCGCGCCGTTCGTCCTCCTCGGCGCCCTGCTCCTGCTCTCCTCGGGCGTCGCGCTGCGCACCCCGCCGGGACCGGCACCGGGTCCGGCACCGGGACAGGCACCGGGCCCGGACCCGGCGCCCTCGGACAGGCGCTCTCGCCCCCGCCTCCCGCGCCGCACCCCACGCTGAGCCGGCCCGGCACCAGCTCCCCCCGCTCAGCCGGTCCGCACCAGCCCCCCCGCTGAACCGGCCCGCACCGGCCCCCGGCCCGCACCGGCCCCCGGCCCGCACCGGCACGACCGGGCGCGCCCCCCGCGGAAGGGGGCCGTCCGCTTTCTCACCAGTCGGACACCGGCGCCCGATACGGTCACGTGTCTTCCCCCGGCCGCGCACGTTCCGTTAACTTCCGTGACCCACAGGCCCCGTTCGACCCGCACAAGGCGTCCGAGGCACGGACCATCAGCGCTCAAGTTGGCCCCGGGGGGCACCCCTCATGACACCCGCACGCGCCATCTCCCTGCACGACGTGAGCAAGACCTACACGCGAGGCGTCCGCGTGGTGGACCGGCTCTCGCTGGACATCGCGCCCGGCGAGTTCCTCGTCCTGCTCGGCCCCAGCGGCTGCGGAAAGTCCACCGTCCTGCGGATGATCGCCGGTCTGGAGGAGATCACCGAGGGCGAGCTGCTCCTCGACGGCGAGTACGCCAACCACCTGCTGCCCGCGGAGCGGCGCATGGCGATGGTCTTCCAGAACTTCGCGCTCTACCCGAACATGACCAGCCGCGGCAACATCGGCTTCCCGCTGCGGGTCGAGGACCCCCAGTCCGATCCCCGCCCCCGCGTGGACGCCACCGCCCGCATGCTGGGCATCGAGGACCTCCTGGACCGCTTCCCCGCCCAGCTCTCCGGCGGCGAACGCCAGCGCGTCGCCATGGGCCGGGCGATCGCCCGGCACCCCACCGCGTTCCTGATGGACGAGCCGCTGTCCAACCTCGACGCCAAACTCCGCAGCCATTTGCGCGCCGAGATCGCCAAGCTGACCCGGGAACTGGGCGTCACCACCCTGTACGTCACCCACGACCAGGCGGAGGCCATGTCGCTCGGCGACCGGGTCGCCGTCCTGCGTGGCGGGGTGCTCCAGCAGATCGGCAGCCCCCGCCAGGTCTACGCCCTGCCCGCCAACGTCTTCGTCGCCGCCTTCATCGGCACCCCGCGCATCAACCTGCTGCGCGGCCTGGTCCGCGCCCCGCTCGACGGGGCCATGACCATCAGCCTGGGCAAGCAGTACCTGCGGCTGCCCGAACCGCTGTCGCTGGACCACCAGTTGCTCCGTGTGCAGCAGGGCCGCGAGGTCATCGTCGGGCTGCGCTCGGAGGCGGTCCGGATCGGCCGGCCCGCCGACGCCCGGCCCGGGGAGGTGCACATCACCGGCCTGGTGGAGCACGTCGAGTTCCAGGGCCACGAGGCGCTGGTCCACTTCGACACCGGCTCCCGCCCCGCCGTCGTCCCGGAACTGGAGGCCCCGCGGCCCGCCCGCACGCCCCGGCGGCGCCGCCGCGAGACCCGCGACGGAACCGTCCTGGACCGGCTGCGGGAGCGTGCCGGGGCCCTGCGCGCCGGGCCCGTCGTCGCCCTGGACGACCCGCCCGGGACCGACCCCGCGCCCGCCGAGGGCCGCCTCCCCGGCGACCTGATCGTCCGCACCACGCCCGACATCGACCTCCGCCACGGCATGCAGGTCCCCCTCCTGGTCGACCTCGCCCACCTGTTCGTCTTCGACCAGCACGGCGAGCGCATCTGCCCCGCCCCGGAGCGGCTGCCCGATCTGGAAGAGTGAGCCGGCGGCACGGTGACCCGTGCCATTCCGGAGGCCTCTGGTGCCGGAAAACTAACGGCGCTAGTTTGGGGTTTCGGACGACGAGGCCCGCCGGAAGGAACGCGATGAAGGCACACGACGGCATGTACATCGACGGCGCCTGGCGCCCCGCCGACGGCCGGGACACGATCGAGGTCGTGAACCCGGCCGACGAGCAGGTGATCGGCCGGGTCCCCGCCGGTACCGCCCTGGACGTCGACACCGCCGTACGGGCCGCCCGTACCGCCCTGCCGGGCTGGGCCGCCACCCCGCCCGCCGAGCGGGCCGCGCGCCTGGCCGCGCTCCGGGACGTCCTGGTGGCCCGCAAGGACGAGATCGCCGAGACCGTCACCGCGGAGCTGGGCTCCCCGCTGACGTTCTCGCAGGCCGTGCACGCCGGTGCGCCGATCGCCGTCGCGGGCTCGTACGCCGAGCTGGCGGGGACGTACGCCTTCGAGGAGAAGGTCGGCAACTCGGTCGTGTACCAGGAGCCGATCGGCGTGGTCGGCGCCATCACGCCGTGGAACTACCCGCTCCACCAGATCGTCGCCAAGGTGGCCCCGGCCCTCGCGGCCGGCTGCACGATCGTGCTCAAGCCCGCCGAGGACACCCCGCTCACCGCCCAGCTGTTCGCGGAGGCGGTGCACGAGGCGGGCGTGCCGGCCGGCGTGTTCAACCTGGTCACCGGCCTCGGCGCGGTCGCCGGCCAGGCCCTCGTCGAGCACCCCGGCGTCGACCTGGTCTCCTTCACCGGCTCCACCGCCGTCGGCCGCAGGATCGGCGCGACCGCCGGTGCCGCGATCAAGAAGGTCGCCCTGGAGCTGGGCGGCAAGTCCGCCAACGTGATCCTGCCGAGCGCCGACCTCGCCAAGGCGGTCAACGTCGGCGTCGCCAACGTCATGTCCAACTCCGGCCAGACGTGCAGCGCCTGGACCCGCATGCTGGTCCACCGCGACCGGTACGCCGAGGCCGTGGAGCTGGCCGCGGCCGCCGCCGCCAAGTACGCCGAGCGCATCGGCCCGCTCGTCAACGCCCGGCAGCAGGAGCGGGTGCGCGGCTACATCGAGAAGGGCGTCGCCGAGGGCGCCCGGCTCGTCGCGGGCGGCCCCGACGCCCCGCGCGAACGGGGCTACTGGGTCAGCCCCACCGTCTTCGCCGACGTCACCCCCGAGATGACGATCGCGCAGGAGGAGATCTTCGGCCCGGTCCTGGCGATCCTGCCCTACGACGACGAGGACGACGCCCTGCGCATCGCCAACGGCACGGTCTACGGCCTCGCGGGCGCCGTCTGGGCCGGCGACGAGGCGGAGGCCGTCGCCTTCGCCCGGCGCATGGACACCGGCCAGGTCGACATCAACGGCGGGCGGTTCAACCCGCTGGCCCCGTTCGGCGGTTACAAGCAGTCGGGCGTGGGCCGTGAACTGGGCACCCACGGCCTCGCCGAGTACCTCCAGACCAAGTCCCTCCAGTTCTAGGAGAGTTGCTTCCCTCATGGCTGTCCGTGCCGCCGTCGTCCCCGCCATCGGCGCCCCGCTTGAGATCACCGGCGTCGAGCTGCCCGAGCCCGGCCCCGGCCAGGTGCGGGTCAGGCTCGCCGCCGCCGGGGTCTGCCACTCCGACCTGTCCCTGTCCAACGGCACCATGCGGGTGCCCGTCCCCGCCGTCCTCGGCCACGAGGGCGCCGGCACCGTCCTGGCGGTCGGGGAGGGCGTCACGCACGTCGCCCCCGGCGACGCCGTCGTCCTCAACTGGGCGCCGTCCTGCGGCGCCTGCCACGCCTGCTCGCTCGACGAGGTGTGGCTGTGCGCGAACGCCCTGGCCGGCACCGCCGACGTCCACGCCCGCCGCGCCGACGACGGCACCGACCTGCACCCCGGCCTGAACGTCGCCGCGTTCGCCGAGGAGACGGTGGTGAAGGCGTCCTGCGTGCTGCCCGCCCCGGACGGCATCCCGCTCACCGACGCCGCCCTGCTCGGCTGCGCCGTCCTCACCGGCTACGGCGCCGTCCACCACTCGGCGAAGGTCCGGGAGGGCGAGACGGTCGCGGTCTTCGGCGCCGGGGGAGTGGGCCTGGCGACGATCCAGGCCGCCCGGATCGCGGGCGCCTCCAAGATCGTCGCCGTGGACGTGTCCCCCGAGAAGGAGGAACTGGCGCGCGCCGCCGGCGCCACCGACTACCTCCTCGCCTCCGACACCACCGCCCGCGAGATCCGCGCCCTCACCGGCAGGCAGGGCGTCGACGCGGCCGTCGAGTGCGTCGGCCGGGCGGTCACCATCCGCACGGCCTGGGAGTCCACCCGGCGCGGCGGACGCACCACCGTCGTCGGCATCGGCGGCAAGGACCAGCAGGTCACCTTCAACGCCCTGGAGATCTTCCACTGGGGCCGCACCCTGGCCGGCTGCGTCTACGGCAACTGCGACCCGGCCCGCGATCTGCCGGTGCTGGCCGAGCACGTCCGCGCGGGCCGTCTGGACCTCGGTGCCCTGGTGACCGAGCGCATCGCGCTGGACGGCATCCCGGCGGCCTTCGAGAACATGCTCGCCGGCAAGGGCGGCCGGGCGCTGGTGGTCTTCTAGACGACCACGGCGGGAGCGCCGGGGCGGGAACGCCGCCCCGGCGCCCCGTCATGCCCGCACGGGCGCCGGTCCTCGCCGCGCTCCGCCGGGCGCCGGTCCCCGCCACGCCCTCACGGCTGCCGACGAATTCCTGCACGACCGTTGACCGCATACCGTCCGGTCAGTACGTTCCCGGGAACGCCCCCCACGTCCCCCCTCGCAACCCCCGGAGCGTGCACGCATGGGTGCCACCCCTTCCGCTCAGCCCCCCTCCGCACACCCCCGCCCCGCCCCCGCCCCGGCCGACCCGCACCGTCGTCGGGTCGCCACCGCCGCCGCGCTCGCCTCGGCCGTGGAGTGGTACGACTACTTCGTCTTCGGCATCGCCGCGGCCCTCGTCCTCGGCGACCTGTACTTCCCGGCCGGCAGCCCCACCGCCGGGGTCCTGGCCGCCTTCGCCACGTTCGCCGTCGGCTTCCTGGCCCGCCCGCTCGGCGGCATCGTCGCCGGGCAGCTCGGCGACAAGAAGGGCCGCAAGCCGATGCTGGTCCTCGCGCTCACCCTGATGGGCGTGGCCACCCTCGGAATCGGTCTGCTCCCGACGTACGAGACGATCGGCGTCGCCGCGCCGATCCTGCTCGTGCTGCTGCGCATCGCCCAGGGCGTCGCGGTCGGCGCCCAGTGGGGCGGTGCCATGCTGCTGGCCACCGAATACGCCCCCGAGGGCAAGCGCGGCATCTACGGCAGCGTCGTCCAGCTCGGCGTCCCCATCGGCGTGGTCACCGCCAACACCGTCTTCCTGCTGGCCGGCGCCCTCACCTCCGAGCCGGCGTTCGAGTCCTGGGGCTGGCGGGTGCCCTTCGTGATCGGCCTGCTCGTCCTGGGCCTGGCCTGGTACATCCACACCCGCGTCGAGGAGACCCCCGAGTTCCGCGCGGCCGAGCGGGCGCTCGCCGAGAAGGAGCGCGGCGAGCAGTCCTCCCCGCTGCGCACGATCCTGCGCGGCCACCTCGGCACGGTCCTGCTGGCCGGCGGCTCCTTCGCCGTGAACACCGCGACGTTCTACATCCTCATCACCGGCGTCCTCGACTACACCACCCGTGAACTGGACATGGATCACGGCGCGGTGCTCGCCGTCTCGCTCGGCGTCAGCCTCACCCAGCTCGTGCTCATCCCGGCCGCCGCGGCCCTGTCCGACAGGTTCGGCCGCATCCGCATCTACACCTTCGGCGCGGTCGGCATCGCGGTGTGGGCCGTCCCGCTGTTCCTGCTCATCGACACGGGCTCGCTGCTGTGGCTGGCGGTCGGCACCTTCGTCGCCAGCTGCTTCCTGAGCATCATGTACGGCCCGCAGGCCGCTCTGTTCGCCGAACTGTTCACCCCGGAGATGCGCTACACCGGCGCCTCCCTGGGCTACCAGATCGCGGCCGTCGGGGGCGGCGGGCTCGCGCCCTTCGTCATGGTGCTGCTGCTGGAGGCGACCGGCACCTCGATGGCCGTCTCGGGCTACATCATCGCCCTGTCGGTGATCGCGCTGGCGTCCATCAAGGTCCTGGCCACCAGGGCGCGTTCCCAGCGCCCGTGAGCCCCGCCCGGACGGCCGTCCGGCACCAGGTCCGGCGGCCGTCCGGGTGCTCAGCGCAGCGACGGCGCCTCGATGCCCAGCAGCTCCGACAACGCCGCCGCACCCGCCGCCGTCACCCGCACCGCCCGCTCGGAGCCGATGCGCACGCACCAGCCGCTGTCCAGGGCGTGCCGGCACAGCGCGGCGCCCGCGACGCCGGCCAGGTGCGGGCGGCGTTCGGTCCAGTCCAGGCAGGCGCGGGCCAGCGGGCGGCGCCCGGTGCGATCCAGCCGGATGCCGGCGGTGTCGAACCAGGCCAGCCCCGCGTCCGTCAGGGCGAAGCCCGTGTCCTGCCGCAGCAGGCCCCGCCGGGTCAGCGCGTCGGTCAGCGCGATCCCGAGGCGCCCGGCGAGATGGTCGTAGCAGGTGCGTCCGCGGGCCATCGCCGAGCCGGCGCTCGACGCCCGCAGTGTGCGCGGGCGACGCGCCGCCGCCTCGGGTGCGACCTGCGCCGCCAGGTCCTCCACCAGCTGCGCCACCCTCGCGTCGGCCAGCCGCACGTACCGGTGCCTGCCCTGCCGCTCCTCGGCGAGCAGACCGCCCGCGACGAGCTTGCCGAGGTGCTCGCTGACCGTGGACGGGGCGACCCCCGCGTGGCGCGCCAGCTCACCGGCGGTCCACGCCCGCCCGTCGAGCAGCGCCAGCAGGCACGCGGCCCGCGTCTCGTCGGCGATCAGCCCGGCCAGCCCCGCGAGTCCGGCGGCCGTCGCGTTCCGGGTTCCCATGCCTCCAGCATGCGGCACGCTTGGTTCGGCCCCCGCCGAAAGGTGCCGACACCCGCCGCAGGCCCTAGGTCCGGCCCTCCAGCTCCTCGTACTGCTGGGCCAACCCGTCCAGCAGCGCCGTCAGTCCTGTCTCGAAGGCGCGCTCGTCGATCTTCTCCTGATGCTCCGCCAGCAGGTGGGCCTGGCCGAGGTGCGGATAGTCGGACGGGTCGTAGGCGCTCGCGTCGTCCACGAAGCCCCGGGCGAAGGAGCCGAGCGCCGAACCCATGATGAAGTACCGCATCAGCGCGCCGATCGAGGTGGCCTGGGCCGGCGGCCAGCCCGCGTCGACCATCGCCCCGTACACCGCGTCGGCCAGCCGCAGCGCGGCCGGGCGGCGGCCGGGGCCGCGGGCCAGTACCGGGACGACGTTCGGGTGGTCGCGCAGGGCGGCCCGGTAGGAGACCGCCCAGTCGTGCAGGGCGGTCCGCCAGTCCCGGCCGTCCTCGAACATCGACAGATCGACCTGCGCGCTCACCGAGTCGGCGACGGCCTCCAGGATCTCGTCCTTGGTCCGGAAGTGGTTGTAGAGCGAGGGCCCGCTGACTCCCAGCTCCGCCGCCAGCCGACGCGTGGAGACGGCCGCGAGGCCCTCCGCGTCCACCAGTGCGCGGGCCGTCTCGACGATCCGGTCGGTGCTCAGCAGGGGCTTGCGCGGTCGGGCCATGGCGCACATAGTAGGGCTGCGACCGGAAACTAGCAGTGCTAATTTAAATGTACGGCTTTCAAGATCCGTCTTCTGTGGGGTGACTCGGCATGAACCTGGAGCTCAGCGAGGAGCAGACCGCCGTCCGGCGGCTCGCCCGGGACTTCGTGGAGCGCGAGATCGCCCCCCACGTCGTCACCTGGGACCGGGCCGAGGAGGTGGACCGGGGGATCGTGAAGAAGCTGGGCGAGGTCGGGTTCCTCGGGCTCACGATCGACGAGGAGTACGGCGGCTCGGGCGGCGACCACCTCGCGTACTGCCTGGTCACCGAGGAGCTGGGCCGCGGTGACTCCTCCGTGCGCGGCATTGTCTCCGTCTCCCTCGGCCTGGTCGCCAAGACGATCGCCGCCTGGGGGAGCGAGGAGCAGAAGCGGCGGTGGCTGCCCGGGCTCACCTCCGGAGAGCTGGTCGGCTGCTTCGGCCTGACCGAGCCGGGCACCGGCTCCGACGCCGGGAACCTCGCCACCCGCGCGGTCCGCGACGGCGACGACTACGTCCTCAACGGCACCAAGATGTTCATCACCAACGGCACCTGGGCCGATGTCGTCCTGCTCTTCGCCCGCTCCACCGACGCCCCCGGCCACAAGGGCGTCTCCGCGTTCCTCGTCCCCACCGACACCCCCGGCCTGACCCGCCGCACCGTCCACGGCAAGCTCGGTCTGCGCGGGCAGGCCACCGCCGAACTGGTGCTCGAGGACGTGCGGGTGCCCGCGTCCGCGATGATGGCGCCGGAGGGCAAGGGCTTCGCGGTCGCGATGTCGGCCCTCGCCAAAGGCCGGATGTCGGTCGCGGCGGGCTGCGTCGGCATAGCCCAGGCCGCCCTGGACGTGGCCGTGCGCTACGCGGGCGAGCGCGAGCAGTTCGGCAGGACCATCGCCCACCACCAGCTGGTGCAGGAGCTGATCAGCGACATCGCCCTCGACGTCGACGCGGCCCGGCTGCTGACCTGGCGGGTCGCCGACCTGATCGACCGCGGACAGCCCTTCGCGGTCGAGTCCTCCAAGGCCAAGCTCTTCGCCTCGGAAGCCGCCGTCCGCGCCGCGAACAACGCCCTTCAGGTCTTCGGCGGGTACGGCTACATCGACGAGTACCCGGCGGGCAAGCTGCTGCGCGACGCCCGGGTGATGACCCTCTACGAGGGCACCAGCCAGATCCAGAAGCTGGTGATCGGCCGGGCGCTGACGGGTGTCTCGGCGTTCTGACGGGTGTCTCGGCGTTCTGAGGGCCTTGAGTACGACGGCTGAGTATTCCGGCGGATGTGGCGGCGGCCACGTCCGCCGATCCTTTTCCGCATGAGTGACACACCGGTCAAGCAGCAGAGCACGGCCGCCTTCTACGGACAGGCCGTCGCCTCCTTCGTGGTCGCCCTGGCCGCCACGGCCGTCGGCATCTTCAACCTCCAGACCGACGCCTGGGTGCGCGCCTTCCTGGCCGTCGCCGTCCTCTACCTGGTCACCTCCGCCTTCACCCTGGCCAAGGTCATCCGCGACCGCCAGGAGGCCGGGCAGATCGTCAGCCGCGTCGACCAGGCGAGGCTGGAGAAGCTGCTCGCCGAGCACGACCCCTTCGAGAAACTGTGAGGAACGAGGGCGTCCGGGCCGCCGGTCACTCCCGCGCACCAGCTCTCTAAGCGACCGCTCACCTCGGGCGGTATGGTGGAGCCTCCTGTCACCGAGAGGGGCGAGAGCGAGATGAGTACGGCGGAGGAGACGGCGGGCGGCGAGGTCGAGCCGTGGGGCGAGGTCACGCCTGACGCGGCCCGGCGGCTGCTGGTGGCCGCCGTGGAGGCCTTCGCCGAGCGCGGGTACCACGCGACGACCACCAGGGACATCGCGGGCCGTGCCGGGATGAGCCCGGCCGCGCTCTACATCCACTACAAGACCAAGGAAGAGCTGCTCCACCGCATCAGCAGGCTCGGCCACGTCAAGGCGCTGGACATCCTGCGCACGGCGGCTCGCGGCGAGGGCAGCGCCACCGAGCGGCTCGCCGACGCCGTCGGCTCCTTCGTCCGCTGGCACGCCGGGCGGCGGACGACCGCCCGGGTGGTGCAGTACGAACTGGACGCGCTGGGCGCCGAGGCCCGCGCCGAGATCCTCGCGCTGCGCCGCCAGTGCGACGCCGAGGTGCGCGGGATCATCGAGGACGGCGTGGCGAGCGGCGAATTCGAGGTGCTGGACCTCAAGGGCACGACCCTCGCCGTGCTCTCGCTCTGCATCGACGTCGCCCGCTGGTTCAACGTGGCCGGACCCCGGACGCCCGACGAGGTCGGCGCGCTCTACGCCGACCTCGTGCTGAGGATGGTGGGGGCGAAGCGGCCCGGCGGCAGCGCTCAGGACTAGCCGTCGGGGCCGGGGCGCTCAGGGCCGGTCGCCCAGCCGGCCGCTCAGGGCCGGCCGCTCACAGGTAGTAGCGTGAGACGGACTCCGCCACGCACACCGGCTTGTCGCCGCCCTCGCGCTCCACGGTGAAGGCGAGGGTGACCTGGACGCCGCCCGTGACGTCCTCGACGCCGGAGATCGTCGCGGTGGCGCGCAGCCGCGAGCCGACCGGGACGGGGGCGGGGAAACGCACCTTGTTGGTGCCGTAGTTGACGCCCATCTTCACGCCGTCGACCTGGATCAGCTGGGGTCCGAAGAGCGGGAGCAGCGACAGGGTCAGATAGCCGTGCGCGATGGTGGTGCCGAACGGGCCCCCGGCGGCCTTCTCCGGGTCCACGTGGATCCACTGGTGGTCGCCGGTCGCGTCCGCGAACAGGTCGATGCGCTTCTGGTCGACCTCCAGCCAGTCGGTGTGGCCCAACTGCTCGCCCGCCGCCGCCTTCAGGTCGTCGACGGAGGTGAAGATCCTCGGCTCTGCCATGTCCCGGCCTCCTCAATCTAAGCGACTGCTTAGCATGGTCGCTCGTGGTCCTCCTGTCAACGGACCACGGCAGCGCGGGGGTGGGTAGGGTTGCGGGAGTGCCCCAGATTCCAGAGAAGATCCACGAGCTCACGGTCGGCCAGCTCGCCGCGCGCAGCGGTGCCTCCGTCTCCGCCCTGCACTTCTACGAGTCCAAGGGCCTGATCAGCAGTCGCCGCACCACGGGGAACCAACGCCGCTTCAGCAGGGACGCACTGCGCCGGGTCGCCTTCGTCCGGGCCGCGCAGCGCGTGGGCATCCCGCTCGCCACGATCCGCGACGCGCTCGCGGAGCTGCCCGAGGAGCGCACCCCCACCCGGGACGACTGGGCCCGCCTCTCCGAGGCCTGGCGCTCGGAGCTGGACGAGCGCATCAAGCAGCTCAGCCGGCTGCGGGACCACCTCACCGACTGCATCGGCTGCGGGTGCCTGTCCCTGGACACATGTGTGCTGTCCAACCCGGACGACGCGTTCGGTGAACGCCTCGCCGGGTCGCGTCTGATGGCCGAACGGCCGCGGTCGGCGGGGGGTACGCGGCGCGCCGCCCGCGAGGCGGAGGCGGGGGGCTCCTGCTGAGGCCGGCGGCTGCCGGTCCGATGCGGCGCCGCCGTCCGGGGCCGGCCGGGCGGCCGGCCGCCGCCCCCACCCACCGGGCGGTCGGCTCCGCTCGCCGTCCCGTGGACGGGCCCCGGGAGCGGTCGGTCCGCTCGCCGTCCCGTGGCCGTGTCCCCCAGTGGTCAGCTCCGCTCGCCGTCCTCCCGTGCCGAGGCCCATGCGGCCAGCCCGGCCCTGACCAACTCGGCGTTGGAGCCCGCCCGTCGGCCGTCCGGCAGGAACAGGGTGTCCTCCAGGCCGATGCGGGTCGCCAGACCGAGCCGGCCGGCCAGCCGCAGGACCGGCCAGGCGCCGCCGTCCTCGCCGTGCAGCAGGACGGGCCGGCCGTGTGCCCCGCCGAGGCCGGACAGCAGGGCGCGCGCGGTGTCCGGAGCCGTCGCCGCGTCGCTGTCCATGACCTCCGCGAGCACCCGCATCACCTTCGGTCCCAGCGGTGAGCGGGCGAACCGGGCCGCTCCGTCCGTCCCCGACCAGACGCCCGCCTCCACCGCCACCCCTCGGTCGAGCAGCACGGCGGCCACCTCCTCGGCGCCCGGCTCGTGCCAGTTGACCGAGGCGTGGTCCGGCAGGGCGGTCCAGCTCCGGACGCGCTCCACCCGGGCCGCTGGGTCCGGCTCCGCCCACGCGCCCGTGGTCACCCCGACCGGCACCCGCACGCGGGCCCGGATCGCCTCCAGCGTCGCCGCCAGCACCCGGGGGGACAACGTGTCCCGTCCGCAGGGCGTCTTGGGATGGACATGGACCTCCGTGGCGCCGGCCGCCACCGCCCCGGCCGCCGCGTCGGCCATCGCCTCGGGCGAGAGCGGCACCACCGCCCCGTCGGCGGATCCCCGGGGCCCGTTGAGACACACCTGCACCATGTCTCGATGGTGCCGCACACCACTGACAACAGCCCTGCGTCGCCCCTGAATCCGGATCCGGCAGGCCATCCTCCTGCCGTCCCGGCCGTCTTCGGCGACCCGTCTGCTGTCCCGGCTGACCCCGGCGACCCTTCTGCCGTCCCGGACGTCCCGGACGTCCCGGACGTCCCGGCCGTCCCCGGCGACGCGCCGTCCCGACGCCGCGGGACACGGCGGCACGCTCGCCGTCCCCCTCCCCGTCCCGACGGTGCCGCCCCCCGTCCCGCCGGCCCGGCACGATGGGCGCGGTCACGGTCCGGCCGCTCGGGCGGCGCGGTCACCGTCCGGCCGTTCCGGCGGTGCGGTCACCGTCCGGCCGTTCCGGCGGTGCGGTCGCCCTCTTCGGCGGTCCCGCCGGGGCGTGGTGGCGAGGTCACCGACCCCGCCGACCCGCAGTCCCGGCGGTACGGCAGCGCGCCTACGCCGACACCAGCAACTGCCGGCCGACGCGGGTCGCCGACAGGGCCTCCGGCGTCAGCACCGGGCGCGGCACCAGGATGCCGCAGTCCGTGCACACCGGGCCCGCCGAGGGCTCGTGGTCCAGGCCGTATCTCCACACCAGCCGTTCACCCGTGCACACCGGGCAGGCCGACCCGGGCTCCCGCTCCAGCGCGGCGATCAGCCGGCGCAGTACCTCGGCCAGCGGCTCACGGGGATGAAGCCGCGGGTCGTCGCACCACGCCACGCCGAAACCGCCCCAGGTCAGCCGGTGCCAGTCGTCCACACTGCCCGGCCTGCGCAGCCCGTCGTGCTTCTCCTTCCTGCGCCGCTCGGCGAACTCCACCTCGTAGGCCAGCCACACCGAGCGGGCCTCCTCCAGTTCCTCCAGTGCGGCCACGAGCCGCGCTGGATCCGGAGACCTGTCCTCGGGGCCGAACCCCCAGCGGGAGCACAGATGGTCCCAGGTCGCCCTGTGCCCGTAAGGGGCGAACCGCTCAAGGCACTTGCGCAGCGAATAGCGCCGTAGCGCCAGGTCGCACCGTGGATCTCGCACCTGTCTCGCCAGACTCCGGAAACCGGCCATCGCCCTGCACCTCCGTCACACCTGCACCTGTAGTCCGGTCACTTCGGCGTCGCTGTACGGGCGTCGTACGGACGTCGCCGAGTAGACGTGCCGACAGGCGGATCGGCTCCATCCGTTTCCGATGGCCCCCATAACCCGTCCCAAACGTGTCGCCGGTCGACCGTCGTGTCCTGTGTGGTCGCTGGTTGCCCTGCCTACTCCAAAAAGTGACGCATGTTCATCTTCGATCGCGGGGATACCGGCGGTAACGTCCGGGCCCATCCTCGTCGGGAGGAGCCGCCATGCCACGGCGCACCCCACGCACCGCCCTTGTCGGACTGAGAACTCCCCGCGGATTCCACGGGTTCCTGAAGACCGCATCCGTATGCGCCCTCATTGCCGGACTTCTGTCGCCGCTCTCCCCGGCGGCGGCCGGCGTCCCCACCACCGAGACGCGAGCCGCCAACGAGACGCGCCCCGCCGCCGAGGCGTCGGGCGACCACTGCGGCGGCCGGTGCCACGACATCCTGCCGCCCGGCCAGAACGGCAACGCCACCCTCGCCGAGATCCTGCTCCACCAGTCGTTCGGCACCAGGCCCCCGCACGCCGGCGACCAGCTCGGCCCCTACGCCGCCCTCGCCACGGGCCACCGGTCGCTCACCGACGACACGATCGAGACCTTCTTCAACGACGCCTCGTTCGGCGTCCCCGCCGACCAGGTCGCCTCCACCCTCCGGCCCGCCGGACGCTCCGACGTGACGATCGTCCGCGACAAGAAGACCGGTGTGCCGCACATCACGGGCACCACCCGCTACGGCACCGAGTTCGGGGCCGGGTACGCCGCCGCCCAGGACCGGCTGTGGCTGATGGACCTCTTCCGCCACGTCGGGCGCGGCGAGCTGACCCCGTTCGCGGGCGGCGCCCCGGCCAACCAGGGCCTGGAGCAGCAGTTCTGGCGCAACGCGCCGTACACCGAGGCCGAACTCCAGGCGCAGATCGACAGCGCGGTCGCCCGGGCCGGCGCACGCGGCGAGCTGGCCCTGGCCGACGTGCACGCCTACGTCGACGGCATCAACGCCTACATCGACGCCGCCGACCGGGGCCGCTACTTCCCCGGCGAGTACGTGCTGACCGGGCACAAGGACGCGCTCACCAACGCCGGGACCATCGAGCACTTCAAGCCCACCGACCTGATCGCGCTGGCCTCCGTCATCGGCGCCCTCTTCGGCTCGGGAGGCGGCGGCGAGGTGAACAACGCGCTCTCCCTGCTCGCCGCCCAGCAGAAGTACGGCCTCGTCGAGGGCACGGAGGTCTGGGAGTCCTTCCGCCAGCGCAACGACCCCGAAGCGGTCCTCACCCAGCACACGGGCAGCTTCCCGTACCTGCCCAGGCCCGAGGACCCGCGGGGGCGGGCCCTGCCCGACGCCGGCTCGGTGGTCCGCGAACCGCTGGTGCACGACCGCACGGGCAGCGCGGCGGCGGCCGGTGCCGCCCGCGCCTCCGAGCGGTCGGCCGCCGCCGTCACCTCCGCCGGACGCGGCATGTCCAACGCCCTCGTCGTCAGCGGTGAACACACCGCCGGCGGCCACCCGATCGCCGTCTTCGGCCCGCAGACCGGCTACTTCGCCCCCCAGCTGCTGATGCTCCAGGAGATCCAGGGCCCCGGCATCAGCGCCCGCGGCGCCTCCTTCGCGGGCCTGAGCATGTACGTCGAACTGGGCCGCGGCCGGGACTACGCCTGGAGCGCCACCACCTCGGGCCAGGACGTCATCGACACCTACGCCGTCGAACTGTGCCGGGACGACCACCACTATCTCCATCGGGGCACCTGCACGCCGATGGAGAAGGTCGAGCGCACCAACGCCTGGAAGCCCACCGTCGCCGACGGCACCCCGGCGGGCTCCTACACCATGCGGGTCTGGCGCACCGCGTACGGCCCCGTCGAGTACCGGGCGACGGTCGGCGGCAAGAAGGTCGCCTACACCACCCTGCGCTCGTCCTTCCTGCACGAGGCCGACTCCCTCGTCGGCTTCCAGATGCTCAACGACCCGGACCACGTCACCGGACCCGAGGGCTTCCGCAGCGCGGTGGAGCGCATCAACTACACGTTCAACTGGTTCTACGCCGACTCCGAGCACACCGCGTACTACAACAGCGGCGACAACCCGGTCCGCGCGGCCGGCGTCGACGCCGAGTTCCCGGTGTGGGCGCGACCGGCGCATGAGTGGCGGGACTGGGACCCGGCGGGGAACACCGCCGCGTACACGCCGGCCTCGGCCCATCCCGGGTCCGTCGGCCAGGACTACTACGTCTCCTGGAACAACAAGCCGGCCCGCGACTACACCGCCGGCTCCTGGGGCAGCGGTTCCGTCCACCGCGGCGATCTGCTCGACGACCGGGTGCGCGGACTCGTCGCCGCGGGCGGGGTGACCCGCGCCGCGCTCGTGCAGGCGATGGCCGACGCGGGCGTGACCGACCTGCGGGCCGAGGCGGTGCTGCCGAAGCTGCTGAAGGTGATCGGCACCGCCCCGGTCACCGACCCCGCCGCCGCGGCGGCCGTCGACCGGCTGCGGGCCTGGCTGTCGGCGGGCGGTGAACGCACCGAGACCACGGCCGGTTCGCGGACGTACGCCCATGCCGACGCCGTCCGCGTCCTGGACGCCTGGTGGCCGCTGCTGGTGCGGGCCGTGTTCGAACCCGGCCTCGGCGGCGACCTGTACACCGCCCTGACCCGCAACCTGCCCGTCGACGAACCCCCGTCCGCCGACCACGGCCCCACCGGCGGACACGCGGGCAGCGCCTTCCAGTACGGCTGGTGGGGCCATGTCGACAAGGACGTCCGGGCCGTGCTCGGCGAGCCGGTCGCCGGGCCGCTCGCGCGCGCGTACTGCGGTGACGGCGATCCGGCCGCCTGCCGGGACATCCTCCTGAGCACCCTGAAGGAGGCCGCCGGCCGGACCGCCGCACAGGTCTACCCCGGGGACGAGCACTGCGCGGCGGGTGACCAGTGGTGCGCCGACGCGGTCGTCCACCGTGCCCTCGGCGGCATCGGGCACGGGCCGGTCTCCTGGCAGAACCGGCCGACCTACCAGCAGGTCGTGGAGTTCACCTCGCACCGGTAGGCCGCCGGCACCCGGTCGGTCAGCGGTAGAGCAGGTACCGGCGGCGCGTCGCGCGGAACGCCGCCAGGTCCTCCTGCCAGCCGGCCACCACCTCGTCGGTGTCCGCGCCCGCGTCGATCATCGTGCGGACCCGGGCCGACCCGGTCAGCTTGTCGATCCAGTTGTCGGACCGCCAGGCGAAACCGTCCCAGACCCGCCTGGCGGTCACCAGCAGCCCGATCCCGGTGCGCACGGGGTCGAACGCCTCCCGGTCGTGCACGTGGAGCTGGACGCCCCCGACGGTCTTCCCCTGGAACTTGGAGAAGGTCGGCGCGAAGTACGCCTCCCTGAGACGGACTCCGGGCAGCTCCAGCCCGTTCGCCGCGGCGGCCCAGCGCCCGTCGATCCCCTCCGCGCCCAGCAGTTCGAACGGGCGGGTGGTGCCGCGCCCCTCCGACAGGTTCGTGCCCTCGAACAGACAGGTGCCGGAGTACACCAGAGCGGTCTCGGGCGTCGGCATGTTCGGGCTCGGCGGCACCCAGGGCAGCCCGGAGGCGTCGTAGAACTCCGACCGCTTCCAGCCGCTCATCCGCACCGTCTCCAGCGGCACCGGCGACGTCAGGAACTCGCCGTTGAACAGCAGCGCCAGCTCCGCGACCGTCATGCCGTGCGCCTGCGCGATCGGCTGCCGTCCGACGAACGTGGCGAACTCGCGGTGCAGGACGGGCCCGAGGGCCGCCCGCCCGGTCACCGGGTTCGGCCGGTCCAGGACCACGAACCGCTTCCCGGCCAGCCGGGCCGCCTCCATGCAGTCGAACATGGTCCAGATGTACGTGTAGAAGCGCGCGCCGACGTCCTGGATGTCGAAGACGACGGTGTCCACGCCCGAGGCCGTGAAGATGTCCGCGAGCGGCTGCCCGCTCTTGAGATACGTGTCGTAGACGGGCAGTCCGGTCGCCGGGTCGTCGTAGCGGCCCTCGGACCCGCCGGCCTGCGCGGTGCCCCGGAAGCCGTGCTCGGGCCCGAAGACGGCGATCAGGTCCACCCGGTCGTCGGCGTGCATCACGTCGACGATGTGCCGTGCCTCCCGGGTGATGCCGGTCGGGTTCGTGACCACGCCCACCCGCTGTCCGTCCAGCGGCGCGTAGCCGTCGGCGACCAGTCGCTCGAATCCGGTGCGCAGCCGTCGGCCGCCGTGCGCGGGTGCCGCCTGCGCGGTGCCGGCGGTGGCCGCCACCGCGGCCGAGGTGGCGAGCAGGGTCCGTCTGGACAGCGTCATGCGGTGACCTCCGTGATCGCGGCGGGTGTCATGCGCACGCACGCTAGCGCCCGTCGCGGCCGGGCGGAACGAGGCGAACCGCGGGAGACCTCTTCCGTCGTACATACCGACTGGTTAGTCTGGCGCTGCAACCGGGGCCCGCGCAGTGCCGAGCCGAGCGGCGGCCGCCCAGTGCCGCGCCGCGCGGTGCCCGAGCCGTGTCGAAGGAGACCGATGGTGGAAGCCCTGCAGGACGCCGGAGTCGTCGTCACCGGAGCGGGGGGCGGCATCGGGGCCGCGCTGGCCCGCCGCTTCGCCGCCGAGGGCGCCCGGGTCGTGGTCAACGACCTGGACGCCGCGCGCGCCGAGGCGGTCGCCGGCGAGATCGGCGGCATCGCCGTCCCCGGCGACGCCTCCGCGATCGTCACCCGGGCCCGGGAGGCGCTCGGCGGCACCGTCGACGTCTACTGCGCCAACGCGGGCGTCGCCAGCGGCGGTTCCGAGGCCGCCGAGGAGGCCGTCTGGGCGCTCGCCTGGGACGTCAACGTCATGTCCCACGTCCGCGCGGCCCACGAACTGCTCCCCGACTGGCTGGAGCGCGGCCGCGGCCGGTTCGTCTCCACCGTCTCGGCGGCCGGACTGCTCACCATGATCGGCGCCGCCCCCTACAGCGTCACCAAGCACGGCGCCTACGCCTTCGCCGAGTGGCTGTCCCTGACCTACCGCCACCGGGGCGTCAAGGTGCACGCCATCTGCCCGCAAGGCGTGCGCACCGACATGCTCACCGCCAGCGGCAGCGCCGGCGACCTGGTGCTGCGGCCCACCGCCATCGAGCCCGAGGACGTCGCCGACGCGCTGTTCAAGGGCATCGCCGAGGACCGCTTCCTGATCCTGCCGCACCCCGAGGTCGCCGAGTACTACCGGGCGCGGGCCACCGAGCCGGACCGCTGGCTGGCCGGCATGAACCGCCTCCAGCAGCAGTGGGAGGCGGACCAGTGACCGCAGCGCGCCACGACCTCGGGTACCGCGACAAGCCCTGGCTGGACCTGCTGACCGACGCCCAGAAGGCCCCGGTGAGCCCCGACGCCTCCCTCGTGCACGCCCTGCGCCGGTCCGCCGCCGAGGCCCCCGACCGCACCTTCCTCGCCTACTTCGACGGCCGGCTCGGCTACCGCGAGGTGGACGAGCTGAGCGACTCCGTCGCCGGGTACCTGGCCGCGCGCGGCCTGGAGCGCGGCGACCGGGTCGCCGTCCTGCTCCAGAACTCCCCGCACTTCGTGCTCGCGGTGCTGGGCGCCTGGAAGGCGGGCGCGACCGTCGTCCCCGTCAACCCCATGTACAAGTCGGGGGAGGTCCGCCACGTCCTGCGGGACGGCGAGGTGGCCGCGCTGATCTGCTCCGACCGGGCCTGGGAGGCGTACCTGCGCGAGACGGCCGCCGACTCGCCGGTGCGGATCGTGCTGACCGGCTGCGAGCTGGACTTCCAGAGCCGCGGGGACACGCGCGTCCTGACCTTCGAACGGCAGCCGGTGGACACCGACGACCTCGCCGAGGCGGCCCGCGCCGGCCACGAGGCGCCCGAGGGCCGCGACCCCGCCCCCGACGACATCGCGCTGATCAGCTACACCTCGGGCACCAGCGGCACCCCCAAGGGCGCCACCAACACCCACCGCAACATCATGTACAACGCCGAGCGGCAGCGCACCGGCCTCGGGCTGCCCGAGGCGCCGGTCTACTTCGCGCTGGCGCCGCTGTTCCACATCACCGGCATGGTCTGCCAGCTCGGCGCCTGCCTGAACAGCACCGGCACACTCGTCCTCGCGTACCGCTTCGAGGCGGGCGTCGTCCTGGACGCGTTCGCCGAGCACCGGCCGCACTACACCGTCGGCCCCTCCACCGCCTTCATGGCCCTGGCCGCCCACCCGTCCGTCACCCGCGAGCACTTCGCGTCCTTCGCGGTCATCTCCTCCGGCGGCGCCCCGCTGCCGCCCGCCCTGGTGGAGAAGTTCCGCGCGGGCCTCGGGCCGTACATCCGCAACGGCTACGGGCTCACCGAGTGCACCGCCCCCTGCGCCTCCGTGCCTCCGCACCTCGAAGCGCCCGTCGACCCGGCCTCGGGGACGCTGGCGGTGGGCGTGCCCGGACCGGACACGGTCGTACGGATCGTCGACGACGAAGGCGCCGAGGTGCCCTTCGGCGAGCAGGGCGAGATCGTCGTCGCCGGGCCGCAGGTCGTGCCCGGCTACTGGCGCCGCCCGGACGCCACCGCCGAGACCTTCCCCGGCGGTGAGCTGCGCACCGGCGACATCGGCTTCATGGACCCCCAGGGGTGGCTCTACGTCGTCGACCGCAAGAAGGACATGATCAACGCGTCCGGCTTCAAGGTCTGGCCGCGCGAGGTCGAGGACGTCCTCTACACCCACCCGGCGGTGCGCGAGGCCGCCGTGGTCGGGGTGCCCGACGGCTACCGGGGCGAGACCGTCAAGGCCTACATCAGCCTCCGGCCGGGCGCCGAGACCGACCCGGACGCACTCGCCGCGTACTGCAAGGAGAGACTGGCCGCCTACAAGTATCCGCGCCACGTGGAGATCCTGCCCGACTTGCCCAAGACCGCGAGTGGGAAGATCCTCCGTCGGGAACTGCGTTCCCGCACCCATCAGGACCAGTAGCGAAACGGAACGGAAAGGCAGGTGGCGGCAGTGCCCCAGAAGACGGACGGCGACGCCACACCGGTGCCGCAGCGGCTCCTGGCGGCCGCCACCCGGCTCTTCGCCGAGCAGGGCTACGACCGCACGTCGGTGCAGGAGATCGTCGAGGCGGCCGGCGTCACCAAGGGGGCGCTCTACCACTACTTCGGCTCCAAGGACGACCTCCTGCACGAGGTGTACGCGCGCGTGCTGCGCCTGCAGCAGGAGCGCCTGGACACCTTCGCGGACGCCGACGAGCCCATCGAGAAGCGGGTCCGCGGGGCCGCGGCCGACGTCGTCGTCACCACCATCGAGAACCTCGACGACGCGTCGATCTTCTTCCGCTCCATGCACCATCTGAGCCCGGAGAAGAACAAGCAGGTGCGCGCCGAGCGCCGGCGCTACCACGAACGCTTCCGCGCGCTCATCGAGGAGGGCCAGCGCACCGGCGTCTTCTCCACCGCGACCCCGGCCGACCTGGTGGTGGACTACCACTTCGGCTCCATCCACCACCTGTCCACCTGGTACCGCCCCGACGGCCCGCTCAGTCCCCAGCAGGTCGCCGACCACCTCGCCGACCTGCTGCTGAGGGCGCTGCGGCCGTGAACGAGGCGGGCCCCGGAGCGACTGCTCCGGGGCCCGCCTTCGGCTCCCGCCTCAGAGGTACTTCTTCAGCTCCCGGCGGGCCAGCGACCGCTGGTGCACCTCGTCGGGACCGTCGGCGATCATCAGGGTGCGGGCCCCGGCGTACAGCTCGGCCAGCGGGAGGTCCTGGCTGACACCGCCCGCGCCGTGCAGCTGGATCGCCTTGTCGAGGATGCCGACCACCGCACGCGGGGTGGCGATCTTGATCGCCTGGATCTCGGTATGGGCACCCTTGTTGCCGACCGTGTCCATCAGCCAGGCCGTCTTCAGCACCAGCAGGCGCAGTTGTTCCACGGTGACCCGGGCGTCCGCGATCCAGTTGTGCACCACGCCCTGCTGGGCGAGGGCCTTGCCGAAGGCCGTGCGGGACGCAGCCCGCCGGCACATCAGCTCGATCGCCCGCTCGGCCATGCCGATCAGCCGCATGCAGTGGTGGATCCGGCCGGGGCCCAGCCGGGCCTGCGCGATGGCGAAGCCGCCGCCCTCCTCGCCGACGAGGTTGCCCACCGGCACCCGCGCCTCGTCGAAGACCACCTCCGCGTGACCGCCGTGGTAGTGGTCCTCGTAGCCGAACACCTGCATGGCCCGCGTCACCGTCACGCCCGGGGTGTCGCGCGGGACCAGCACCATGGACTGCTGGCGGCGGATGTCGTCGCCGTCCGGGTCGGTCTTGCCCATCACGATGAAGATCCGGCAGTCCGGGTTCATCGCCCCGGAGATGTACCACTTGCGGCCGGTGATGACGTACTCGTCGCCCTCGCGCCGGATGTGCGTGGTGATGTTCGTCGCGTCGGACGAGGCCACGTCCGGCTCGGTCATCGCGAACGCCGAGCGGATCTCACCGGCCAGCAGCGGCTCGAGCCACTGCTTCTTCTGCGCCTCGTCGCCGAACTGGGCGAGCACCTCCATGTTGCCGGTATCGGGCGCGGCGCAGTTCGTCGCCGTCGGGGCCAGCTGCGGGCTGCGGCCGGTGATCTCCGCGAGCGGGGCGTACTGGAGGTTGGTGAGGCCGGCGCCGTGCTCCGCGTCGGGCAGGAAGAGGTTCCACAGGCCCTGGCGGCGGGCCTCGGCCTTCAGGTCCTCCACGACCTGCGGGGTGTCCCAGGGGGAGGCGAGGCGCTCGCGCTGCTCGTGCGCCACCTGCTCGGCGGGGTACACGTACTCGTCCATGAAGGCGAGCAGCTTGTCGCGCAGTTCCTCGGTGCGTGCGTCGAAGGCGAAGTCCATGCCGATCAGCCCTCCTGAAGGCCCGTGTGCAGTGTCGTCAGACCGTGCTCGATGAAGACCGGGACGAGGTCGCCGATGCGGTCGAAGCCGCGGCCGACGGTCTGGCCCAGGGTGTAGCGGTAGTGGATGCCCTCCAGGATCACCGCGAGCTTGAACCACGCGAACGCCGTGTACCAGGAGACCGCGGAGACGTCGCGCCCCGAGCGCGCGGCGTAGCGTTCGATCAGCTCGGCCGGGGAGGGGTGGCCGGGCGCCTGCGCGGTGGTGGAGACGGGGGAGTCGGGCAGCTCCAGCGGCTGGCTGTACATCACCAGCAGCCCGAGGTCGGTGAGCGGGTCGCCGAGCGTGGACATCTCCCAGTCGAGGACGGCCTTGATCTCGTCGTCGTCGCCGATCAGGACGTTGTCCAGCCGGTAGTCGCCGTGCACGACCGCCGGGGCGGGTGAGCCGGGCAGCTCCCGGCCGAGCGCGGCGTGCAGCTCGTCGATGCCGGGCAGGTCGCGGTTGCGGGAGGCGTCCAGCTGCTTGCCCCAGCGGCGCAGCTGGCGGTCGAGGAAGCCCTCGGGGCGCCCGAAGTCCGCGAGGCCGGCCCCGGCGGGGTCGACCGCGTGCAGCTCGACGAGGGTGTCGACCAGGTTGAGCACCGCGCCCCGGGTGCGCTCGGGGCCCAGTGGGGCGAGCTGGTCGGCGGTGCGGTACGGGGTGCCCGCCACGAACTCCATGACGTAGAAGGGGGCGCCGAGCACCTCCTCGTCCTCGCACAGCAGTACGGTGCGGGGGACGGGTACGGCGGTGGGGTGCAGGGCGCTGATCACCCGGTGCTCGCGCTTCATGTCGTGCGCGGTGGCCAGGACGTGGCCGAGCGGGGGGCGCCGGACGACCCAGCGGGAGGTGCCGTCGGAGACCGCGTAGGTGAGGTTCGACCGTCCGCCCTCGATCAGCCGGCCGGTCAGCGGGCCGGTGACCAGGCCGGGCCGCTCCCGGTCGAGCAGGCCGCGCAGCCGGTCGAGATCGAGTCCGGGCGGGTGGTCGGGGCTCATCGTCGCTCCTACGGGCAGGTGAACGGTACCCGCTCATGATGCCGACCAGTCGGTATGTCGTCCAGTGGGCGTGCGGAACGTGATCGGCGCCACGACGGGCGACAGCCCTCCGCGTGGGGGGCGGAGGGCTGTGCGGTGGGGTGTGCGCAGGGGTGCCGTGGTGGGTTCGGCGTGGGGTCGGCCGGTCGGTCGACTCAGTGGTCGTCCCAGTGCCCGTCGTGGGCGGCGTGGCGGTGGCCGTCGTGCAGGTAGTCGACGTGGTCGCCGTGCTGGACGCGCGCGTGCCCGCAGTCCTGGTCGTGCCGGTGGGCGTGGTTCTCGTGGGCGACGTGGGCCGAGGGCTCGCACTCGTCCCAGTGGCCGTCGTGCTCGCGGTGCAGATGGCCGTCGTGGGCGTAGTCGGTGTGGTCGCCGTGCGGCACGCGCGTGTGGCCGCAGTCGGGGGAGTGGGTGTGGTCGGCGTGGTCGATGTGTTCGCGGTGCGGAGTGGTCGTCATGGTGCTCACCTTCGGGGACGTTCCGCGGGTGTGCAGTCCGAGTACCCCGATCAGAGGAGGACGAGGCCGGCTCCGGCGGCGGCCAGTGCCACGGTGCACAGTGCGGCGGCCGTGGCGGCCGCGGGGGCGAGGGCCGGGGGAGCGGCGCTCGCGGACAGGGTGCCGATGCGGTGGTGGGCGAGGCCGAGGAGGGCGACCCAGAGGGCGGCGCACAGGGCGGCGGTGACGGTGGCGGCGGTGGAGGCGCCGCCGTGCAGTGCGGTCCTGGCCGCGAGGACGGCGGCGACGGCGCCCGCGAGGGTGGTGCGGCGCCAGGCGAGCCGGGTGCGTTCGGGCTGGAGGCCGGGGTCGCGGTGGGGGGTGCCGTCGGGGGCGCTGCCGGGGGTGCCGTCGGAGGTGCCGTCGGGGGTCATCCGGCCCAGCCGAGGAGCACGACGAGGACCATGGCTACGGCGACGATCGCGACGACGACGCCGAGCAGGGCCGGGAAGCGGGTGGCGGGCAGGTCCTCACCGCGGCGCATGGCCCGCTCGCAGCGGACCCAGTGGTTGACGGCGCGCAGGGAGCACAGCACGCCGGCCCCCAGCAGAGCGAGCGCGAGCCCGACGCGCCAGCCCCAGCGCAGGTCGGGCAGGAACTGGTCCACCGCGAAGCCACCGCCGATCAGGGCGAGGGCGGTGCGCAGCCAGGCGAGGAAGGTGCGCTCGTTCGCGAGGGAGAACCGGTAGTCGGGCGTACTGCCCTCCTGCCGCACCTCCTGCGGCGCGAACCAGAGCCGGACGTTCCTCACAAACTCGATCACGCCGTCAACAGTATCGGCCCCCGGGGAGACCCCGACCTCACGCCCCTCCCGCCCGTAGCCGCTCGTACGCCGCCAAACCGTCCGGCACCCACTCCCACCGGGCCAACCGCTCCTCGACCTCCCGTTCCGTCAGGAAGCCGTACCACTCCACCTCCTCCACCTGCGGCCGCACCGGCACCTCGCACCGCACCTCGTACACCGCCGACCACCACGCCCGCCCGCCCCCGCCCTCGTACAGGAACTTGAACAGGAAGCGGGGCCGGGGCAGCCCCGTCACCCCCAGTTCCTCCTCCGCCTCACGCAGCGCCGCGTCGTCGTAGGACTCACCCGCGCCCACCACCCCGCCGACGAACATGTCGTACAAGGAGGGAAAGACGAGCTTCCCCGGCGTCCGCCGATGGACGAAGACGCGCCCCTCCGCGTCCCGGGCGTGCACGAACACGCACCGGTGGCGCAGCCCCTTCGCGTACACCTCACCGCGCGGGGCCCGGCCCACCACACGGTCGTGCTCGTCGACGACGTCGAGGATCTCGTCAGCGCTCATGGGCCCATCCAAGCAGCGCGGCCCCAAGTACCCGAATCGTGACCCCAGTTGACGCGTGTAACACTCTGGCGTCACTTGACGCCAAGCGTTGGCTGCCGGTTTGCTGTGCGTGATCCGTTCATGGCAATCAGCGACCGGCCCGACCAACCGCGTCGCATGAAGGATGTTCCTGCGGTGTCCCCACCTCCGCCTCCCCTCGGCCGCGCCCGCAGACGCGCGGCCCAGACCTTCGACGAGGCCCTCGACGACGCCGCCCTCGTCTCCGCCCGCACCGACCTCGCCCAGGGCAGATGGCAGAGCGCCCGTTCGCTGCTGGTGCACACCGGCGACGACTGGGACCGCCGCGGACACCGGATCACCGTCCTCGCCCACGAGCCCTACTGCGCCCCGTGGGCCCGCGAATGGCTGCTCGCCGAACCGGAGTCCGCCGACGCCCACGTCCTGCTCGCCCTCGCCCTGGTGCGGCGCGCCCTGCGCGGCAAGGAGAAGCCGGGGCCGGTACGCCAGGCCTGCCGGGAGGCCGCCGAGCGGGTCCCCGAGGATCCGACGCCCTGGCTCGGACTGCTCATGCTCGAACGCGCGCTGGGCGCCGAGGACGAGGTCGAGCGGGCCTTCGAGGCCGTACGCGCCCGCCACGCCGACCACCACCACGCCCACCACCTGATGGTCGCCCGGCTCGCCGAGCGCCGTACGGACCTGGGCCCCGACCCGCTGCACGAGGTCTACGACTTCGCCAACTGGGCCGCCGAACAGGCCCCCGCCGACTCCCCGCTGGCCATCCTGCCGGTCGTCGCCCACGCCGAGCGCTACCGCGTGCTCGCCGCCGCCGGGCACGAACCCGCCGACCCCCGCGCCTCCGGGCACTGGGTCGGCCGGCGCGCCCGCCTGGTGATGAAGGCCGCCTTCGACTGGTGGCTGGAGTGGGAACAGGAGGGCCACCCGCGCCGCCTGATCGACCTCAACTTCCTCGCGCACGCCAAGTTCTGCGAGGGCCGCGGAGCCGAGGCCGCCGCCCTGTTCCTGCGCATCGGCGAGCACATGACGCCCACTCCGTGGTCCTACCCGGACCGCGACCCGCACCCCGCCTTCCGTACCGCCCGCGCCTTCGCGCTCGGTACGGCATGACAGTCCCCCACCGGATCCCAGCGAAGGACGGTTCCCCGCGATGACCACGGGCAGTTCGCGCACGAGCCCGCCCCCGACCGACGGCGGCATCAGCACGTTCAAGGGACAGGAGCGCGCCCTGCGCGCCGACCGGCTCGGCACCGCGGGCCTGCTGCTCTCCGTCCTCGCCGCCACCGCCCCGCTCATGGTGGTCGCCGGGGTCATGCCCACCACCTTCGCGGTGATGGGCATCGTCGGGCAGCCGCTGCTGTTCGTGCTGCTGGGAACCGTGCTCATCCTGTTCAGCGTCGGCTACGCCGAGATGAGCCGGCACGTGCACAACGCGGGCGCCTTCTACGCCTACATCTCCCGCGGACTCGGCGGCACCGCCGGAGCCGGCGCCGCGCTCGTCGCGCTCGTCGCCTACAACGCCCTCCAGGTCGGCATCTACGGCATCTTCGGCTTCGAGGTCTCCGGCCTCCTCGCCACCTACGCCGACCTGGAGATCGCCTGGTGGATACCGGCG
Organism: Streptomyces sp. NPDC031049; assembly: GCF_055571015.1. NCBI lineage: Bacteria > Bacillati > Actinomycetota > Actinomycetes > Kitasatosporales > Streptomycetaceae > Streptomyces > Streptomyces sp. NPDC031049. The sequence goes on from NZ_JBVIGC010000018.1 coordinate 127,751, forward strand.
CTGCTCGCCGTCGCCGCGGTCGGCACGCTCGGCTGGCTGAAGATCGACGTCAACGCGCGCGTCCTGGGCGTGCTGCTGCTGATCGAGGTCGTCCTCGTGGTCGTGTTCGACATCGCCGCCGTCGCCGACCCGAGTGCCGAAGGGCTGTCGCTGCACGCCTTCAACCCCGACACGCTCAGCGGGGCCGGCGTCGGCACCGCGCTGTGCTTCTGCATAGCCGCCTTCCTCGGCTTCGAGCAGGCGCCCGTCTACGCCGAGGAGACCAGCCGGCCGCACATCCTGGTGCCCCGCGTGATGTTCCTCGCCGTCGCCGGGGTCGCCGTCTTCTTCGCCATCAGCAGCTGGGCGCTCACCGTCGCCACCGGGCCCGACAAGATCGTCGGCACCGCCCAGGAGCAGAGCGCCGGACTGCTGTTCCACCTCACCGAGTCCCGGCTCGGCGGCACCTTCACCGACGTGCTCCACGTGCTGTTCGTGACCGGGATGTTCGCCGCCCTGCTCAGCTTCCACAACGTCGTCGCCCGCTACGCCTTCGCCATGGGCCGCGAGGGGCTGCTGCCCGCCGCCTTCGGGCGGACCAGCGGGAGCAGCGGCGCACCGGGGACGGGGTCGCTGCTCCAGACCACCGTGGCCGCGCTCGTCGTCATCGGCTTCGCCGTCGCCGACGACAAGCCCGTCGGCGACCCCACCGGGCCCGTCCTGCACCTGTTCACCTGGGGCGGCAACATCGGCGCCCTCGGCGTGATCGTCCTGATGGCCGCCGCCTCGTTCTCCGTGGTCGTCTTCTTCGTGCGGCGCGGCGCCGCCGGCACCCAGGGCCTGCGGCTGGTGACCTCCACCCTGGCCGGCCTCGCGCTGCTGGTGATCGCCGGATACACCGTCAGGGACTTCGACGTCCTGGTGGGCACCGGTCCGGGCTCCGCCCTGAGCTGGGTGCTGCCGGGCATCATCGGCGTGGCCGTGGTCGCCGGCCTGGTGCAGGGAGCGGTCCTGCGCGCCCGCGCCCCCGAGCGGCACGCCCGCATCGGCCTGGGCAACGAGGCGTTCCAGCTGGACAAGGCGGCCGAGCGGGACGGCTGAGCCCGGAGCTCAGCCCGCCGGAGGGGACCCGGTGGCGGAAGCGGACGCCGAGGGCTCGGCCGACGCGGGTGCGGCGGCGATGGTGAAGGCGTCCCGCAGGACCGCCTCCGTGCCGCCGTACCGGAAGCGGACCTCCACCGGCGTCCCCGGGTCCACCGCCAGCACCGGCACGGCGACGGAGACGACCAGCCGGTCGCCGGAGCCCGGCAGCGCCGTCAGCGGCCCCCCGGCCTCCGCCCCGCCGACGGACACGCTGCCGTGGCGCAGGAGTTCGGCGTGGTCGGCGAAGGTGTCCCGCAGCTCCACGGCGACCAGCTCACCGGGGCGGGCCGCGCCGTCCTCGCCCGCGTCCACGGCGGCGATCCCGTAGGCGCACGCGTCGTCGCCCTTCGGCGCCGGGGTGAGCCGGACGGCCGCCGCGGGGTGCAGCCGACGGAACTCCAGCAGGCCGCCCAGAACGGCGTACGCGGCACGGCCCTTGCAGCCGAGGGCCGTGCCCGCCAGCGCCGCGTGCTCCCGCGCCGCCTCCTCCCAACTGCCGCGCCCGCCCTGCACCGCCAGGCATCCGTGCGCCAGGGCGCGCAGCACCCGCCACTCGTCGTCCGCCGGCTCTTCGGGGAGGCCGCGCAGGACCTGCGCGCACCGGTCCGGGGCGGCGCGCAGGCGGTCGTAGACGCTGTACGGATCGGGAGTCCCGTCGGCGTCCGGCGAGTCGGGACCCGGCGGCAGCCAGGCGGGCGCGGCCGGGACCGGCGCGGTCGCGGCCGTGGCGCGGGGAGCCGTGGTGCGCGGAGCGGGGACGCCCGGCGCGGCCGGCACCGCGGGAGGCGTCACCGCGGGCGGTGCGGGCGCGCCCATCGGCCCGCCGGCGTCGCCCGTCGGCGGTGAGGCGCCGCCGTCCGGCGAGGCGGGCACCGTGCCGGGGGTACCGCCCCGGCCGCCGTTGGACAGGCCGCCGGCCACGCTCATGCCCGCGCCGTCGTTCCGCCGGGGTCCCTGCTCCACGGCGGCGCAGGAGGCCGCGATCACCGCCACCGCCCCGGCCACGAAGAACGCCGTGACCCGCTCCCCGAACGAGATCCCCGTCCCCAGCCGCATGCCGCCCCCCGGCGTCCCCCTCCGGCCGCGCGCCGAAGGGTCCCATCATCACAACGGCGTACCCCGCCGGGGAAGTCACCCCCGGCGGGGTACGCCGTCGTCGTGCCGCACGGGCCGTCGCCGTGCCGCCAGATCACCTGGGACAGCCGCTAGATCACCAGGGACAACAGCAGGACCAGCGCACCCGCGACCACCGAGATGATCGTCTCCATCACGGACCAGGTCTTGATCGTCTGGCCGACGTTCAGGCCGAAGTACTCCTTCACCAGCCAGAAGCCCGCGTCGTTGACATGGCTGAAGAAGAGCGAGCCGGCACCGATCGCCAGGACCAGCAGGGCGGCGTGCGTCGTCGACATGTCGGCCGCCAGCGGTGCGACCAGACCGGCCGCCGAGACCGTGGCGACGGTCGCCGAACCGGTCGCCAGCCGGATCGCCACGGCGATCAGCCAGGCCAGCAGCAGCGCCGGGATCGACCAGTCCTCGGTGATCTCCAGGATCATCTGCCCCACGCCGACGTCGATCAGCGTCTGCTTGAAGCCGCCGCCCGCGCCGACGATCAGCAGGATGCCCGCGATCGGCACGAGCCCCTTCTCGACCAGACCGGAGACGCGCTCCTTGCCGAACCCGGCGGGACGCAGCAGCGTGAAGATGCCGACGATCACGGCGGCCAGCAGGGCGATCAGCGGGTCGCCGACCACGTCGAAGATCCGCTGCACCAGCGACTCGGGGTCGTCGACGACGATCTCGACCAGCGCACGGGCGAGCATCAGCACGACCGGCAGCAGGATCGTCGCGAGCGTGGCACCGAAGCCCGGCCGGCGCTCCAGCTCCTCGGACGCCCGCTGCGGGATCATCCGCTCGGGCGCCGGGACGTCCACCCAGCGGGCCGCGTACTTGGAGAAGAGGGGACCGGCGATGATCACGGTCGGGATGGCGACGAGCACACCCAGCGCGAGGGTCACGCCCAGGTTGGCGCCCACCGCGTCGATCGCGACCAGCGGGCCGGGGTGCGGCGGGACCAGACCGTGCATCACGGACAGACCGGCCAGCGCGGGGACGCCGATGCGCATCAGCGAGTAGTTGCCGCGCTTGGCGACCATCAGCACGACCGGGATCAGCAGCACGATGCCGACCTCGAAGAACAGCGGCAGACCGATCACGGAGGCGATGAGCACCATCGCCCAAGGCATCGCCCGGCCGCGCGCCTTGGCCAGGATCGTGTCGACGACCTGGTCCGCGCCGCCGGAGTCGGCGAGCATCTTGCCGAGGATCGCGCCCAGGGCGATCAGCACGCCGACACCGGCGACGGTGGAGCCCAGACCGCCGCTGAAACTGGCGATGACCTCGTCCAGCGGCGCCCCGGCGAACGCGCCGAGCGCCAGCGAGCCGATGGTCAGCGCCAGGAAGGCGTGCAGCTTGAACTTGGTGATGAGCAGGACGATGACGGCGATGCCCGACAGCACGGCGATGCCGAGCTGGGCGTGCCCGGCCGAGGTGATCGGCTCGACGGTGTCCGCTGCCAGCATCTCGGCGCTGAGTCTGGTCACGGTGATTCCCTTGCGGTGATGGGGAGGCGGGGGAGGACGGGGCCGTGCTCACCCGGGGGTGGTGGCACGGCCCCGTCGGTTGGGGGGTGGGGCTGTGGGGGAGGTGGGACTGTCCGGAGGATGGGACTGTTCGGGGGGTGGGGTTACCGGATCGGGTCGGGCAGCGCCTGGAGGGCCTCGACGGCTCGTTCGGCGATCTCCTCGGGGCTGCCGGCGACGTCCACCGCGACCCCGGCCTCGTCCGGCTCGAGCGGCTGGAGCGTGGCGAACTGGGAGTCGAGCAGGGCCGTCGGCATGAAGTGCCCCTTGCGTTGCGACATCCGCTCCTCGATCAGCTCGCGGCTGCCGGTGAGGTGCACGAAGACGACCTCGGGAGCGGCGGCCCGCAGCCGGTCGCGGTAGGACCGCTTCAGCGCCGAACTGCTCACCACCCCGCCGAGCCCCGCCCGTCCGTGCGCCCAGGCCCCGATGGCGTCCAGCCAGGGCCGGCGGTCCTCGTCGGTGAGCGGGGTGCCGGCCGACATCTTGGCGATGTTGGCCGGCGGGTGGAAGTCGTCGCCCTCGGCGTAGGGAACGCCGAGCCGGGCCGCGAGCAGGGGACCGATGGTGGTCTTGCCGGTCCCCGCCACGCCCATGACCACGACCACATGGGGGGTGCGCAGTTGCTGCATCGTGCTCTCGCTGTCTGCTGTCTTCGTCGACACGTGATGTCGACGCAACTGAAACCCATTAGGTACGACGAATTCAAGACCCTGTGACATATAAGTCTGACTTTTTCTTGCCGTGATCCGCCCCGTACGCTGAGTGCATGAGCACAACGGGCCGAGGACTGCACGGCCGCGTACTGGACGCCCTCGGCCCCGCCATCACCGCGGGTGATTACCCCGCGGGCAGCGTGCTGCGCACCGACGAACTGGCGCAGCGTTTCGACGTGTCGCGCTCCGTGATGCGCGAGGCGGTCCGCGTTCTGGAGTCCATGCGCCTGGTCGCCTCCCGCCGCCGCGTCGGCGTGACGGTGCTCCCCGAGAGCGAGTGGAACGTCTACGACCCGCAGGTCATCCGCTGGCGGCTGGCCGGCGCCGACCGCCCGCGCCAGCTGCGCTCCCTGACCGTGCTGCGCTCGGCGGTGGAGCCGGTGGCGGCGGGCCTGGCCGCCCAGCACGCGACGTCGGAGCAGTGCGCGGAGCTGACCGAATGCGCCCTCGGCATGGTCGCCAACTCACGCGGTCACCGGCTGGAGCAGTACCTCTTCCACGACGTGGCCTTCCACCGCGTCATCCTCACCGCCTCCGGCAACGAGATGTTCGCCCGCCTCGGCGACGTCGTCGCGGAGGTCCTCACCGGCCGCACCCAGCACGACGTCATGTTCCCCGACCCCGACCCGGCGGCCGTCACCCTGCACGTCCAGGTCGCCGAGGCGGTCCGCGAACGCGACGCCGAGCGCGCGGAGCGCCTCACCCGGGAGATCACGGTGGGCGCCCTCCAGGAACTGGACATCCTGGCGCCGTAGCGGCGGGCCTGCGCCGGGCCGGCGTGCGTCAGTCCAGGAACTCGCCGTCCACGTACACCCACGCCCCGTCGACGCGCTCGAACCGGCTCCGCTCGTGCAGCGAGCCGCCCCGGTAGGACGCCCGGAAGGTCACGGTCCCGGTGGAGTGGAAGGCGGACCCGGCGGCCGTGTCCAGGACCTCCAGCCCGGTCCAGCGCATCCGCGGGTCGAGACCGAGCCGCGCCGGACGCGTCCGCGGATGCCAGGTGCGCAGCAGATACGGGGCGTCCCCGCGGACGAACGCGCTGTAGCGCGAGCGCATCAGCGCCTCGGCGGTCGGGGCCGCGGCGGCGCCGGAGTGGTGGCGGCCGCAGCACTCGTCGTACGCCTCGGGCAGCCCGCACGGGCAGGAACGCAGGGTCATGACCGTCATTGTGCCCGGTCGGCACGGGCCGCGAAAAACAACAGGACCCCTGCTCAGCAGGGGTCTGTGGTGGTGTCCGAGGGGGGACTTGAACCCCCACGCCCGATAAAGGGCACTAGCACCTCAAGCTAGCGCGTCTGCCATTCCGCCACCCGGACGAGGTGTCTGCCGTGCGGGGTGTTCCCGCGGCGACGACGTAAACATTACCAGGCTTCGGCGGGTGGCCGATCACCCCCCTCCGGCGTCGTGAACGGCGTGTGACGGGCCGGGTCCGGTCTTGGGCCCCGCCGGCGCCGGGTGGAGGATGAGGAGGACCCACCAGCAAGGACACGATCAGTGACAGCGGGAGGAAGCACGTGAGCGAGACGGGCACGACCAGGGGCGTCACCGGCGAGGACGAGGTCGTGGACCTCTGCCGCGAGCTGATCCGGATCGACACCAGCAACTACGGCGACCACTCGGGTCCGGGCGAGCGCAAGGCGGCGGAGTACGTCGCCGAGAAGCTCGCCGAGGTCGGGCTCGAACCGCAGATCTTCGAGTCGCACCAGGGGCGCGCCTCCACGGTGGCCCGGATCGAGGGCGAGGACCCGTCCCGGCCCGCGCTGCTCATCCACGGCCACACCGACGTCGTCCCCGCCAACGCCGACGACTGGACCCACCACCCCTTCTCCGGCGAGATCGCCGACGGCTGCGTGTGGGGACGCGGCGCGGTCGACATGAAGGACATGGACGCGATGACGCTGGCGGTCGTCCGCGACCGGCTGCGCAGCGGCCGCAAGCCGCCCCGCGACATCGTGCTGGCCTTCCTCGCCGACGAGGAGGCGGGCGGCACGTACGGCGCCAAGTACCTGGTGCGCGAGCACCCGGAGCTGTTCGAGGGCGTCACCGAGGGCATCGGCGAGGTCGGCGGCTTCTCCTTCACCGTCAACGAGAAGCTGCGGCTCTACCTCGTGGAGACCGCCGAGAAGGGCATGCACTGGATGCGGCTGACCGTGGACGGCACCGCCGGCCACGGCTCGATGACCAACACCGACAACGCGATCACGGAGTTGTGCGAGGCGGTGGCGCGGCTCGGACGGCACACCTGGCCGGTCCGGGTCACCAAGACCGTACGGGCCTTCCTGGACGAGCTGTCCGACGCGCTCGGCACCGAACTCGACCCCGAGAACATGGAGGAGACCCTCGCCAAGCTCGGCGGCATCGCCCGCATGATCGGCACCACGCTGCGCAACTCGGCCGCGCCCACCATGCTCGGCGCCGGCTACAAGGTCAACGTCATCCCGGGCCAGGCCACCGCGCACGTCGACGGCCGCTTCCTGCCCGGCTACGAGGAGGAGTTCCTCGCCGACCTCGACCGCATCCTCGGCCCGCGCGTCCGGCGCGAGGACGTGCACGCCGACAAGGCGCTGGAGACCGACTTCGACGGCCGGCTGGTCGACGCCATGCAGACCGCCCTGCGCGCCGAGGACCCGATCGCGCGGGCCGTGCCGTACATGCTCTCCGGCGGCACCGACGCCAAGTCCTTCGACGACCTGGGCATCCGCTGCTTCGGCTTCGCCCCGCTCAAGCTGCCGCCGGAGCTGGACTTCGCGGGCATGTTCCACGGCGTCGACGAGCGGGTGCCGGTTGAGGGCCTGAAGTTCGGCGTGCGGGTGCTGGACCGGTTCATCGACGCCTCCTGAGCCGGTGAACGGCCGCTGGACGGCCGGTAATCGGCCGTCTGTGCGGCGCTGCCCCAGGAAGGGTGAATGTGACCATAGGCTCGTAGCTCCATTACTCCCTCCTCGTTACAGCTCATGTGATCCGCACATTGGATCGCTTTGCCTACAAGGAGGAATAATGATCAAGAGGGTCGTTGCTGCCGCCGCTGCCACGGGTGGGCTGGTTCTCGCGGGCGCGGGCATGGCCGTCGCCGACTCGGGTGCCCAGGGTGCCGCCGTGCACTCCCCGGGTGTCCTGTCCGGCAATGTCGTCCAGGTGCCCGTGCACGTCCCGGTGAACGTCTGCGGCAACACCGTCAACGTGATCGGTCTGCTGAACCCCGCCTTCGGCAACACCTGCATCAACAAGTGACGTTGAGCCTCGCCCGATGAGGGCCTGAGCCCGTCGGCCCCGGAGCGCGCGCCATGCGCTCCGGGGCCGACCGGCCTTTGACAACTCTCGAGAATGCCCGCACAAGGTCGAAGGCAGGGAATGCAGCACATGCGACAGGTCACCCGCAAGGGCCTGATGACGATGGCGGCGGCGACCGGAGTGATCGCCGCCGCGGGCGGCGCCGCACACGCCGACTCCGGTGCCCAGGGCTCCGGTTCGGGCTCACCCGGCGTGCTGTCCGGCAACACCGTGCAGGCGCCGGTGCACGCCCCGGTGAACGTCTGCGGCAACACGGTCGACGTCGTGGGCGTCCTCAACCCCTCCATGGGCAACTCGTGCGCCAACAAGAGCGGCGGCGGGCACGGGGGGTACGGCGACTCCGGCGGGCACGGGACGCCCGGGGGCTCGCACTCCGGCGGGCACACCGCCGACTCGCCCGGCGTCGGCTCCGGCAACCACGTCCAGGCTCCCGTGCACGTGCCGGTGAACGTCTGCGGCAACAGCGTGAACGTCATCGGCGTCGGCAACCCCAGCACCGGCAACGACTGCGGCAACGGGGGGTACGGCGGCGGAGGCGGCGGCCACACCGACCCGCCGGGCGGGGGCCACGAGACGCCCCCGCAGAAGCCCGGGGAGCCGGGCGGGCCCGACGGCCCCGGCAAGCCCGGCGGGCCCGACGGCCCCGGCGGCCCGGAGGACGGCGGGAACGGCGGGAGCGGCGCCGACGGCGGCGGCCCGGCCGGCCCGGACGACCGCACCTCGGGCGGCGGCACGGACGGCGACCGCCCCGACGGGCACTTCGTCAGCCAGTCCCAGGGATCGGCGGAGCTGGCGCAGACCGGCAGCGACCTGCCGCTGGGCCTGGCCCTGCCGGCCGGCGCGGGCGTGCTGCTCGCGGGTGCGGTGCTGTACCGGAAGGCGCGTACCTCCGCGTGATCGCGTAGGCCCCTGTGTGACCCGGCCGTCGCCGCCGGGTCACACAGGGGGCGCGTGCCTGCCGGTCACCAGGTGGCGCGTACCTGTCGGATGATCCGACGGCGCAACCGCACCCTGCGGCTGCCGTCCCGCAGCAGGCTCAGTCGGTACAACTCCCAGTGCCCGTACTCCGCGTGGTCCGTCAGGAGCCGTGTCGTCTCCTTGCGGGAGACCCCGCGCGGCAGGTACACATCGACAAATTCATATTCCGGCATCGCATCTATTGTGCGGGCTGGGGCCCGGTACGGATAGCGTCTGCTGTATGTCTGATGCTGCGCAGCCCACCGCTGCCGAGGTACGGGCCGCCGCCGAGGCGGTCAAGACCGCACTCGACCGCCACCTGGCCGCGGTCGAACGCCGGTCCGGGGAGGACGATCCAGCCGTCTACGAGGCGTTCAACCAGCTCGCGGCGGCCGCCGAGGTGTACGACGAGCTGCTCTACGACCGCTACGACGAGGTCACACCCTTCGAGATCCCCGACGCGGAGGACGAGCTGCCGCCGTACCTGGGGCCGGAGGAGCCGCACGCGGTCAGCGTGCTGATCCGCCGGGACTACGCCGTGGTGGAGCCGCAGCGGCTGCTGGCACAGGCACGCCGGATCGAGGCCGCGGACGACGACACGGGTGTCTCCGAGACGGTCCACGGGGCGCTCGGCGTCCTGTTCGGCGAGTTCGAGGCGGACGAGATCGCCTCCCGGCACAAGGAGTTCGGCCTGGACGAGGGCGACTCCACGCTGTGGGTGACGGCCGCGGACGAGCCCGCCGAGGCCGGCGAGTGGCTGGAGGCGCCGTTCGAGCAGGTCGACCCGCAGCGGGTGGTGTGCCGCTTCGACGTCAGCGCGGTGTTCGACGACGAACTCGAGGACGACTTGGACGAGGACGAGGACGATCTCGACGAGGACGCCGCCGGTGCGGGCGGCCCCGTGAGCGACCCGGACGCCCCGGACCTCGACGATCTCGACACCGACCTGGACGAGGACCTCGACGAGGACGAGCCCCTGGACGAGGAGGACGCCGAGGATCCGGAGGACGCGGAGGAAGAGCTGGACGGCGACGAGGAACTGGAACCCCTGGACGCGGACCGCTGAACCCCGAGCGCCAGAACCCCGAGCGACGGAACGCCGACCGACGGAACGCCGACCGACAAGGCCGGGGCGTCTGAACGCCGGGCGATGACGCGGGGCGGTCCGACGCCCGGGCGGGGAGCTCCGGTCGCGTGAAGGCCCAGGCTGGGCACGCCGGGGCGTCGCTCGGCGACCGCTGCCCGCCGGCGCCGCCACGGCCGCCGTCGTCCGGCGTCCCCCGGTTGTGAGGCGTGCCTCGGTCTCCGTCGCCCGGTGCTCCCCGGTCCGGAGGTGTTGCCTCGGTCTCTGCCCTCCGGCGCGGCCCGCCCGGAGGGCTGGGCGGGCCGCCGAGGCCGGGTGCCTCGCCCCGGAGACGTCGGTGGGCCACCGGGGCCCGGCGGCCGGCCACGGCGGGCACGGCAGGCATGGGCGGCTGCCGGGCCCACCGGCCGTCCGGCCGACCGGGCTCGACCGGGCCGACCGGGGTCAGTCTTCCGGCGGCGCCTGCGGAGCGATCAGCACCGGCAGGCGCGTGGTGCGCGGCTTGGCCGTCACCTCGGCCACGGCACGGGGGAGCGCCTGCTCCACGCCGTGGACCACGGACAGATGACGCTCCGCCCGGCCGAACGCCGTGTAGATCCACGGGCGGCTGAGGGCCGCTACGGCATCGCCGGGCAGCACCACGACGACCGCGGGCCACCGGCCGCCCACGGCCTGGTGCGCGGTCAGCGCCCACCCGTGCCGAACGCAGGTCTCCACCCGATCCTTCGGCACGACCACGTCCTCGCCGCCGCAGGACAGATGCAGACCCTCGTCGTCGGCCCGCACCACGCTGCCCGGCACGACCCGGCCCGGTACGGGGGAGTGGACGACACGGTCACCGGGGTCGAAGCCGCCGAAGCGGCCCGGGCCGGGGTTCAGCCGCTCCTTGAGCGCCGCGTTGAGGACACGGGTGCCGACCGCCCCGCCGTGCCCCGGCGTGATCACCACGGTCGCCTCGACGGGGACACCGAGCGCGCGCGGCACGGAGTCCACCACGATCTGCACGGTCCGGTGCACGGCCTCGCCGGCGTCCCGCACCGGCACGATCACGACCTCCTTGCCGGGCGCCTCCACCTGGTTCAGCTCACCGATGCCGATGCCGGAGACCAGCTCGCCCAGCGGTCCCGGGTCCGGCCGCCGCGAGGCGACGTGCGGGCAGACCCCGGCGGCCAGCAGGTCGGCGAAGACCCGCCCGGGACCCACGGACCACAGCACCGCCGGGTCCCCGGTCAGCACCAGCCGCGCCCCGTCCGGCAGCGACTCCACCAGCAGCGCCGCCGCCTCCACGTCCAGCTGCGGGGCGTCGAACACGACGAGCAGGTCCAGATCGAGGGCGCCGTCGCCGTCCCGCCCCGGCCCCTCGGCACCGGCCAGCAGTCCGGATACGGAGGCGACCTGCGGCTCCGCGTCCGAGGCCGGGGACGCACCGGCCGCCAGGGCGGCGAAGCGGGCGCGGCCCAGGTGGCTGGGGGTCGCCGCCCAGGCGCGCAGACCGAGCCGCCCGGCGGCGGTCAGCAGGGCCGCCGGTTCCGCCAGGGACGCCTCGCCTCCGGTGTGCAGCACCAGCCCGTGGCCCGCCACCGCCCGGATCAGATCCGCCGCGCTGCCCCGGGCACCGGCGGCGGCCTGCTCCCAGTCCTGAGCCGAACCGTCCTGCTTGGGCACCGAGTTGGCCAGCCGGGCCAGACCGTCGGCGAGGCTCTCCTCCGCGAGCGCGTACCGCTCGAGACCGATCAGGACCCGCACGGGGCGCCCCTCGGCACCCTCCTCGCCGGTGTCCTCGCCCCCGGCCGCGGCGTCCGCCCGGCGGTCCGGGGCGCCGGTCTCCTCCAGGGCGTCCTGGAAGGCCAGGACCTCTCCCTCGGCGAGCGCGCTCTGCACGGCCGCATCGGGGTCCGGCACGCCTCGCCGGCCCAGCTCGGCCGTGAGCCGCGGCAGTTCCAGGGCGGTGTGCCCGGCCAGCGCCGCCTGCTCCAGGAGCCAGCCGGTCACCGCGCGTCCGCGCCGTGCGTCGTCCGGGCCGCACTCCGGGCCGAGCAGCGCCCGCGCGAATCCGTCGGCCTGCTCCGGGCGCACCCCGGCGACGCGCAGCAGCTGCCAGGGATCGGCGCGCAGCACCTCCTCCGCCCCCTCGCCCAGCGCCCCGGCGACCTGGGGCGCGAGCGTCTCGGGGGCGCCGCCCTGTGCCAGGACGCGCCGCACGGCCTGGACGGCCTCCGGCGCCGGCCCGGCGGGCGCCCGGGACGGCCGCTCCGGCACCGGCTGCGGGCGCCGCACCGGCGCGGCCTCCGGAGCGGGGCGCCGGGGCGTGGGCTGGGCCTCCGCGAACACGGTGGCCGGTGGCTTCTCGCCGCTCTCCACGGCCCGGACGGCGGCGAGCAGCTCGGCGGCCGTGCCGCTCAGCTTGCCCCCGGCCTCGATCGGGCCCTTGCTCTCCGCCTTGCGCCGCTCGATCCGCTCCCGCTCGATCCGCTGCGCGGCCAGTTCGGCCTCGACCTCGGACATCTGCGCCTGCGCGTCATCGGCCTCGCCGCCCGCACCGACGCCCTCGTCACCCCCGGCGTCCGCACCGGCGTCCGCGCCGCCGACCCCCACGCCGGCACCAGCCGACTCCTCGGCCTCCGCGAGGCCCTCACCCTCCGCCGAGCCCTCAGCCTCCGCCAGTCCCTCGGCCGTCGCCGGTCCCCCGGCCTCCGCGAGGCCCCCGGCCTCCGCCAGTCCCCCCGTCTCCGCCGGCCCCCCGGCGTCCGTGCCCCCGGACCCGGACCCGGGCCCGCCCGGCGGCGGCACCGGACCGGTGTCCACGGCTTCCTCAGCGGGCTCGGGCTCCGTGCTCACAGCGTGCTCCAGTCGTGATCGGGATAGCGGTGCACCGGTGCCGACACATCGTCGAGCGCCCGGCAGATCTCGTCAGGAAGACTAAGGGCCTCCACTGACAACGCCGCCGTGAGCTGCTGCGCGTTGCGCGCGCCGACGATCGGCGCGACCACGCCGGGCCGGTCGCGGACCCACGCCAGCGCCACCTGCAACGGACTCACCGCCAGCCCGTCCGCCGCCGTCGCCACCGCGTCCACGATGCGGCTCGCCGTGTCGTCGAGGTACGGCGCGACGAACGGCGCCATGTGCTCGGAGGCACCCCGCGAGTCCGGCGGCGCGGCCTCCCCGCGGTACTTGCCGGTGAGCACCCCCCGCCCGAGAGGCGAGGACGGCAGCAGACCGACGCCCAGGTCGAGGGCGGCCGGCAGTACCTCGCGCTCGACGCCGCGCTGGAGCAGCGAGTACTCCAGCTGCGTGCTCGCCAGCCGGTTGCGAGTGCCCGGCGCGGCCAGCTGCCAGGTCGCCGCCTTGGCCAGCTGCCACCCGCAGAAGTTGGAGACCCCGGCGTAACGGGCCCGGCCGCTGGCGACCGCCAGGTCGAGGGCGTGGAGGGTCTCCTCCAGCGGCGTCGCGGGGTCGTAGGCGTGCACGTGCCACACGTCGACGTGGTCGGTGCCGAGCCGGGCCAGCGAGGCGTCCAGCGCGGAGAGCAGATGGCCGCGTGAGCCGTCGAAGCGCCGGTCGGGATCGGGCACGCTGCCGGCCTTGGTGGAGATCACCAGGTCCCGGCGCGGGACCAGGCCGTCCAGGAGCCTGCCGAGCAGGTACTCGGCCTCTCCGTCGCCGTACACGTCCGCCGTGTCGACGAGGGTCCCGCCCGCCTCCCAGAACGTCTTCAAGAGGTCCGCCGCGTCGTGCTCGTCGGTGTCCCGGCCCCAGGTCAGGGTGCCGAGACCGATGCGGGACACGCGCAGGCCGGTGCGGCCGAGATGCCTCTGCTCCATGAACGCCGAGATTACTGGCCACGACTTCCGCTGTGGGGTCCTGTGGACAACCGAATTCCGCGCGCTAAGGTCGGGGCACCAGGGACGTTACTGATCGGTAAGGGGAATCGGCCATGCAGCTCGGGATCAACCTCGGCTACTGGGGCGCCGGGATGGACGCGGACAATCTCGCCGTCGCCCAGGAGGCCGACCGGCTCGGCTACGCCGTCTGCTGGGCCGCGGAGGCCTACGGCTCCGACGCCGCCACGGTGCTCAGCTGGGTGGCGGCCCAGACCGAGCGCATCGACGTGGGCTCGGCGATCTTCCAGATCCCGGCCCGCCAGCCGGCGATGACCGCGATGACCGCCGCCACCCTGGACTCGCTCTCCCAGGGCCGCTTCCGGCTCGGCCTCGGCGTCTCCGGCCCCCAGGTCTCCGAGGGCTGGTACGGCGTCAAGTTCGACAAGCCGCTCTCCCGCACCCGCGAGTACGTCGAGATCGTCCGCAAGGCGATGAGCCGGGAGCGGCTGTCGCACGAGGGGGAGCACTGGACCCTGCCGCTGCCCGGCGGCCCCGGCAAGCCGATCAAGCTGACCGTGCATCCCCAGCGCGAGCACATCCCGCTGTACATCGCCGCGATCGGCCCGAAGAACCTGGAGCAGACCGGCGAGATCGCCGACGGCGCCCTGCTGATCTTCCCCTCCGCCGACCACCTGGAGGAGACCGCGATCCGGCCCCTGCGCGCGGGACGGGAGAAGGCCGGCAAGACCCTCGACGGCTTCGACGTCTGCCCGACCCTCCCGCTCGCCGTCGGCGACGACAAGGACGTCACCTCCCTCGCCGACACCTTCCGGCCCTACACGGCGCTGTACGTCGGCGGCATGGGCAGCGCGAAGCAGAACTTCTACAACCGGCTCGCCCAGCGCATGGGCTACGAGCGGGAGGCCGCCGAGATCCAGGAGAAGTACCTGTCCGGCGACAAGCAGGGCGCCGCGGCGGCCGTCCCGCACGACCTGATCGACAGCACCACGCTGCTCGGCTCCGTCGACCGCATCGCCGACCGGATGAAGGCCTACGCGGCGGCCGGGGTCACCACCCTCAGCCTCGCCCCGGCGGGCTTCACCCTCGAGGAGCGGATCACGTCGTTGCGCGCCGGTGCGGAGGCCCTGGAGCGCGCCGGGCTCGCCTGAGCGTCGCCCGGCGGAGGTTTCCGCGGCCGTGGTGGGGGCTCGGGGGTCTTCCCCGCCACGGCCGTCACGGGGAACAACGCCCACGCACGCGTGGGGTTACGCCCATGGGTGCCCCTCCCTGTCCTTCTTTCGGCGGAGTTGCCCGACACTGCTGTTGCCCGGCCCCCGGGTCCGGACTTGACTCTCTCTGCGGAGCCTGCGCGCAACCCGGCAGCGGCAGAGAGGTGCCACCGATGCTTTCGGCCAAGAGTCTGTTCCAGGAGATCCTCGACGACGACGAGTCCTTCCGGCTGTTCTGCTCCATCGCGGCCAGCGGCGAGGCGCAAGGAGGCTGGGAGAACGGACGCATCGCGGCACTGGTGCCGGAGGGCGAGCGCGCCCTGGCCCCGAAGATCAGCCGGCACGGGGCCGACGAGGACAAGCACGGGCGCATCTTCAACGCCCTGCTCAAGAAGCGCGGCCTGGAACCGGTGGAGGTCCCGCCGGAGACCGACTACACCATGCTCCTGGAGCGGCACGGCATCGGTCTCGCCCACGACAAGCTCAAGGCCGACCAGCCCCTCACGGTGCACGACATCGTCACCTACCTCGCCCACAGCAGGGTCACCGAGCAGCGCGCGGCCGAGCAGATGGCGATGCTCCTGAAGTACTTCGCCGACCACCCGGACATCGGCAGGGCCGTCCGGATGATCTCCCACGACGAGGACAGCCACCTCGCCTACGCCCACGAGGAACTGCTCCGCCTCGCCGCCGCCGGGCACGGCCGGCTCATCCAGCGCACCCTGCGCGAGTGCGCGCTCGCCGAGATCCGCGTCTACCGGGACGTCAGCCTCGCGGTCATGGCCCACATGGGCCGCGTCCTTCGCTGGCCGAAGGCCAAGTCGGCGGCCCTGGCGGCCGGCATCCACGCCGTGTACCTCTACGAGCGGCTCGGCGGCTGGCGCCGCATGGTCGCACTGAGGATGCCCGAACGCCGCGACGCCCTGGGCGGACCCGCCTCCGCCGCCCCCGAGTTCGCCTGACGGCCGCTGCCCGGCCCGGCGAAGCCACCGGTCCGCCGGTCACGGCGCCTACAGCCACCCCCGCCGCTTGAACGTCCGGAACAGCAGCACCTCCAGGGCGGCCATGACCACGATCACGGCCGGATACGACCACGTCCATTTCAGTTCCGGCATGTGCTCGAAGTTCATGCCGTAGACCCCCGCGATCATCGTGGGCACCGCGGCCATGGCCGCCCACGCCGAGATCTTCCGCATGTCGTCGTTCTGCCGGACGCTCATCTGCGCCAGATGCGCCGACAGGATGTCCGACACCAGCCGGTCCAGGCCCTCCACCGACTCGTTCACGCGCGTGAGGTGGTCGTGCACGTCGCCGAAGAACGGCCGCGCCCCGTCGTTCACGAAGGGCACCGGCACGCCGAAGGTGCCGTTGCCCGCCAGGCGGGTCACCGGCAGGGCCAGCGGGACGGTCGCCCGGCGGAACTCCAGGACCTGCCGCTTGAAGTTGTAGATCCGCGACGCGGTGTGCCGGGAACCGCCGTCCGGCGTGAAGACCTCGGCCTCCAGCTCCTCCAGGTCCTGGCCCAGCTCGGTCGCCACGTCCAGGTAGTGGTCGACGACGGCGTCCGCGACCGCGTACAGCACCGCCGTCGGCCCCTCGCCGAGCAGCTCCGGCTCCTGTTCCAGGCGCCGGCGCACCACGCCCAGCGGGGCGCCCTCGCCGTGCCGGACGGTCACCACGAAGCCGTCCCCGAGGAAGAGCATCAGCTCACCGGTGGTCACGGTGTCGCTCTCCGGCTCGTACACCACCGGCTTGAGGACCACGAAGACCGAGTCCTCGTACACCTCCAGCTTGGGCCGCTGGTGGGCCTTGAGGGCGTCCTCGACGGCCAGCGGATGCAGCCCGAACTCCTGGGTGACCAGGTCGAACTCCTTCTCCGTCGGCTCGTGCAGCCCGATCCACACGAAACCGCCCGCGGCCCTGGCCCCACCGAGCGCGTCGGAGAGGTCGGCGGGGCCCTCGCAGCGGTGCCCGTCCCGGTAGACGGCGCAGTCGACGATCACCGAACGTATTCTCCCCTCGCCCGGGCGACGGCGCCCGCCGCCGTACGCCTACCCTTGGCGCATGCCCACGCTGATCCTGGTCAGGCACGGACGTTCCACCGCCAACACCGAGGGAGTGCTCGCCGGCTGGACGCCCGGCGTCGCTCTGGACGAACGCGGCGCCGCCCAGGCCGCCGCCCTGCCCGGCCGGCTCGCCGGGCTGCCGATCGCCGAGGTCGTCGCCAGCCCCCTCCAGCGCTGCCAGGAGACGATCCGGCCGCTGCTGAAGGCCCGGCCCGGCCTGCGCGCCCACACCGACGAGCGGATCGGGGAGTGCCACTACGGCGACTGGTCCGGGCGCAAGCTCGCCGACCTCAAGGACGAGCCCCTGATGGAGGTGGTGCAGCAGCACCCCTCGGCGGCGGCCTTCCCGGGCGGTGAGTCCATGCGGGCCATGCAGACCCGTGCCGCCGAGGCGGTGCGCGAGTGGAACGCGCGCGTGGAGCGCGACCACGGCGCCGACGCCCTCTACCTGATGTGCACGCACGGCGACATCATCAAGTCGCTCGTCGCCGACGCCCTCGGTCTGCACCTCGACCTCTTCCAGCGCATCTCCGTCGAGCCCTGCTCCGTCACCGTGATCCGCCACTCCCGGCTGCGGCCCTTCCTGGTGCGCCTCGGCGACACCGGCGACCTGGCGTCCCTCGCGCCGCGCGAGGAGCCCCCCGGCGACGACGCCACGGTCGGGGGCGGTGCGGGCGCACCGTGATCGTCGGCCGCAGTAGGGTGAAGCGGTCCCCGCAGTAGTCACCCACCGACTCTCACCACCCCACCGACTCGCAATGGAGACAGGACGTGTCCCGTCAGGTGTTCCTCTACGACCAACCGGACCGTTTCGTGGCCGGCACGGTCGGACTGCCCGGGCGCCGGACGTTCTTCCTCCAGGCCACCGCCGGCTCCCGGGTGACCAGCGTGGCCCTGGAGAAGACCCAGGTGGCCGCGCTCGCCGAGCGCATGGACGAACTGCTCGACGAGGTCGTGCGCCGCAGCGGCGGCAGCGCGGCCGTCCCGGCGATGGCGCCCACCGAGATCTCCGACACCGCTCCGCTCGACACCCCCGTGGAGGAGGAGTTCCGCGTCGGCACCATGGCGCTGGCCTGGGACGGCGAGGAGCAGCGCATGATCGTCGAGGCGCAGGCGCTCGTGGAACTGGAGGCCGACTCCGAAGAGGACCTCGCCGAGGCCGAGGAGCGGCTGCTCCAGGACGAGGAGAACGGCCCCCCGATGCTGCGGGTACGCCTCACCGGCGCGCAGGCCAGGGCCTTCGCCAAGCGCGCCCTCGACGTCGTCAACGCCGGGCGGCCGCCGTGCCCGCTGTGCAGCCTCCCGCTCGACCCGGAAGGACACGTATGTCCGCGCCAGAACGGATACCGCCGCGGAGCGTGACGACCGCCGAGCTGCTCGCCGAGGGCGAGCTGACCGTCCGCGGCCGCATCCGCGAGGCCTCCAACGCGGCGCTGTACTGCACGGTGACGTACGAGGGCAGGGAGGCCGCCTGCGTCTACAAACCGGTCGCCGGGGAGCGGCCGCTGTGGGACTTCCCCGACGGCACCCTCGCCCAGCGGGAGGCCGCCGCGTACGAGGTCTCCGAGGCCACCGGCTGGGGGCTCGTCCCGCCCACCGTGCTGCGCGACGGGCCCTACGGCGAGGGCATGTGCCAGCTGTGGGTCGAGGCGACGGCGGAGGCCGAACTGCTCGCCCTCGTGGACGCCGACGAGCCCGGCCCCGGCTGGAAGGCCGTCGGCTTCGCCGAGGTCGGCGAGGGCCGGACCGCGCTGCTGGTGCACGCCGACGACGTGCGCCTGCGCCGGCTCGCCGTCCTGGACGCCGTGATCAACAACGCCGACCGCAAGGGCGGCCACCTGCTGCCCGCCGGCGAGGACCGGCTGTACGGCATCGATCACGGGGTCACCTTCCACACCGAGAACAAGCTGCGCACCCTGCTGTGGGGCTGGGCCGGAGAGCCCCTGACCCCTGAGGCCGTGACCGCGCTGCGCACCCTCCGGGAACAGCTCAAGGACGGCGCGACGCTCGCCACCCGTCTCGCCGGACTGATCACGCCGGCGGAACTCGACGCCACGCGCGCGCGTGTCGAGGCGCTCCTCACCTCCGGCCGGCATCCGGAACCCACCGGTGAGTGGCCGGCGATCCCCTGGCCTCCGGTCTGACCGGAGCAGCCCCAGCACACCGGGGGGCACCGCACAAGACCACCTTCCCGGCCAACCCGCACCGTCCGGTTCGTGGACGGAACACCCGTCCGGTTAGGCTCATGTACATGCATGCCTGGCCCGCTTCCGAGGTCCCCGCCCTGCCCGGTCAGGGCCGCGACCTCAGGATCCACGACACCGCGACCGGCGGCCTGGTCACCCTCGACCCCGGTCCCGTCGCCCGTATCTACGTCTGCGGCATCACGCCGTACGACGCCACCCACATGGGGCACGCGGCGACCTACAACGCGTTCGACCTCGTGCAGCGCGTGTGGCTCGACACCAAGCGGCAGGTTCACTACGTCCAGAACGTCACCGACGTGGACGACCCCCTCCTGGAGCGTGCCGTGCGGGACGGCATCGACTGGGCCGCCCTCGCCGAGAAGGAGACCGCCCTCTTCCGCGAGGACATGACGGCACTGCGGATGCTCCCGCCGCGGCACTACATAGGCGCCGTGGAGGCCATACCCGGCATCGTGCCGCTCGTCGAACGGCTCCGCGACGCGGGCGCCGCCTACGAGCTGGACGGCGACGTCTACTTCTCCGTCGAGTCCGACCCCCACTTCGGTCAGGTCTCGAACCTCGACGCCGCCGCCATGCGGCTGCTGTCCGCCGAGCGCGGCGGCGACCCGGAACGGCCGGGCAAGAAGAACCCCCTCGACCCGATGCTGTGGATGGCGGCCCGTGACGGCGAGCCCAGCTGGGACGGCGGCTCCCTCGGCCGCGGGCGCCCCGGCTGGCACATCGAGTGCGTCGCCATCGCCCTCGACCACCTCGGCATGGGTTTCGACGTCCAGGGCGGCGGCTCCGACCTCGCCTTCCCGCACCACGAGATGGGCGCCTCGCACGCCCAGGTGCTCACCGGCGAGTTCCCCATGGCCAAGGCCTACGTCCACGCCGGCATGGTCGGCCTGGACGGCGCGAAGATGTCCAAGTCCAAGGGCAACCTCGTCTTCGTCTCCCGGCTGCGCCGCGACGGCGTCGACCCGGCCGCCATCCGGCTGACGCTGCTCGCCCACCACTACCGCTCCGACTGGGAGTGGACGGACCAGGTGCTGCGGGACGCCGTCGCCCGCCTCGACCGCTGGCGGGCCGCCGTCTCCCGGCCCGACGGCCCGCCCGCCGACGCCCTCGTCGAGGAGATCCGCGAGGCCCTCGCGAACGACCTGGACTCCCCGGCCGCGCTCGCCGCGGTCGACCGCTGGGCCGCGCTCCAGGAGCAGACCGGCGGCACGGACACGGGCGCGCCCGGCGTGGTCTCCCGCGCGGTCGACGCACTGCTCGGCGTCGCGCTCTAGACGTACGGCTCCAGACGTACGGACGGCAGAGGACGGCAGGGGCGCTTCCGGTGATGGAAGCGCCCCTGCCGTCCGTAGGTGGGTGGCCGGTCAGTCCTCCGACGGCTCCTCGTCGTCCCCGCCCGCGCCCGCCTTCGGCGGCTTCGGCGGACGCGTCCGGCCGCTGGGGTTGTCCCGCAGATACGGCGTGCCCGGCGCTGCGTCCCCGCCGTCGGCCGTGGCGTGCCCGCCGGCCGGACCGGCCCCGTCCCGGCGCCGCAGATACCGCTCGAACTCGCGGGCGATCGCCTCTCCCGACGCCTCGGGCAGCTCCGCGGTGTCCCGCGCCTCCTCCAGCGACTGGACGTACTCCGCGACCTCGCTGTCCTCGGCGGCCAGCTGGTCCACGCCCACCTGCCAGGCGCGCGCGTCCTCGGGCAGCTCGCCCAGCGGGATGCGCACGTCGATCAGGTCCTCCAGCCGGTTCAGCAGCGCCAGCGTCGCCTTCGGGTTCGGCGGCTGGGAGACGTAGTGCGGCACCGCGGCCCACAGCGAGACCGCCGGCACGCCGGCGTGGGTGCAGGCCTCCTGGAGGATGCCGACGATGCCCGTCGGACCCTCGTACTTGGTCTCCTCCAGGTCCATGCGGCGGGCCAGGTCCGCGTCCGACGTCGTCCCGCTGATCGGGACCGGACGGGTGTGCGGGGTGTCGCCGAGCAGGGCGCCCAGGATGACGACCAGTTCGATGCCCAGTTCGTGGGCGAAGCCGAGCAGTTCGTTGCAGAACGAACGCCAGCGCATGGACGGTTCGATGCCCCGGACGAGGACGAGATCACGCGGCTTCTCACCGCCGACGCGCACCACGGACAGCCGCGTCGTCGGCCAGGTGATCTTGCGGACTCCGGCTTCCATGAACACCGTGGGGCGGTTGACCTGGAAGTCGTAGTAGTCCTCGGCGTCCAGCGCCGCGAACACCTCGCCCTTCCATTCCCTGTCCAGATGCGCGACCGCGGTGGAGGCGGCGTCGCCGGCATCGTTCCAGCCCTCGAACGCGGCCACCATGACCGGGTCGATCAGCTCGGGAACCCCCTCGAGCTCGATCACCCAGTGCCTCCTTCCGACGTGCCCTCGCGTACGCCCCAACCTTACGGCGTTCCGCGGGGGCGCCCGCAGCCCCCTTGCACGGGGGAGTGAACGGATCACTGCCCCGTTCCCCGGGCCCGGACACCCCGGGGAACGGGCGCGGAACGGCGCATGCGCAGGGCGGCGGCCCCGTCGGCGGGGAGCCGCCGCCCTGCGCGGCCCGGAGGGTTACTTCTTGTCGAGCAGGTCCTGCACCTTGGCGCGGACCTCGTCCGTGGCCAGGCCGCGGATCGTCAGCGTCGTCCGGCGGCGCAGCACGTCGTCGGCCGTCTCGGCCCACTCGTGGTCGCGGGCCCACACGACCTGCGCCCAGATCTCCGGGGCGTCCGGGTGGACGCGCTCGGCCAGCTCGGGGCTCTCGTTGGCCAGGCGGGCGATGTCGAAGGCCAGCGAGCCGTAGTGGGTCGCCAGGTGCCGGGCGGTGTCGGCCGCCATCCGGGGACCCGGCGCCGGCCGGTCCACCAGCAGCCGGTGGGCGACCGCGCGGGGGTTGGCGACGCCGGGCAGCGGCAGCTTCCTGGGCAGCGAGGAGATGGGCTCGAAGTCGTCGCCCAGCGGGTGCCCGGGCAGCGACTCCAGCTTCTTCATCACCGTACGGCCGATGTGGCGGAAGGTGGTCCACTTGCCGCCGGCGACCGAGAGCATGCCGCCCCGGCCCTCGGTGACCACCGTCTCGCGCTTGGCCTTCGCCGTGTCACCGGGGCCGCCCGGCAGCACCCGCAGGCCCGCGAAGGAGTACGTGATCAGGTCCCGGTCGAGCTGCTGGTCGCGGATCGAGAACGCGGCCTCGTCCAGGATCTGCGCGACGTCCTTGTCGTTGACCGCGACGTCCCCCGGGTCGCCCTCGTACGTCTCGTCGGTGGTGCCGAGCAGCAGCATGTCCTCCCAGGGGAGGGCGAAGGTGATGCGGTACTTGTCGATCGGCGTCGCCAGCGCGGCCCGCCAGGGGGAGGTGCGCTTCAGGACCAGGTGCGCGCCCTTGGACAGCCGGATGGACGGCGCGGCGTTCGGGTCCTCCATGCGGCGCAGGTGGTCGACCCACGGACCGGTGGCGTTCAGCACGAGCCGGGCGCTGACACCGAACTCCTCACCGGAGAGCCGGTCCTTGAGCTCGGCGCCGGTCACCCGGCCGCGGGTGAAGCGCAGGCCGGTCACCTCGGCGTGGTTGAGGACGACCGCGCCCGCCTCGACCGCCGCGCGGACCGTCATCAGCGCCATCCGCGCGTCGTTCATCTGGTCGTCGCCGTAGACGGCCACGGCCTTGAGGTTCTCGGTGCGCAGCTCGGGGACGTCCGCCTGCGCCTTGGCGGGGGAGAGCAGGTGGCCGACGCCGTCGCCGAAGGCGGACAGCGCCGAGTAGGCGAAGACGCCGGCTCCGAGCTTCGCCGCGCCGTGCGGCCCGCCCTTGTACACGGGGAGGTAGAAGGTGAGCGGGTTCGCCAGGTGGGGGGCCACCTGCCGGGAGACCGCACGGCGCTCGAAGTGGTTCTCCGCCACCAGCTTCACCGCGCCGGTCTGGAGGTAGCGCAGGCCGCCGTGGAGCAGCTTGGAGGAGGCGGAGGAGGTGGCGCCGGCGAAGTCGCCGGCGTCGACCAGTGCCACCCTGAGGCCGGACTGCGCGGCGTGCCAGGCGGTGGAGATGCCCAGGATGCCGCCGCCGATGACGAGGAGGTCGTACGACGCCTGGGAGAGCTGCTCCCGGGTCTCGGCCCGGCTCGGGTTCGAGCCGGAGGCCGGGCGCGTCCCCAGGGCGGGTATGGACTGCAGGGTGGACTGAGTGGTCATTGCGGTTTCTTGCTCCTCGTCAGCTCTCGTCGTCGATCCAGCCCATGGTCCGCTCGACGGCCTTGAGCCAGCTCTTGTACTCACGGTCGCGGGTCTCCGCGTCCATGCGGGGGGTCCACTCGGCGGCCCGGCGCCAGTTGGCGCGCAGGTCGTCGGTGCTGTTCCAGAAGCCGACGGCGAGGCCGGCGGCGTAGGCGGCGCCGAGGCAGGTGGTCTCGGCGACCATCGGGCGCACCACGGGGGCGTCCACGAAGTCGGCGAGGGTCTGCATCAGCAGGTTGTTGGAGGTCATGCCGCCGTCGACCTTGAGGGCGGCCAGCTCCACGCCGGAGTCCTTCGTCATGGCGTCGGCGATCTCCCGCGTCTGCCAGGCGGTGGCCTCCAGCACGGCACGGGCGAGGTGCGCCTTGGTGACGTACCGGGTCAGACCGGCGATGACGCCACGGGCGTCCGAGCGCCAGTACGGGGCGAACAGGCCGGAGAAGGCCGGCACGAAGTAGGCGCCGCCGTTGTCCTCCACCGACAGCGCGAGGGTCTCGATCTCGGCGGCGGTGGAGATCAGGCCCATCTGGTCGCGCATCCACTGCACCAGCGAGCCCGTGACGGCGATCGAGCCCTCCAGCGCGTAGACCGGCTTCTGCGCGCCGATCTGGTAGCCGACGGTGGTCAGCAGGCCGCTGTAGGAGTTGATGATCTTGTCACCGGTGTTCATCACCATGAAGGTGCCGGTGCCGTACGTCGACTTGGTCTCGCCCTCGGAGAAGCAGGTCTGGCCGAACAGGGCCGCCTGCTGGTCCCCGAGCGCGGAGGCGACCGGGATGCCGCCGAGCAGCTCGCCGAGCCGGCCGCCCTTGATCTCGCCGTAGACCTCGGCGGAGGAGCGGATCTCGGGCAGCATCTGCTGCGGCACGCCGATGGACTCGCAGATCTTCTCGTCCCACTGCATGGTGTGCAGGTTCATGAGCATCGTGCGCGAGGCGTTGGTGACGTCGGTGACGTGCTGTCCGCCGTTCACACCGCCGGTCAGGTTCCAGATGACCCAGGTGTCCATGGTGCCGAAGAGCAGGTCGCCCGCCTCGGCGCGCTCGCGCAGGCCGTCGACGTTGTCGAGCAGCCAGCGGGCCTTGGGGCCGGCGAAGTAGGAGGCGAGGGGGAGCCCGGTCTCCCGGCGGAAGCGGTCCTGGCCGACGTTGCGGCCCAGCTCCTTGCAGAGGGCGTCGGTGCGGGTGTCCTGCCAGACGATGGCGTTGTGGACGGGCTCACCGGTGTTCCTGTCCCACAGCACGGTGGTCTCGCGCTGGTTGGTGATGCCGATGGCCTTGATGTCGTCGCGGGTGATGCCGGCCTTCTCGACGGCCCCGGCGACGACCTCCTGGACGTTGGTCCAGATCTCGGTGGCGTCGTGCTCGACCCAGCCCGGCTTGGGGAAGATCTGCTCGTGCTCCTTCTGGTCGACGGAGACGATGCGGCCGTCGCGGTCGAAGACGATGCAGCGGGAAGAGGTCGTGCCCTGGTCGATGGCGGCGATGAACGGGCCGGCGGTGTGAGCGTCGGTCACTGTGTGCTCCTGAGTTCCGTGGTTGAGGTCGGTACGTACGTCGCGTGCTGTGCGGCTCAATGGTCGCGTGGCGGGGACCCGCTCAGGCGAAGGCGACGTTGTAGACACCTGCGGCGATCGCGCCGCCGATCAGCGGACCGACGATCGGGACCCAGGCGTAGCTCCAGTCGGAGCCGCCCTTGTTGGGCAGGGGCAGCAGGGCGTGCACGATGCGCGGGCCGAGGTCACGGGCCGGGTTGATCGCGTAACCGGTCGGCCCGCCGAGGGACAGGCCGATCGAGACGACCACGAGCGCGGTGATCAGGCCGCCCAGGATGCCGAGGCCGTTGCCCGCGTCGTTCAGGCCCTGGGTGAGCACGGCGAGCAGGAGCACGAAGGTGCCGATGATCTCCGTGGCGAGGTTCTGCACGGTGTTGCGGATCTCGGGGCCGGTGGAGAAGACGCCCAGGACCGGGCCGGCACCCGTCTCCTGCGCCTCGACGGACTTGGCCATCGTGTCCTGCGCGCCCGGACCGCCGACGATCTCCCGGTCGGTGAGGTGCGCCTGGAACTGGCCGTAATAGGCCACCCACACCAGCACCGCGCCGATCATGGCGCCGAGCAGCTCGCCGGCGAAGTAGACCGGGACGTTGCTCCAGTCCCCGTCCTTGACGGCGATGCCGACCGTGACGGCGGGGTTGAGGTGGGCGCCGGAGAGCGGAGCGGCGACGTACACCGCCGTCATGACGGCGAAACCCCACCCGAAGGCGATGGCGAGCCAGCCGGCGTTGCGGGCCTTGGAGGCCTTGAGCGTGACGGCGGCGCAGACTCCGCCGCCGAGCAGGATGAGTATGGCGGTACCGATGGTCTCGCCGATGAAGATGTCGGAGCTGGACACCCGCGACTCCTTTGTCCTTCGTCCAGGGAGCCGACCCCCGGGTCCCACCGGGGATTGGCGCCCTCAGGGGTGAGAGCGATGCCGGCCCTTGGCGTTGTCACACTGTAGCGCGTATTGCCGGTAGGTGTTCGACAATGCCGACCGATGGACGGGAGTCTTTCCCCGGCGTCAGGCGTGCGTCAAGAGCTCTGTTTGGCGAAAACGCGATCGTTACTGATCGCCTTCGCCCGTCGATCTTCGGTGGCCGCCGGGCCGGTCGGCGCGCCGGCCGAGCTCTTGGGCACGCAGAAATCCGGAACGCCGCCCGGCGCCCCGGTGTCCACCGCTCGCTGCCCCGCGCTCAGAACCGCCCGGCGCCGAGGTCCCGCGACACCGCGCGGGCGCAGTCCCGTACCGCCGCCACCAGCTCCGGGCGCAGCTCGCCGTCCGGGCAGACGCGCTCCACGGCGCCGGTGATGCCCACCGAGCCGACCGGCATCCGCCGGCGGTCGTGGATGGGGGCGGCGATGGAGGCGACGCCCTCCCAGGTCTCCTCCACGTCCGCCGCGTAGCCACGCGCGCGGGTGAGGTCCAGGACGTGCTCGAAGGCGTCCGGCTCGCAGACGGTCCGATCGGTGAACGCCTTGCGGTCCGCGTCCAGCGCCTCGCTGTGCGCCACCGGGTCGTACGCCGACAGCACCTTGCCCAGGGCCGTGGAGTGCAGCGGCTGCATCGCCCCGATCTCCAGGACCTGCCGGCTGTCGTCCGGCCGGAAGACGTGGTGCACGATCAGCACGCCCTGCTGGTGCAGCACGCCCAGGTACACGCTCTCGCCGCTGGAGCGGGCCAGGTCGTCCGTCCACACCAGGGCACGCGCCCGCAGCTCGTGCACGTCCAGATAGGTCGTGCCCAGCCGCAGCAGCTCCGCGCCGAGCTGATAGCGCCCGGAGGCGTCGTCCTGCTCGACGAAGCCCTCCTGCTGGAGGGTGCGCAGGATGCCGTGCGCGGTGCCCTTGGCGAGGCCCAGCGAAGAGGCGATGTCCGACAGTCCGAGCCGCCGCTCGCCGCCCGCGAGGAGCCGCAGCATCGCGGCCGCCCGTTCGAGCGACTGGATGTTCCGTGCCATCGCCGTCCTGCCTCCGTCCCCTTCGACCGTCGACCCGCGACGTCGCTGCCGCTGTTCGGCAATGTCGAACACTACCGGTCCATGCCGACCTCCCGCTAATGCCCGGTCGCCAACTCTTAGCACCCGCCTCGAACGACGCGCCCCCCGGCGTCCGACCTGACATCCTCGTCCCGGCCCGTGGACGCCTTGGTCCATCCTGCGACCGTCCCGGCTACCCTGGCGGCGTGCGTCCTCCCCGGGGCGTTGTGCGCAGCGGGCCCGGGAAGCCGCAAAGCCGACAGCCGTCGCACCATAGGGAGCCCTTTCATGGCCTCGTCGCCGCCCACCCCGTCCGCCGACACCCGGACCCGTGTCACCGCCCTCCGCGAGGCGCTCGCCACCCGTGTGGTGGTCGCCGACGGGGCGATGGGCACCATGCTCCAGGCGCAGAACCCCACGCTGGACGATTTCCAGCAGCTGGAGGGCTGCAACGAGGTCCTGAACCTGACCCGCCCGGACATCGTCCGCTCGGTGCACCGGGAGTACTTCGCCGCCGGTGTCGACTGCGTGGAGACCAACACGTTCGGCGCGAACCACTCCGCCCTCGGCGAGTACGACATCGCGCACCGTGTCCACGAGCTGTCCGAGGCCGGCGCCCGGGTGGCCCGTGAGGTCGCCGACGAGTTCGCGGCCGGGGACGGGCGGCAGCGCTGGGTGCTGGGCTCGATGGGCCCCGGCACCAAGCTGCCCACGCTCGGCCACGCACCTTACGGAGTGCTGCGCGACGCCTACCAGCAGAACGCCGAGGGTCTGGTGACCGGCGGCGCGGACGCGCTGCTGGTGGAGACCACGCAGGACCTCCTCCAGACCAAGGCCGCCGTGCTCGGCGCGCGGCGCGGTCTGGACGCGCTCGGCGTCGACATGCCGCTGATCGTGTCGGTGACCGTCGAGACGACCGGCACGATGCTGCTGGGTTCG
Source organism: Streptomyces sp. NPDC031049 (assembly GCF_055571015.1). Lineage (NCBI taxonomy): Bacteria > Bacillati > Actinomycetota > Actinomycetes > Kitasatosporales > Streptomycetaceae > Streptomyces > Streptomyces sp. NPDC031049. The sequence continues at coordinate 155,564 of NZ_JBVIGC010000018.1, forward strand.
GAGATCGGCGCCGCGCTGACCGCGCTGGAACCGCTCGGCATCGACATGATCGGCCTGAACTGCGCGACGGGTCCGGCGGAGATGAGCGAGCACCTGCGTTACCTCGCCCGGCACTCCCGCATCCCCCTGTCCTGCATGCCGAACGCCGGTCTCCCGGTGCTGGGCAAGGACGGCGCCCACTACCCCCTGACGGCGCCGGAGCTGGCGGATGCGCAGGAGACGTTCGTGCGGGAGTACGGGCTGTCGCTGGTGGGCGGCTGCTGCGGGACGACGCCGGAGCACCTGCGGCAGGTCGTGGAACGGGTGCGCGGCCAGGCGCCGACCGTGCGGGACCCGCGTCCGGAGCCGGGTGCGGCGTCGTTGTACCAGTCGGTGCCGTTCCGGCAGGACACCTCGTATCTGGCGATCGGTGAGCGGACCAACGCCAACGGGTCGAAGAAGTTCCGGGAGGCGATGCTCGAGGGCCGCTGGGACGACTGTGTGGAGATGGCCCGCGAGCAGATCCGCGAGGGCGCCCACATGCTGGATCTGTGTGTGGACTATGTCGGCCGGGACGGTGTGGCCGACATGGCCGAGCTGGCCGGCCGCTTCGCGACGGCGTCGACGCTGCCGGTGGTGCTGGACTCCACCGAGGTCGAGGTGATCCGGGCGGGGCTGGAGAAGCTCGGCGGGCGCGCGGTGATCAACTCGGTGAACTACGAGGACGGGGATGGCCCGGAGTCCCGCTTCGCGAAGGTGACGCGGCTCGCGCGGGAGCACGGGGCGGCGCTGATCGCACTGACCATCGACGAGGAGGGCCAGGCGCGGACGGCGGAGAAGAAGGTCGAGATCGCCGAACGTCTCATTGCGGATCTCACCGGGAACTGGGGGATCCGGGAGGAGGACAT
>NZ_JBVIGC010000019.1:0-149826 GCF_055571015.1 Streptomyces sp. NPDC031049
CCTCCGGTGTGTGTCACTTCGCCTACGACGACGAGGAGACCTGCCTCGCCGAGGTCCGCTACCTGCTCTCCCTCCTCCCGCAGAACAACCGGGAGAACCCCCCGCGGGTGGAGGCCACCGACCCCGTCGACCGCCGCTCCGACGTCCTCCTCGACCTCGTCCCGGCGGACGGCAACCGGCCCTACGACATGGCCAAGGTCATCGAGGAGGTCGTCGACGACGGCGAGTACCTCGAGGTCCACGAGCGCTGGGCGCGGAACATCATCTGCGCGCTGGCCCGCCTCGACGGCCAGGTCGTCGGCATCATCGCCAACCAGCCGCAGACCCTGGCCGGCGTCCTCGACATCGAGGCCTCGGAGAAGGCCGCACGCTTCGTCCAGATGTGCGACGCGTTCAACATTCCGATCGTCACCCTCCTCGACGTACCCGGCTTCCTCCCCGGCGTCGACCAGGAGCACGGCGGCATCATCCGCCACGGCGCCAAGCTCCTCTACGCCTACTGCAACGCCACCGTCCCCCGCATCTCGCTGATCCTGCGCAAGGCCTACGGCGGCGCCTACATCGTCATGGACAGCCAGTCCATCGGCGCGGACCTGACGTACGCCTGGCCGACGAACGAGATCGCCGTGATGGGCGCGGAGGGCGCCGCCAACGTCATCTTCCGCCGTCAGATCGCCGAGGCCGAGGACCCCGAGGCGATGCGGCAGAAGATGGTCAAGGAGTACAAGGCGGAGCTGATGCACCCGTACTACGCGGCCGAACGCGGCCTCGTCGACGACGTCATCGACCCCGCCGAGACCCGCGAGGTGCTCGTCAAGTCCCTGGCGATGCTCCAGACCAAGCACGCCGACCTGCCGTCCCGCAAGCACGGCAACCCGCCGCAGTGACCCTGAGGAGCCTGTCGCATGTCCCTGCCTGACATCCGCGTCGAGAAGGGCCACGCCGAGCCCGAGGAAGTCGCCGCGATCACGGCGATCCTGCTGGCCCGTGCCGCCGCCCGGCCCGCAGAGACCGCCCCGGCCCACCGTGGCCGCGTCCGCGCGGGCTGGCGCCGCCTGGAACGCGAACCGGGCTTCCGAGCCCCGCACAGCTGGCGCTGACCCCACCGAAAAGGCCCCCTCACCAGAGGGGGCCTTTCCCGTGACCAGCGTGCGCCTCGTCGACGTCCGTCGGGGCAACGCCCCTCCAGGGGCGCGGGGAACTGCGCGACCAGCCACACTCGACCCGCACCCCGGCACACAACGGCCCCCGGCAGCCTCAGTGGCCGCAGGGGGCGTTGCACCGAACCCGGTGGGGTGTTACCGGAGGCGGGCCATGAGCGCGTGCTCCACGAGAGTGATCAGCGTCGACTTCGCGTCCGCCCGGTGCCGGGCGTCGGTGGTGATGATCGGCGTGTCCGGGCCGATCTGCAGGGCCTCGCGGACCTCGTCCGGCGTGTACGGCTGCTGGCCGTCGAAGCCGTTCAGGGCGATCACGAACGGCAGCCCGGAGTTCTCGAAGTAGTCGACGGCGGGGAAGCAGTCGGCGAGCCTCCTCGTGTCGACCAGCACGACCGCGCCGATGGCGCCCCGCACCAGGTCGTCCCACATGAACCAGAAGCGGTCCTGGCCGGGCGTGCCGAACAGGTACAGGATCAGGTCCTGGTCGAGCGTGATGCGGCCGAAGTCCATGGCGACCGTGGTGGTCGTCTTGTCCCCGGTGTGGGTGAGGTCGTCGATGCCCGCCGAAGCAGACGTCATGACGGCCTCCGTGCGCAGCGGGTTGATCTCCGAGACGGCGCCGACGAACGTGGTCTTGCCCACGCCGAAGCCGCCCGCCACCACGATCTTCGCGGAGGTGGTGGAGCGGGAAGGACCGCCGCTAGAGCTTGCGAAGTCCACTGAGCACCCTTTCGAGCAGTGTCACGTCTGGCTGGCCGCCGGCGTTCTCGTCGCCGCCGGGCTGATGGATGGCGACCAGGCCCGCCTCCGCCAAGTCGGCGACGAGGATCCTGGCCACGCCGAGAGGGATGGTCAGAAGGGCCGAGATCTCGGCTACCGACTTGATCTCACGGCAGAGGTTGCAGATCCGCTGATGCTCGGGCAGCTGGCCCTGCATCTGATGCGGCTGCGCGGTGGTGTGCACCAGCGCCTCGATGGCGAGCTGGTACCGCGGCCTGGTACGGCCGCCCGTCATGGCGTACGGACGCACCAGGGGGTTGTTGTTCGACGCCCCGGAGGGCGCCGGCTCGGGGGTGCGGCGCTGCGGCTGCACGGGCTGGATGCGCGGTGCCTGCGGCTGGTCGTACGGCGAGGATCCGGGACCCTGCGGCGCGTACGGCTGCCGGTGGCTGGGCGTGGAGGGGTAGCCGTACGGGTTCGACGAGCCGTCGTTCGGACCCTGGCCAGGGCCGTACGACCAGTTGCCCGAAGACGAACCGCCTGGGGGTGTTGCCACTTTCTCCTCCTCCGACTGTGCCTGGCACCCATCACTGTGGAGCCGCGTCCCGAAACCTTACGGCCCCGGGACGCCAAAACGCACCGTCTGCCCGTTAGTTGAGAAGGCTCCCTTGGAGCTCGGCGCGCAGGTCCGGCGTGAGGACCGTACCGGCACGGTCCACCAGAAGGGCCATCTCGTACCCGATGAGGCCGATGTCCGCCTCCGGGTGTGCAAGAACGGCGAGCGAAGAACCGTCGGAGATGGACATGATGAAGAGGAATCCCCGCTCCATCTCCACAACCGTCTGGTTCACGCTGCCGCCCTCGAAGATGCGCGAGGCACCGGCGGTCAGCGAGGTCAGACCGGAGGCGACGGCCGCGAGCTGGTCGGCGCGGTCGCGCGGGAAGCCTTCGGACATCGCCAGAAGGAGTCCGTCGGCGGAGACCACCACCGTGTGGGACACCCCCGGGGTGTTGTCCACGAAGTTGGTGATCAACCAGTTCAGGTTCTGTGCCGCCTGGCTCATCGGGCTCACACTAACGCTCCTGGTTGTAGGTGCTGTCAGGACCGAAGCCCTGGCCGTTCGTTTCACTGCCTGCGGTGCGGCCTCTTTGGACGCCGCGCCGCAGGTTGCTCAGCCTGCCCCGGACGTCCTCCGGGGCACGGGAGACCTGTGGGCCCCCCTGGGGGGTGGTTTCGGCGGAACCCTCGACCAGGTTGGCCCTGGGCACCCGCCGTGGCAGGCCGGAGGAGGTCACCCCGCCCGCCTTCGGCTTCCGCAACGCCGAGGCCTGCTGCCAGCGGTCGTCGTTCGCCGAACGCCAGCCGCTGTCGCCGTTGCTCCCGTTGCTCTCCTGCGCGGGGGCCGGCGCCTCGTGGTGCACGTGCCGCGCATCGCCCGGTCCGCTCGCGGTGGACCCGCGGCGCGGCAGCCCGGCGTCGGTCAGCTCGTGCCCTGCGGTGGGGGCCGGTCCCGAACGGTCGAAGCCTACGCGGTCCGCCTCGTTCACGTCAGCGGCCTGCGCGGACTCCGTTTCCGGAGCATCCGCAGGGTACTGGGCGGGGTAGCCGTTCTGGTAGCCGTCCTGCTGCGGCCAGTCGTCCTGCTGGCGCCGCTGCCCGAAGGCCGGGAAGCCCTCCGGCGCGCCGTGCTGCTCCTGGACCGGCTCGGCGCCGAAGGAGGAGGGGTCGGGGTAGCCGCCGCCGTTCGCGTAGGCGTCGCCCTGGGGGGCGTTGCCGTTCGGCGCGTAGTACTGCTCCTCGTACGCCTGCTGCTGCCCCGCGTCGTACGACGGCTGGTGCTCCTCGTACGCCTCCGGACGGTCGTACCCGCCGGTCTGCTGCTCCTGGTAGCCGCCCTGGCCTTGGTCGCCGTAGGCCGGCTGCCGGCCGGTGAACTGGTCCTGGAAGCCGGTCGTCCCGTCCTCGCCGGGGCCGCCCTGGTCCAGCGCCGGGGGCTGGCCGTGCGTCTGGGCCTCCAGGGCCGCGCGGCGCTCCTCGCGCATCAGGGACCGGCCGACCGGGTCCAGCTCACGGATGTCGTCGGGGACGTCCGCGTAGCGGCTGTCGTCGAAGCCCAGCTCGGCGGCGGTCCGCATGGGCTGGCTGAAGTCCTCGCCGCCCGGGAAGTGCTGCTCCGGGATGATCTGCGAGACGGTGAACTCGTCGCGCTCCATCTGCTGCTCGCCGCCACCGCCGTGGGTGATGGCGTCCGGGAGCATGACCAGCGAGGTGGTGCCCGCCTGCTCGCCGGAGGGGCGCAGCTGGACGCGGATGCCGTGCCGGTCGGACAGCCGGCCGACCACGAACAGGCCCATGCGCTGCGAGATCGCGGCGTCCACGGTCGGCGGGTTGGCCAGCTTGTGGTTGATGTCGGCGAAGTCCTCGGCGGTCAGGCCGATGCCCTTGTCGTGGATCTCGACCATCACGCGGCCGTCCGGCAGCCGGGTCGCGGTGACCCGGACCTTGGTCTGCGGCGAGGAGAAGGTGGTGGCGTTCTCCAGCAGCTCGGCGAGCAGGTGCACGAGGTCGGTCACGGCGCGGCCGTGGATCTCGGCGTCCGGCACACCGGACAGCTCGATGCGCTCGTACTGCTCCACCTCGGAGGAGGCGGCGCGCAGCACGTCGACCAGCGGGACCGGCTGATCCCAGCGGCGGCCGGGCTCCTCGCCGGCGAGGACGAGGAGGTTCTCGCCGTTGCGGCGCATACGGGTCGCCAGGTGGTCCAGCTTGAAGAGGTTCTCCAGCTGGTCCGGGTCGGCCTCGTTGTTCTCCAGGTCGGTGATCAGGGTCAGCTGGCCCTCGATCAGCGACTGGTTGCGGCGCGAGAGGTTGGTGAAGATCGCGTTGATGTTGCCCCGCAGCAGGGCCTGCTCGGAGGCGAGCCGGACCGCCTCGCGGTGGACCTGGTCGAAGGCGCGGGCGACTTCGCCGATCTCGTCGGTCGAGGTGATCGGGATCGGCGCCACCCGGGTGTCGACCCGGCCGGGGTCGGTGCGGGAGAGCTGGTCGACCAGCATCGGCAGACGCTGCTCGGCGATGCCGAACGCGGCGTTGCGCAGCTGGCGCATCGAGCGGCTCATCTGGCGGGCCACCATGCCGGCCAGGATGAACGCGGCGAGCAGCGCGACCACGACGATGGCACCGGTGATGTAGGCGTCCTGCTCGGCGTCGTCGGCGATCTGCGCCGCCTCGGTCACCGCCTTGTCGGCGAGGTCCGACTCGATGGTGCGGTAGGCGTCGAACTTGAGGGTGTTGACCGCCCACCAGTTCTCGGGAGTGATGCCCTTCTCGGCCAGGGCCGCCCGCGCGCCCGGGTCCGTCGACTGAAGGCGGGCCACCTCGGTGACCATCGTGGTCGGGTTGGCCGGCGGCGGCACGTAGTCCGGGTCCTTGGCCTTGGCCTCCTTGGCCATGGCCGCGCCGTCCTCCTTGAGCTTCTCCTCGGCGTCCTCGAGCTTCTGGGCGTCCTCCTCGGTGCCACCGCCGATGTACTCCTCGATGGCGATGCGCTCGAGGTAGGCGTAGGAGGAGAGGGCGACGCGCTGGCTGGCCAGGTGGCTGGGCTCCGGGCCCGGCTTGACCAGCAGCTGGGTGCCGATGGACCGCTGGAGGGAGAGCGCGGCCTTGGTCAGGGATATCGCGTAGACCGTACGGCCGTAGGAGGTGATGTTGCCCGTGCCCAGACCGAGCTCGTTGGCGAACTCCATCAGCGGGTGGGCGATCTGGACGTAGCCCTCCTGGGTCTCCACGCCCTTGAGCTTGCTCGTGTAGGCGGCCTCGCGCAGCGACTGGAGCTTGGGCTCCTGCTCCCGGAAGAGCTTCAGGCGGCGCTCCAGACCGGCCTTGTCCGGCATGCCCTGCGCGGCCTCGTCGAAGGCGTCGGCGGCCTGGTCCGTGGCGGCGCGGACCTGGGTGACGGTCTTGTCGTCCCGCTTGCCCTGGAGCAGCGGGGCGGCGGAGGTGTCGCGCTCGACGTAGAGGGCGTTGGCGTAGGTGAGGGACGCCTGCACCAGGCGTGCGGTCTTCTCGGCGTCCTCGGCGTCCTGCCAGGTGTCGATCGAGCTCTTCACCTGGAAGCCGCCCATGACCAGGCCGACCAGCACGGGTATGAGCAGGATCGCGTTCAGCCGGGTCGCCACCCGCCAGTTGCGAGGGGAGAACCGCCCGCCGCTCGGGGCGGGCGCGGCCGTGGGTTCCGGACCTGGCACGGGGGCGGGCGCCGCTGTGCGCGGCGGCGGGGTGAAGTTGCCCCGGGCCGACGGCTCGGGACTGTTCTTGCTTCGCCTCACTCGACCAACAACCTCTCGGCGGTCGGCACCTACGTCGTGCCGCAGTGTCTCAGAGCCCAATGCGCCTTCGAGTACGCGCTACCGATGAGTACGTCTTCGGCCATTGAGCAGTTCTGGCATTCCAGCACGACGACCAGCGCTCTTCCAAACGGCAGTACGGGACTTGTAAGGCCCAGATAAAACGGTCATAAAGAGCGAGGAGCGCCAAAAGGCGGGTCGTTCGTGAGCACAGCGAGACCAGATGTGCGCGACGCGTGGCGGTACCACCGGATTCCTCTGCCGAAACGTTATGAACACCGGAGCCGACCGTGTCAAAGGACACAGCCGGCTCCAGAACGCCTACGACAACTGCCGTACACCGCTGCCGACTTGATCGTCAGCGCAGCCGGGCCATCAGCGCGTGCTCGACCAGCGTGATCAGCGCACTCTTGGCGTCCGCGCGGTGCCGGGCGTCGGTGGTGATGATCGGGGTGTCCGGGCCGATCTGCAACGCCTCGCGCACCTCGTCCGGGGTGTACGGCTGCTGGCCGTCGAACCCGTTGAGCGCCACGACGAACGGCAGCCCGCTGTTCTCGAAGTAGTCCACCGCCGGGAAGCAGTCGGCCAGCCGGCGGGTGTCGCACAGCACGACCGCGCCGATGGCGCCCCGCACCAGGTCGTCCCACATGAACCAGAAGCGGTCCTGGCCGGGCGTGCCGAACAGGTACAGGATCAGGTCCTGGTCGAGGGTGATGCGGCCGAAGTCCATGGCGACCGTGGTGGTCGTCTTGTCCCCGGTGTGGGTGAGGTCGTCGATGCCGGCGCTGGCGGACGTCATGACGGCCTCCGTGCGCAGCGGATTGATCTCCGAGACGGCGCCGACGAACGTGGTCTTGCCGACGCCGAAGCCGCCGGCCACCACGATTTTGGCGGAGGTGGTCGCCCGGCCTCCGTCAGAGCTTGCGAAGTCCACTGAGCACCCTTTCGAGCAGTGTCACGTCCGGCGCACCGCCGTTGCTTTCGTCGCCGCCCGGCTGGTGGATGGCGACGAGCCCGGCCTCCGCGAGGTCCGCGACCAGGATCCGTGCGACGCCCAGCGGCATCGCGAGAAGGGCCGAGACCTCGGCGACCGACTTCACCTCACGGCACAGATGGCAGATGCGCTGGTGCTCGGGGAGCAACCCCATGAGCGCTGCCGGGTCGGCCGTCGTGCTGATCAGCGCCTCGATGGCGAGCTGGTAGCGCGGCCGGGTCCGGCCGCCGGTCATCGCGTACGGACGTACCAGCGGCTGGTCGCCCTCGTCCTCGTACGGCTCCGCGTACGGATCATGAGAGGCGGTGGGCGGGGTCATGGATCCTCCGGGCGGGACAGCAGGTCGGTCAGTCGTGCCGTCTAGCGGGGCCGGTGGGGGGATTGTGGCGGCCGGACGGTGATTTGGTGAGACGGGTGGTGCCGGGGCCGATCAGTGGAGCAGACTTCCCTGTAGTTCCGCGCGCAGGTCCGGAGTGAGGACCGCTCCCGCGCGGTCGACGAGGAGCGTCATCTCGTAGCCGACGAGGCCGATGTCGCACTCCGGGTGGGCGAGGACGGCCAGGGACGAGCCGTCCGAGATGGACATGAGGAAGAGGAAGCCTCTTTCCATTTCGACGACCGTCTGCGCCACGGTGCCGCCGTCGAAGATCCGGGACGCCCCGGCCGTCAGCGAGGTCAGACCCGAGGCGACGGCCGCGAGCTGGTCGGCGCGGTCGCGCGGGAACCCTTCCGACATCGCCAGAAGGAGTCCGTCGGCGGACACGACGACGGTGTGGGACACCCCTGGCGTGTTGTCCACGAAATTCGTGATCAACCAGTTCAGGTTCTGTGCCGCCTGGCTCATCGGACTCAACTAACGCTCCTGCTGGTGAGAGGGCCGGGGAAAGCTGCCGGTCTGGTTGGCACCGGCCTGACGGCCCTGTGCGATACCCCGACGGAGGTTGGTCAGCCGACCGCGCACGTCGTCGGGCGCGCGCGAGACCTGCGGACCGCTCTGGTGCGACTGCTGCTGTGCGGTGCCCGGCACGAGGTTCGCGCGGGGCACCCGGCGCGGCAGACCGGACGTGGTGACCCCGCCGGCCGCCGGCTGCCTGACCCGCTCGGCCTGCCGGACGAGCTCGTCGTTGGGCGAGGTGCGCCAGGAGGCGGCGGTCCGCTGCGGAGCGGACGGCTGCGGAGCGGGGTGGCCCTGCCCGGCGGAGGCGGCCTGCGGCCGCTGCGCCTGGTCCGGAGCCGGACCGCCCGCCTGCGCCCGCTCCCCGCGGTCGCCGTGGAACCAGTTCGTCTCCAGCGTGTCGTACAGCGGCGTCCGCCCGTCCCCGGGACCCGCCGGCGGCAGGGCCTCGGGCTCCGGGCGGGGCGCGGGACGCTGCGGCCGGGGAGCCGGCCGGCGCGGTCCGCCGAAGTCGTCGCCCGCCGTCTGCGGGCTCGGGAACTGGCCCGTGGAGCCGTTGTCGTAGCCCTGCGGAGCGGCGAACTGTCCCGGACCGCCCGGGGCCTGCGCACCGTTCACACCGTTCTGGCCGCCGCGGCCGCCCTGGGCGTCGGAACCGTTCCGGCCGCCCTGACCGGCGGGCGCGCCGAAGACGTCCTGGCGGACGAACTGCCCGGTGCCCTGCGCGGAGCCGGCCTCCGGCTGTCCGAACCGGTCACCGTACGCGGCACCGCCGGCCTGTGCGTCCGCCGGGGAGCCCGGCTCCGGACGGGCGAAGTGGCCGGTGCCGTGCTGCCCGCCGGCACCGGGGGCGTCGAAGTCCGGACGGGCGAACTCGGCGGTGGCGCCGGGGCCCTGGCCCTGCTGCTCGCCGTACCCGGACACCGCCGGGATCTCCGCGGTCGCGCCCGGACCCTGCCGGTCGTCGACGCGCGGCGCGCGGGAGGTGCGGGAGACGTCCGGCTCCTCGTGGCCGCGCGGGGCGTCCAGCGAGGCGCGCGGCACGGACGGCTGCGCGTTCTCGTCGCTCCAGCTGGGCGTGCGCGGCGGCGGGTTGCCGCCGGGCAGCTCGGCCCGCGGCCCGCCGCGGGGCGGCAGCTGCGGGCGGCGGCCCTGCTCGGCGTCGCCGTTGCCGGCTCCCTTGCGGTGCCCGCGCTGCGGGGGCACCGGGCCACGGCCGCCGCCGAAGGCGTCCTCGCCCTGGTTGCGCGGCGCGTTCATCCCGGCCGCCTGGAGGCCCTGCGGGGCACCCGGCGCCTGACCGGCAGCGGCACCCGCGCCGGCCGGCGCCGGACGGTTCTGCTGCTGGGGCGCCGCCGGGGCCTGGGGCCCGCGGGCACCGCCCGGCGCACCACCCGGACGGCCACCGCCGTCCCGGCCGGGCAGCGCGGCACGCGGCCCCTGCCCGGCGCCGAGCAGGCCACCGCCCTGCCCGCCGGAGCCGAGGGCGCCGCCACCGGAGGGGCCGCCGCCGAAGCCGCCGCCCTGACCGCCCGCCTGCCGGCGGGCCGCCGCGGCACCGGCCGCGGCCTGCGCGGCGGCCGGACCGCCGCCGCCACCGGGCTGACCGGGCTTGCCCTGCGGCTTCTTGCCGCCCTGGGCGACGTCGACGGGCAGCATGACCAGCGCGGTCGTACCGCCGGAGTCCGACGGGCGCAGCTGGATGCGGATGCCGTGGCGCTGCGAGAGGCGGCCGACCACGAACAGACCCATGCGGCGGGAGACGGAGACGTCCACGGTGGGCGGCGAGGCGAGCCGCTCGTTGATCGCCGCCAGGTCCTCCGGCGACAGACCGATACCGGTGTCGTGGATCTCGATCAGGACGCGGCCGTCGGGCAGTGCGTGACCGGTGACCTTGACCTTGGTCTGCGGGGAGGAGAACGAGGTCGCGTTCTCCAGCAGCTCGGCGAGCAGGTGCACGAGGTCGTTGACGACCCGGCCGGCCACCTCGGTGGCGGGCACGGCGGCCAGTTCGATGCGCTCGTACTGCTCCACCTCGGAGGCGGCGGCACGCAGCACGTCGACCAGCGGGACCGGGCGGGTCCACCGGCGGCCGGGCTCCTCACCCGCGAGGACGAGGAGGTTCTCGCCGTTACGGCGCATGCGGGTCGCGAGGTGGTCGAGCTTGAACAGCGAGGACAGCTGGTCCGGGTCGGCCTCGCGGGACTCCAGCTCGGAGATGAGGGAGAGCTGGCGCTGGATCAGACCCTGGGAGCGGCGCGAGAGGTTGGTGAACATCGCGTTGACGTTGCCCCGCAGCAGGGCCTGCTCGGCGGCGAGGCGGACCGCCTCGCGGTGCACGTCGTCGAAGGCCGCGGCCACCCGGCCGATCTCGTCCCGGGAGTGCACGCCGACCGACTCCACGGAGGTGTCGACGTCCTGCGGGTCGGACTCCGAGAGCTGCTTGACCAGCTCGGGCAGGCGGTCGGAGGCGACCTTGGTCGCGGTCTCCTCCAGCCGGCGCAGCGAGCGGATCATGGAGCGGGCCACGACGAAGGCGCCGACCAGCGACACGCCGAGCACGATGAGGATCAGCGCACCGGAGATGATCGCCTCGCGCTCGGAGGCGCTGCGCAGCTCACGCGCCTTCTGCTCCATGTCCTCCAGCAGCGTGCGCTCGATGTTCGTCATCTGCTGGATCTTGGTGGAGCTGTCGTCCAGCCAGTCCTGGTAGGAGCGCTTGTCCAGGGACTTCAGCGCGTCCTTGCTGGCCAGGGCGCGGCCGGCGTACTCGTCGGTCGCCTCGATGGTCGGGTTGCCCTGGTCGATGGGCTTGAGCAGGTCCTCGGCGCCGTTGCCGTAGATGCTGGTGAAGGCGCGGATGTCGGACCGCTCGCCCTGGAGCGCGGCCTCGCCGTAGAGGCGGTCGTTCTCGGAGATCTTGCCGAACGTGGTGTTGCTGGCCGGCAGGGCGGCGGCGATCACCGCGCGCTGCACCGAGGCGTACTCCTTGGCCGAGGAGAAGGCCGCCAGGGCGCGCGTGCGCTGGATCATCTCCGGATTGCTGGTGGCCTCCGCCATGTCCTGCGAGAGGTCGAGCAGGTGGGTGATCAGGCGGTGGTAGGCCTCGACGGTCTGGGTGGAGTTGCCCTCGGCCTCGTAGGCGGTGGCACGGATCTTGTTGAGGTTATTGAGCTCGCCAGCGAGGCCGACCACGGTTTCACGGACACCGGCAAGGTTGCCCTCTTTGCCAGCGGCGTCGATCGCCTCGGAACTATCGATGAAGTTCTTCCGGGCCCGGTCGGTCTTCTCCCGGTCGCCCTTGATGGCGATGGCGCTCGCGCTGGAGTTGTGGGCCAGCGGACCGGCGGACTGGTCGCGCTCCTCCTGGAGCGCGGCGGCCAGCTCGGTCGCCTGCTTGGTCATCTCCGTCAGCAGCTTCATGTTGTCGAGCTGCTGGATGTTCTCCATCGACTCGTTGATGCGCAGGGCGCCCAGCGAGGTGGCCGCGACCACGGGCAGCGCGAGCAGCGACACGAGTCGGGTGGAGATCCGCCAGTTGCGCAGGGCTATTCGGGAGCCGGGGCCGGTCGGGCCCTTCGGCGGCCTCACCACCGGCGTGGCCGGGTCGGACGGGCTCGACGGGCCGGGGCGGCCGGAACGCTCGCCGCCGTCACCGGTCGGGGCCGGACCCTGGTTCTGGGCGTGCTGGGGCGAGGAGCTGACGGCCCTGGGGCCAGTCCCGCCGTGCGGCTCCGGCTCCGCCGAAGCGCTGCCATCCCTCTTGAAACGTCCCTGCACTAGCGTCGCAACCTCTGGACCAGGCGCCCTGCCGCGTGAACGGCCAGGCACGGTGTCGGCGTCATAGGGGCGCCCTGAATACGCCCCCGTGGTGGTCGTGAGTGACCGGCGCTGGACTCCCCCTTCTTGCCGCCACTCGGCGCTTCTCTGCGCCCCCTGTGCGCCGGCTCGATCCTGCGGCGGTCCGTGGAATTCCAGCACAGTGCAGGATCTCCAACAAGGCCCGTGGGCCAGGCCGTGACACAGGTGACACCACGTGAGGGGCGAGTCACGGCTTGTAGAAGGTGATCACCCTCAAAACGGACGTATGTCCGCGATTCGTCGACCGGTCGAGGGTGTCCCAGTCGCCATGATCAGGAGCGGAATGCGGGCTTCAGGGGTGAGATGTCCGTTTCGCGGGGGTGGGTCGGCGGTCTGAATTGACCGGTTTGAGCCTTGCTGAGTGAGCAAACTCACAGCCGGAACATGTCCCCTCCTGGCTTCGGCGGGGAATCGCATGTTTAGCCTGACCCTTTACAAAAGGGATGCATCTGCCAACCCGCGCCCCCGCAGCGACTCTTACCCGCTCCCGGCGCCCGGACACGACAAGGTCTCGTACAACCGTGAAGACGACGATGATGTTCCGCAAGATCGCCAACCCGCGACGCACGACGCTGGCGCACCTGGCCGACGCCGACGACCTGCGCCCGCAGGAGCAGCAGGAGCACCCCGTCGAGCTCCCCGCCCAGACGGCCAACCCGCGGCGCACCGTCCTCATGGAAGCCCCCGTCGGAGCCTCTGCCGCAGAGTAGTACGTCCGCCGGCCGCGGCACGTTCACCGGGCCGGCCCCGCACAGAAGATCACGGGCGCCCGCGCGCTCCGGCGAACGGCCCTGCCGGGCCACGACGGGTCGTGCGCGAGGCGCCCGCGGTCTGCCGCGTTAGCCTGGAGCGTCAGACTCCAGCCGCTTCAGTCAAGGGGCCAAGCAACCCGTGCGCATCGCCAGGTTCTCCATCGACGGGAACGTCGCCTTCGGCGCGGTCGAGGGCGACCAGCCGGACCAGCTCGTCCTCGACATCATCAAGGGCATCCCGTTCGCGGACTTCGAGCTCTCCGGCACCAAGGTGCCGCTGAGCAAGGTCCGGCTGCTGCCGCCGGTGCTCCCCAACAAGGTCGTGGCCTTCGGCCGCAACTACGCCGAGCACGCCCGCGAACTCGGCAACGAGGCCCCCGACGCCCCGTTCGCCTTCTTCAAGCCGTCCACCTCGGTCATCGGCCCCGGCGACGAGATCCAGTACCCCTCCTTCTCGCAGGAGCTGCACCACGAGGCCGAGCTGGCCGTCGTCATCGGCCGCATGTGCCGCGAGGTCCCGCGCGAGCGCGTCGGGGACGTGATCCTCGGCTTCACCTGCGCCAACGACATCACCGCCCGTGACGTGCAGAAGCGCGAGAAGCAGTGGGCCCGGGCCAAGGGCTTCGACACCTCCTGCCCGCTCGGCCCCTGGGTGGAGACGGACATCGGCCTCGCCGCCGCCTCCGACCTGACGATCCAGCTCACGGTCAACGGGCAGCAGCGCCAGCTCGGCCGCACCAGCGAGATGATCCACTCCATCGAGGACCTGGTCGTCAACGTCTCCGAGGCCATGACACTGCTGCCCGGCGACGTGATCCTCACCGGCACCCCGGCCGGAGTCGGCCCCCTCAACGTCGGCGACGAGGTCGCCGTCACCATCGAAGGCATCGGCACTCTCACCAACAAGGTTGTCAAGCGTGGCTAGCGCACCCGGCTCCCCCTCCCCCAAGTCCTCGGCTCCGCTCGGACAGGGGGTACCCCCACGCGTCCGTTTCTGCCCCTCGCCCACCGGTAACCCCCACGTGGGCCTGGTCCGCACCGCCCTGTTCAACTGGGCGTTCGCCCGGCACCACCAGGGCACCCTGGTCTTCCGCATCGAGGACACCGACGCGGCCCGCGACTCCGAGGAGTCGTACCGGCAGCTGCTCGACTCGATGCGCTGGCTGGGCTTCGACTGGGACGAGGGCCCCGAGATCGGCGGCCCGCACGCGCCGTACCGCCAGTCGCAGCGGATGGACCTGTACAAGGACGTCGCCCAGAAGCTCCTGGACGCCGGCCACGCCTACCACTGCTACTGCTCCCAGGAGGAGCTGGACACCCGCCGCGAGGCCGCCCGCGCCGCCGGGAAGCCCTCCGGCTACGACGGCCACTGCCGTGAGCTGACCGCCGCCCGGGTCGAGGAGTACAAGGCCCAGGGCCGCACGCCGATCGTCCGCTTCCGGATGCCCGACGAGACGATCACCTTCACCGACCTGGTCCGCGGCGAGCTGACCTTCACCCCGGAGAACGTCCCGGACTACGGCATCGTCCGCGCCAACGGCGCCCCGCTGTACACCCTGGTCAACCCGGTCGACGACGCCCTGATGGAGATCACCCACGTCCTGCGCGGCGAGGACCTGCTCTCCTCCACCCCGCGCCAGATCGCCCTGTACAAGGCGCTGATCGAGCTGGGCATCGCCAAGGAGATCCCGGCCTTCGGCCACCTGCCGTACGTGATGGGC
This sequence comes from Streptomyces sp. NPDC031049, assembly GCF_055571015.1. Classification (NCBI taxonomy): domain Bacteria; kingdom Bacillati; phylum Actinomycetota; class Actinomycetes; order Kitasatosporales; family Streptomycetaceae; genus Streptomyces; species Streptomyces sp. NPDC031049. The sequence goes on from NZ_JBVIGC010000019.1 coordinate 14,451, forward strand.
GAGGGCAACAAGAAGCTCTCCAAGCGCGACCCGCAGTCCAGCCTGAACCTCTACCGGGAGCGCGGCTTCCTGCCCGAGGGCCTGCTCAACTACCTCTCCCTGCTCGGCTGGTCGCTCTCGGCCGACCAGGACGTCTTCACGATCGAGGAGATGGTCGCGGCCTTCGACATCTCCGACGTGAACCCCAACCCGGCCCGCTTCGACCTGAAGAAGTGCGAGGCGATCAACGGCGACCACATCCGGCTGCTGGACGTGAAGGACTTCACCGAGCGCTGCCGCCCCTGGCTGAAGGCCCCGTTCGCCCCCTGGGCGCCGGAGGACTTCGACGAGACCAAGTGGCAGGCGATCGCCCCGCACGCGCAGACCCGCGTGAAGGTCCTTTCGGAGATCACCGACAACGTCGACTTCCTGTTCCTTCCGGAGCCCGTCGAGGACGAGGCCTCCTGGAACAAGGCGATGAAGGAGGGCAGCGACGCCCTGCTGCGCACCGCCCGCGAGAAGCTGGACGCCGCCGACTGGACCTCCCCGGAGTCCCTGAAGGAGGCCGTCCTGGCGGCCGGCGAGGCCCACGGCCTCAAGCTCGGCAAGGCCCAGGCCCCCGTCCGCGTCGCCGTCACCGGCCGCACGGTCGGCCTGCCGCTCTTCGAGTCCCTGGAGGTCCTGGGCAAGGAGAGGTCCCTGGCCAGGATCGACGCGGCACTGGCGAAGCTGGCGGCGTAATGCACCGAGGCTGGCCTGTCCATCGCCCGACCTAGCACGGATCGACAGGCCGGGCCCAGCTTGAGCTGTGCGGGCTCCGCCGAGTTGCGGCGGTTGACGTAGGCCGCGGTACCGGCGAGGTCGCTACCGGTCCGCAACAGGTGGAGTCCGCACATGGCGCGCAGCGGTCGGGTGCTTGGCCTGGAGGGAACACGCGGAACGGTCTGCCGTCTTTCTCGGCAGACCGTTCACGCTAACCGGGGCTGGGAAGCAAACCGGGTTACCGGGTGCACATGTACCCGGAAGCCGTCTCATGCGAGCAGGTCAGCATCCCCCGCGTTAAGGAGCCCAAATTGCGGTGTGGGCGATATAGTCACGTCGGTGGTGTACTTAGGCGCGCCCGGAGTAGGCAAAGCTGCATTGCTCCACGTAGGAGCCCTTGATCGCACAGAGCTGGATGTAGACCGTTGTTCCTTCGGCAAGATTGCCGGTGCTCCACGGGCTGTAGTAGACAGCTGTGTGACCGCGGGTCGTTGCAGTGCGCCCTGTTGCGGGATGGGTCATGTGGGCCTCCATGCCCCAACCATCGGAGAGCCGGTCGAGAACCCGGAACGCGTCTCCAGGCATGGTTGGGTTCTGGAGGGGGTCGGCGTTCCACTCCATCAAGCCCGCGTAAGTGCCGTTGTTGTAGGCAGCGATGGTGAAGGATCCGTCTGAGTCTACGGCGCTCTTCTTGAACGTCCACTCGGCGGCTGCTGCCTGGTTTGCGCCTAGCGTGAGCGACGCGCCGAGTATGAGTGCACTGGTAGCGAAGAGCGCACTGAGGCGCTGCGTGATCCTCTTGGTCATGAAATTACCCCCTGATGGTCAACTAGTTGCAACCAGTGATCCTTCCGGTGCGTGTCGCTGTTGTCAACTGTGTGTAATCGATGGGTTCGGGCCGCGGGCAGTGGAGGCGGTGTGTGGGTGCGGTGCGTCTGAACTCCGCGGGGTCGCCGTAGTCAGCTTGCCTGCCCGGTCGCCTTCGTCGTGGATGGTGGGGCCAACCCTCGTTGGGGCGGTGATCGTTCCCAGGCGGCTGCGGTCGCACTATCGGCTCAGGTCCCAAGTAGGACTTGCCCCCTACCTTCAGCAGCCGTGCGGGAGGAAACGGCTGGATCGTGTATCCGCCCTGTCTTAGGCGGGGCGCGGCCGAGTCATAGGGGCGGTGGTAGGCGGAACATCCGCAACGCGGACGACGTGTGCGGCGCTAACCCGGCCCGGGAGTTGCGTCGACTCATATCATCCCACGCTGGGCAGGCCGCGTCAGAACTGGCGGGGACACGCAGCTCGGGGCCTCGCGGCCTGGGGTCGGGTTCGCACGCCCCGCCGGACGAACGGATTGCCCTCTCCGCGTCGGCGCCCTGTCCTGGGCACTGAAGGGCCGACTCGCACGAGGTGGGCCGTAACCGAACGAGAGGCGGCCCACGTCGCGGTCGGCGCTCCGTGCCCCGGAGGGTGTGCGCGGCAGGCCTTGTTAGTGGGCTGGCCGAAGGTCACCGAGTGCGTCGCGTTTTTGGCTGCTCCGGTACCGCTGGCCCAGCCCTGCTACGAACCTCCGCGAGGGTGCACATCGGGAAAATGGGTATGGCCGTAACTGAATGCCCGCGCCCGCCTACCCAGCGGCACATCAGGGGTGACCTTGTGATGCTTGTCTCAGGCGCCTGACGACTTGGCAGTGCGTCTCTGGCGCGGCTAACGGTCGCCAGTAGTCATCGCCAAGGGAACGTACGGTGCCGTGCTCGCTGGGCTTGGGCGCGCCACTGAGCCAGTTGCAGCGTGGAACACTTACCTGTTCCTCTCGGTAGATCTTGGATCCCAGACCTCAAACCTGTCGGACGAGGTCGCTGGTGCTCCGCTGCCGTCGGTGGCATGCCGACCAGAGCCGCCGGAGGGGCCGGCGCCGCCGAACCGGAGGGAGCCGCCGGACGGGCCGCGTCCGCCCAGCCGGCCGGCACCGCCGAAGGGGCCGGAGCCGCCGGGCCGGCCGCATCCGTCCAACGGGCCGTTGCCGCCGAACCCGCCGTAGCCGCCGAATCCGCCGCACCCGCCGGAGCCGTCGGGCCGGTCAGAGCCGTCGTCTGGGACGTCGACGACACCCTCTTCGACTACACCACCGCCGACCGCGAGGGCATGCGGGCCCACCTGGCCGCCGAGGGCCTGCTCGAGGGGTACGGCTCCGCCGAGCAGGCCCTGCTGCACTGGCGGGAGATCACCGACGCGCAGTGGGCGCGGTTCGCCGCCGGCGAGGTGGACTTCGTCACGCAGCGCCGGGACCGTACCCGGGTCTTCCTGGGCCGGCCGGAGCTGACGGACGCCGAGGCCGACGACTGGTTCACGCGGTACCTGCGCCACTACGAGGCCGCCTGGTCGCTGTTCCCGGACGTCCTGCCGGTCCTCGACGCCCTCGCCGCCAGCCACCGGCACGCGGTGCTCTCCAACTCCAGCCTGACCGTCCAGGACCGCAAGCTGCGCGTCCTGGGCGTGCACGACCGCTTCGAGACCATCCTGTGCGCCGCTGAGCTGGGCGTCTCCAAGCCCGAGCCCGCCGCCTTCCTCGCGGCCTGCGACGCGCTCGGCCTCGCCCCGCACGAGGTCGCGTACGTCGGGGACCACCCGGAGATCGACGGCCGCGGCGCCGCCGACGCCGGGCTGCTGTCGGTGTGGATCGACCGCGCCGGAGCCCGGGCGGCCGTCGACCCGCCCAGCGGCCCGCGCCGCATCGCGTCCCTCGCCGAACTCCCCGCACTCCTCGGCGGCGATACTCGTTTTGGAGCCCCGTCCACCTTCGGGTAATGTTCTTTCTGCGCCGCCGGGGAGCGGGCCGAGAGGCCGGAACCGGAAGCGCACTACTAGAACAAGAACCCCTCCGGGGCTTGCGTTCCAGTGGCCTATGGTGTAATTGGCAGCACGACTGATTCTGGTTCAGTTAGTCTTGGTTCGAGTCCAGGTAGGCCAGCTCGCAGAGCTTATCTGCAATCGCGGATCCCATCCGCAAGCCCCCGTTGTGTAGCGGCCTAGCACGCTGCCCTCTCAAGGCAGTAGCGCCGGTTCGAATCCGGTCGGGGGTACGGTGACCTCTCACGAGGTGATCGCTAGGGCCCCCGTTGTGTAGCGGCCTAGCACGCCGCCCTCTCAAGGCGGTAGCGCCGGTTCGAATCCGGTCGGGGGTACTGACTGGTCTAAACCACATTGGTCTATGGTGTAATTGGCAGCACGACTGATTCTGGTTCAGTTAGTCTTGGTTCGAGTCCAGGTAGACCAGCTCGGACCTGCGGAAACGCAGTGTCCACGCCCCCGTTGTGTAGCGGCCTAGCACGCCGCCCTCTCAAGGCGGTAGCGCCGGTTCGAATCCGGTCGGGGGTACGTGATCGAAAGGCCCCTCGCTCAGGCGGGGGGCCTTCGGCGTTCCGGGGGAGCGGAGCAACGCCCCCTGCGGTGTCATCGGTTCGGTGCCTGCTCCCGAAGCCGGGGAAGGGCCCGCCGCGGCGTTGAGGCCGGCCCGTCCCCGTACCGGCTCAGCCGGAGCGGCGCAGCGCCTCGGACAGACGGGCGGCCGCGTCGATGACGGCCTGCGCGTGCATCCGGCCCGGGTGGCGCGTCAGGCGCTCGATCGGGCCGGAGACCGAGACGGCGGCCACCACGCGGTTGGAGGGGCCGCGCACGGGCGCGGAGACGGACGCCACGCCCGGCTCCCGCTCGCCGATGGACTGGGCCCAGCCCCGGCGCCGTACGCCCGACAGGGCCGTCGCCGTGAAGCGGGCGCCCTGGAGGCCCCGGTGCAGCCGCTCCGGCTCCTCCCAGGCCATCAGGATCTGGGCCGAGGAGCCGGCCTTCATCGTGAGCGTCGAGCCCACCGGGACCGTGTCCCGCAGGCCGGACAGCCGCTCCGCCGCGGCGACGCAGATGCGCATGTCGCCCTGGCGGCGGTAGAGCTGCGCGCTCTCGCCCGTGACGTCCCGGAGGTGGGTGAGCACCGGGCCGGCCGTCGCCAGCAGCCGGTCCTCGCCCGCCGCCGCGGCCAGCTCGGCCAGGCGCGGGCCGAGGATGAACCGGCCCTGCATGTCGCGCGCCACCATGCGGTGGTGTTCCAGCGCCACGGCCAGGCGGTGGGCCGTGGGTCGTGCCAGTCCGGTCGCGCCGACCAGACCCGCGAGGGTGGCCGGACCGGACTCCAGAGCGCTCAGGACGAGTGCCGCCTTGTCCAGAACGCCGACGCCGCTACTGTTGTCCATGCAACGATACTCGCGTCTCACTCTGTGAAACGCAAGTTCAATTTTCCGTGGAACGCGCCACCCTTGGTGTCACGAAGTCACAGCGGCCCGTGGACGTGAGGGCCTGGTGGCGGACGCCCGGAATCAAGGGGTGCGGGCGACGCCTCCTGAAGATCTCTAGTTGGGCCGGCGCACGTTCGCCGGCCGGAGGGAAAGCGATGGGTAGGACACTCGCGGAGAAGGTCTGGGACGACCACGTCGTCCGGCGCGCCGAGGGCGAGCCCGACCTCCTCTTCATCGATCTGCACCTGCTGCACGAGGTGACCAGCCCGCAGGCCTTCGACGGCCTCCGCAAGAGCGGCCGGACCGTGCGCCGGCTCGACCTGACCATCGCCACCGAGGACCACAACACCCCGACCCTCGACATCGACAAGCCCATCGCGGACCCGGTCTCCCGGGCCCAGCTGGAGACGCTGCGCAAGAACTGCGCGGAGTTCGGCGTCCGGCTGCACCCGCTGGGCGACGTGGAGCAGGGCGTCGTGCACGTCGTCGGCCCCCAGCTGGGCCTGACCCAGCCCGGCACCACCGTGGTCTGCGGCGACTCCCACACCTCCACCCACGGCGCCTTCGGCGCGCTGGCGTTCGGCATCGGCACCTCCCAGGTCGAGCACGTGCTGGCCACCCAGACGCTGCCCATGGCCCGCCCGAAGACCATGGCCATCACGGTCGACGGCGAGCTGCCCGAGGGCGTCACCGCCAAGGACCTGATCCTGGCGATCATCGCCAGGATCGGCACCGGCGGCGGCCAGGGCTACATCCTGGAGTACCGCGGCTCCGCCATCGAGAAGCTCTCGATGGAGGCCCGGATGACCATCTGCAACATGTCGATCGAGGCCGGCGCCCGCGCGGGCATGATCGCCCCCGACGAGACCACCTTCGCCTACCTCAAGGGCCGCCCGCACGCCCCCGAGGGCGCCGACTGGGACGCGGCCGTCGCGTACTGGAAGACGCTGCGCACGGACGACGACGCCGAGTTCGACGCCGAGGTCGTCATCGACGCCTCCGCACTCGCCCCGTTCGTCACCTGGGGCACCAACCCCGGGCAGGGTGCCCCGCTTTCGGCGTCCGTCCCCGACCCCGCCTCGTACGAAGACGCTTCGGAGCGCTACGCCGCCGAAAAGGCCCTGGAGTACATGGGGTTGGAGGCCGGCCAGCCGCTGCGTTCCATCAAGGTGGACACGGTCTTCGTAGGTTCCTGCACCAACGGGCGGATCGAGGACCTGCGGGCCGCCGCCGAGCTGCTCAAGGGCCGCAAAGTCGCCGACGGCGTACGGATGCTGGTCGTCCCCGGCTCCGCTCGGGTCGGCCTCCAGGCCGTCTCCGAGGGGCTGGACGTGGTCTTCAAGGAGGCCGGCGCCGAGTGGCGGCACGCGGGCTGCTCGATGTGCCTGGGCATGAACCCCGACCAGCTGGCGCCGGGTGAGCGCTCCGCCTCCACCTCCAACCGCAACTTCGAGGGCCGGCAGGGCAAGGGCGGCCGCACCCACCTGGTCTCCCCGCAGGTCGCCGCCGCGACGGCGGTCCTGGGCCACCTGGCCTCCCCGGCCGACCTCGCCGCCGCCGACGTCCCCACGCCCGCTGGAGTCTGATCAGCCATGGAAGCATTCACCACCCACACCGGCCGGGCCGTCCCGCTGCGCCGCAGCAACGTCGACACCGACCAGATCATCCCCGCCCACTGGCTCAAGAAGGTCACCCGCGACGGGTTCGAGGACGGGCTGTTCGAGGCCTGGCGCAAGGACCCGGAGTTCGTGCTCAACCGGCCCGAGCGGCAGGGCGCCACGGTCCTGGTCGCCGGCCCCGACTTCGGCACCGGCTCCTCCCGCGAGCACGCCGTCTGGGCGTTGCAGAACTACGGCTTCAAAGCCGTGATCTCCTCCCGCTTCGCCGACATCTTCCGCGGCAACTCGCTGAAGAACGGCCTGCTCACCGTGGTGCTCGACCAGAAGGTCGTGGACGCGCTGTGGGAGCTGACCGAGGCCGACCCCACGGCCGAGGTCACGGTCGACCTCGAGGCCCGCGAGGTGCGCGCCGAGGGCATCACCGCCTCCTTCGAACTGGACGAGAACTCCCGCTGGCGGCTGCTGAACGGCCTGGACGACATCTCGATCACGCTCCGGAACGAGGCGGACATCGCCGCCTACGAGGCGAAGCGTCCGTCGTACAAGCCGCGGACGCTCCCGGTCTGAGCCCCGGCCCGGAACCACCCGGCGCAAGGTCGAGTTTCGGCCACCCAACACCCCCGCGATACCCCCGATCAGCCCGATCGGGGGTATCGCCGTTTTCCGGGTCCCGCGTGCCCGCGACCGGCCGGAGGCGAGCGCAACTGCCCACGTTACGGCGGTGGTTGCCGGGGTACGCGGGAGAAGCGAGCGCGCCCGCGGCAGGCCGTGCGAGACGACAGTTGCCCCCTGCGCAGGCGACAACTCGCCCCAGATGGCACAATCTGTGCATGGAACACGACGGCCAACTCGAGCTCTATGCGGCGGTCGCGGTCCGGCTCAAGGAAGCGCACTCACGGGTGCGCGCACTGCAAGTCCCGGAGGGCGTACGGATGGCGCTGACCCGGAAGCTGCTGGTCATTACGGCCGCGGCCAAGCACGATCTCGCCGACGCGGCAAGGCGTCTGGAGCGGTTCACCGCCGACCTCGACGAGGGCCGATTCCCCGAAGAGGAACGCTGAACAGGCGGAGACAGCCGAGTCCGTTGCGGCACAAGGGTGATTAGCCCGTTTCGTGTTTGATTTGCGGTATATATCTGCCTAACGTGCGAAAAAGCTTGAACATTCTCGTTCTGGCAATGTCTCCGAAGGGGAAGACGTGAACAAGGCGCAGCTCGTAGAAGCGATTGCCGACAAGATGGGCGGTCGGCAGCAGGCCGCCGACGCCGTCGACGCGGTCCTGGACGCCATCGTCCGCGCCGTGGTCGGAGGGGACCGGGTCTCGGTCACCGGCTTCGGTTCCTTCGAGAAGGTCGACCGTCCGGCCCGCTACGCCCGCAACCCCCAGACCGGCGAGCGGGTTCGGGTCAAGAAGACCTCGGTGCCGCGTTTCCGCGCGGGTCAGGGCTTCAAGGACCTGGTGAGCGGCTCGAAGAAGCTCCCGAAGAACGACATCGCGGTCAAGAAGGCCCCCAAGGGCAGCCTCTCCGGACCGACCCCGTCGATCGCCAAGGCCGTGGGCAAGAAGGCCGCCGCCAAGAAGACCACCGGTGCGGCGAAGAAGACCACCGCCAAGAAGACCACCGGTGCGGCCAAGAAGACGACGGCCAAGAAGACCACGGGCGCGGCCAAGAAGACCACGGCGAAGAAGGCCCCCGCCAAGAAGGCCACCACCAAGACCACCGCGGCGAAGAAGACCACCGCCAAGAAGGCCCCGGCGAAGAAGGCCACGGCCAAGAAGGCGCCGGCCAAGAAGTCGACCGCGCGCAAGACCACCGCCAAGAAGGCCACCGCCCGCAAGAAGTAACGGGCACCAGGGCACCAGGGCACTCACGCGCCGGGCCGGACTCCCTCTCGGAGTCCGGCCCGCGGCCTGTTCCGGGGCGGCCTGTTCCGGGGCGCCGCCGCCCCGCGGCCCGGAGCCCCCGGAGAAGATCACCGGCTCCGTGCGGAGGTCACCGGCTCCATGCGGATCACCGGATCCGCAGGCGGTCACAGCGTCTGCAACGTCACCAGGGTGATCCGGCGGGCCTCGCCCTCGCCCTCCGTCTCGATGCGCACCCGCTGCCCGGGGCGCAGCAGTCTCAGGCCGCCCGCGTCGAACGCCGCCGCGTCGAAGGGCACGGGCGTGCCGTCGTCCAGCAGCACCTGCCCGCTGCGGCTGTCCGGGTCGTACGTGTATGCGGTCGCCTGCATGAGGGCAGCCTACTGCCCGGGGATCAGCAACCGCGCGGCGACAGCGGCCGTGTGCGGGCCCACCCCCAGGGCGAGCGCGGCCCGCAGATCGGCGCCGGTGTCGACGTCCTGCCGTACCGAATCCACCGCGTCGAGGGCGAGTTCCACCGCGCCCAGGGCACGGTGGCGGGCCCGGGAATCCGGGCCGAAGGCGGGGCGGAATTCACCGCCCGGGGCAGCGGCCAGCAGGGTGGTGCCGATTGCGGCGGCATCGGGGAGAAAGGCACGCGGGAATTGCCCGGCCGCGTTCAGTACCCGGCCCAATTCCGCCGGGCGGAGCGCCGGAAGATCGGCGTTCAGTGCCGCCACGGGACTTTCCGGACGCGAGGACCGCACCGTCCGCGCGGCATGGGCCAGCGCAGCGTTCAGACCCCCGCCGGGCTCGCCGGTGACCACCTGCGCGCCCAGCGCCGCCAGCTCCCGACCCGCCCGGACGTCGTCCGTGACGACTGCCACATCGCCGACCGCCGCGCAGGCCAGCGCCGCCGCCACGGTGTCCAGGGCGAACGCGAGCGCCAGCCCCGGCCGCACCCCGTCGTCCGCGGTGTCCGCCAGCCTGCTCTTGGCCCGGGCCAAGGGCTTCACGGGCACGACCAAGGTCCACTGCACGAGCGCTCCGTCCTTCTTCTGTCGCGGACATTGTCACCCGGGGGAGACGGTGCGCCCGGGGCCGGGGCGTACGGTGTTCTCGACAGACCGGCGGCCTGGGGCGACACTTGTGCGGCCCCCCTGGCCCCGGCCAGGCCCTAGAGGAAGGTGTCCGCGTGCCCCGCCGCAGAATCGGCTTCTGGTACCGCTTCGCCGCGGTGATCTGCAAACCGCCGCTGGTGCTCCTGATCAAGCGGGACTGGCGGGGAATGGAAAACATTCCGGCGGAGGGCGGATTCATCACCGCCGTGAACCACAATTCCCATATCGACCCCTTCGCGTACGCGCACTTCCAGTACAACACCGGACGGGTGCCGCGTTTCCTGGCGAAGAGCGGGCTTTTCAAGAAGGGGTTCGTGGGCGCCGCGATGCGCGGCACAGGCCAGATTCCCGTCTACCGGGAGAGCACGGACGCGCTCAGCGCCTTCCGTGCCGCCATCGACGCCGTGGAGCGCGGTGAGTGCGTCGCCTTCTACCCGGAGGGCACCCTGACCCGCGACCCCGACGGCTGGCCCATGACCGGCAAGACCGGTGCCGCGCGCGTCGCCCTCCAGACCAAGTGCCCGGTCGTCCCGGTCGCCCAGTGGGGCTGCAACGAACTGCTGCCGCCCTACGCCAAGAAGCCCCACCTGCTGCCGCGCAAGACCCATCGCGTGCTGGCGGGCCCGCCGGTCGACCTCTCCCGGTTCTACGACCGGGAGATGACCGCGGAGCTGCTGAAGGAGGCCACCGAGGAGATCATGGCCGCCATCACCCGCCAGCTGGAGGAGATCCGCGGCGAGAAGGCGCCCGACACCCCCTACGACCCGCGCCGCGAGCGCATCGAGCAGCGGCGTCGGACGCACAGGCAGCGCAAGCAGGCAGAAGGGCAGGGCACGTGAGCAAGCCCGTCAAGGCGGCCGTCTTCGGCACCGGATCCTGGGGCACCGCCTTCGGCATGGTCCTCGCCGACGCCGGGTGCGAGGTCACCCTCTGGGGGCGTCGCGCCGAACTCGCCGAAGCCGTCAACTCCACCCGCACCAACCCGGACTACCTGCCCGGCGTCGAACTCCCCGAGAACCTCAGGGCCACCACCGACCCCGCCGAGGCCGCGGCCGGCGCCGACTTCACCGTCCTCGCCGTGCCCTCCCAGACGCTGCGCGGCAACCTCGCCGACTGGGCGCCGCTGCTCGCCCCCGGCACCGTCCTGGTCTCCCTGATGAAGGGCGTCGAACTCGGCTCCGCGATGCGGATGAGCGAGGTCGTCGAGGACGTCGCCAAGGTCGGCGCCGACCGCATCGCCGTGGTCACCGGCCCCAACCTGGCCCGGGAGATCGCCGCCCGCATGCCCGCGGCGGCCGTGGTCGCCTGCCCCGACGAGGCCGTGGCCCGGCGCCTTCAGACCGCGTGCCACACCCCGTACTTCCGCCCGTACACCAACACCGACGTCGTCGGCTGCGAACTCGGCGGCGCGGTGAAGAACGTCATCGGGCTCGCCGTCGGCATCGCGGACGGCATGGGCCTCGGCGACAACGCCAAGGGTTCCCTCATCACCCGGGGCCTGGCGGAGACGACGCGCCTCGGCGTCGCGCTCGGCGCCGACCCGCTGACCTTCTCCGGACTCGCGGGCCTGGGCGACCTGGTGGCGACCTGCTCCTCGCCGCTGTCCCGCAACCACACCTTCGGCACCAACCTCGGCAAGGGCATGACCCTGGAGGAGACCATCGCGGTCACCCGGCAGACCGCCGAGGGCGTCAAGTCCTGCGAGTCGGTGCTGGATCTGGCCCGGCAGCACGGCGTCGACATGCCGATCACCGAGACGGTCGTCGGCATCGTGCACGAGGGCAAGCCGCCGGTGGTGGCCCTCAAGGAGCTGATGTCGCGCAGCGCCAAGCCCGAGCGACGCTGAGCGACAGCCGCGCGGTCCGCCGGGCGGCACCCGGGCGGCGCCCGGGCGACGCGGCCGTGCCGACGCTGTCTCGGGGCACTACCAACGGGTACTCTCAACGCGATATGAGCACCGAGAACCTCCCCCAGAGCCCCGAGCAGCCGTCTCGCAAGCCGCGTGTGGCCGTCGTGTTCGGCGGGCGCAGCTCCGAACACGGGATCTCCGTGGTCACCGCCGGCGCCGTCCTCGCGGCCATCGACCGGACGCGCTACGACGTCCTGCCGATCGGCATCACCCAGGACGGCCGTTGGGCCCTGGCCGCCGACGAACCGGAACGCATGGCGATCACCGACCGGCGCACCCCCAGCGTCGAGCAGCTCGCCGAGTCGACCGAGGGCCATGTGGTGCTCCCCGTCGACCCCGCCGACCGCGAAGTCGTCTACAGCGAGCCGGGCTCGGTGCCCAAGGCGCTCGGCGAGGTGGACGTCGTCTTCCCGGTGCTGCACGGCCCGTACGGTGAGGACGGCACCCTCCAGGGGCTGCTGGAGCTGTCCGGAGTGCCCTACGTGGGCTCGGGTGTGCTCGCCTCGGCCGTCGGCCAGGACAAGGAGTACATGAAGCGGGTCTTCACCTCCTTCGGGCTCAAGGTCGGCCCCTACGTGGTGATCCGGCCGCGCGAGTGGGAGCAGGACCGTTCCGCCGCCCGCAGGAAGATCGTCGACTTCGCCGGCGATCACGGCTGGCCGCTGTTCGTGAAGCCCGCCCGCGCGGGTTCCTCCATCGGCATCACCAAGGTCGACGACCCGGCCGGCCTCGACGAGGCGATCGCCGAGGCACAGCGCCACGACCCGAAGATCCTCGTGGAGGCCGCGCTGCGCGGCCGGGAGATCGAGTGCGGGGTGCTGGAGTTCGAGGACGGCCCGCGGGCCTCCGTACCCGCCGAGATCCCGCCGCCCGAGACGCACGCGTACTACGACTTCGAGGCCAAGTACATCGACTCCACGCCCGGCGTCGTGCCCGCCCCGCTCACCGCGGAGGAGACCGCCGAGGTGCAGCGGCTCGCGGTGGCGGCGTTCGACGCGGCCTCCTGCGAGGGGCTGGTGCGCGCGGACTTCTTCCTCACCGAGGACGGCGAGTTCGTGATCAACGAGATCAACACCATGCCCGGCTTCACGCCGATCTCCATGTACCCGCAGATGTGGCAGGCCAGCGGGGTGAGCTACCCGGAGCTGGTGGACCGGCTGGTGCGGGCCGCGCTGCGCAGGCCGACGGGACTGCGCTGACCCGAGACCGCACGACAAGAAGGCGATCCCCGCAAGGGATCGCCTTCTTCCGCGTGGGCTCCCGCCGTCGCGGGCGCAGTATGATCAGCGGGTTTCCCAGCCCGCCGTGTCAGGTTTCGGCCACAGCTTCGTGACCTTCGTGTCCGGCGCCCTCGGGCCGGGAACCGCCGTCGGCGCGCCGTCGTCTGCGGTGAGGCAAGGGGATGGCCGGGAGCGGCGGACGGGGGCTAGAGATGGACGACCGGGCAGGTCAGGGTACGGGTGATGCCGTCCACCTGCTGGACCTTGGCGACGACCATCCGGCCCAGGTCGTCGACGGTGTCGGCCTGGGCCCGCACGATGACGTCGTAGGGCCCGGTGACGTCCTCGGCCTGGATCACCCCAGGGATCTTGCTGATCGTCTCGGCGACGGTCGACGCTTTGCCGACCTCCGTCTGGATCAGGATGTACGCCTGTACCACGGAACCTCCAGGGCGGCCACGAGGATCATGGGGGAAAAGGAACGCCACGGTATCGCGTCGCCGTGCGCCGCGGGGAGACCCGGGGGGTGCGAGGGTCGCGCGCCGGGGGTGCGGGGACGACGGGAGTTGACGACTCCGGCGACCGGGACCACGACGCCGGTCACTTCGACCGTAACGAGGACACTGATGACGCGCGACCGGGCACGGACCGGGACGGAAGGGGAGCAGGGATCATGAAGGGCACGGTTGGTGAGCTCGGCGAGTTCGGGCTCATCAGGGAGCTCACCTCCCGTCTCACCACCACCCCGGCGGTCCGGGTGGGCCCCGGCGACGACGCCGCCGTGGTCGCCGCCCCCGACCGCCGGGTGGTGGCCAGCACCGACATCCTGGTGGAGGGCCGGCACTTCCGCCGCGACTGGTCCACCGCGTACGACGTGGGCCGCAAGGCGGCGGCACAGAACCTCGCCGACATCGCCGCCATGGGGGCCGTGCCCACGGCGCTGCTGCTCGGCCTGGTGGTCCCCGCCGAACTGCCGGTGACCTGGCCGACCGAGCTGATGGACGGGCTGCGCGACGAGTGCCAGGTCGCGGGCGCCTCCGTGGTCGGCGGCGACGTGGTGCGCGGCGACACCATCACCGTGTCCATCACCGCGCTCGGCGACCTGCGCAACCAGGAGCCGGTCACCCGGGCCGGCGCCCAGCCCGGCGACCTCGTCGCCGTGACCGGCTGGCTCGGCTGGTCCGCCGCCGGGTTCGCCGTGCTCTCGCGCGGCTTCCGCTCGCCGCGCGCCTTCGTGGAGGCGCACCGGCGCCCGGAACCGCCGTACCACGCCGGTCCGGCCGCCGCCGGGCTCGGGGCCACCGCGATGTGCGACGTCAGTGACGGGCTGATCGCCGACCTCGGCCACATCGCCGAGGCCAGCAAGGTCAGGATCGACATCCGCTCCGGCCAGATCGACATCCCGTCCCAGATGAACGACATCGGCCAGGCCGTCGGCGTCGACCCGATGCAGTGGGTGCTGACCGGGGGAGAGGACCACGCGATCGTGGCGACCTTCCCGCCGGACGTGAAGCTGCCCGCCCGCTGGAAGGTGATCGGCGAGGTCCTCAACCCCTCCGCGCTGCCCCAGGTGACCGTGGACGGGGCACCCTGGACGAGCAAGGGCGGCTGGGACCACTTCGGAGGGGAGATCGAGTCATGAGCGTGCCACCGAGGGTGCTGACGGTCGCCGGTTCCGACTCCGGCGGCGGCGCCGGCGTCCAGGCCGACCTGAAGGCGATGCTGGCGCTCGGCGTGCACGGGATGAGCGTGATCACCGCGGTGACCGCGCAGAACTCCCTGGGCGTGCAGGGCGCCTGGGAGCTGCCGGTGGACGCGGTCCGCGCCCAGTACCGCAGCGTCGTCGACGACATCGGCGTGCAGGCGGTCAAGACCGGCATGCTCGCCTCCGCCGAACTGGTCGAGACGGTCGCCGAATTGCTCGCGGGCACCGACGCTCCCGCCGTCGTCGACCCGGTCGGCGTCTCCAAGCACGGCGACGCGCTGCTGGCCGCCTCCGCCCTGGACTCCGTCCGCACCAAGCTGCTGCCGGTCGCGACCGTCGCCACGCCCAACCTGGACGAGGTGGCGCAACTGACCGGCGTTCGGGTCGAGTCGGAGGACGACATGCGCCGGGCCGCCGCGGCCGTGCTGGAGTACGGCCCGCGCTGGGCGCTGATCAAGGGCGGTCATCTGCCCGGGGAGGCCGTCGACCTGCTCACCGACGGCTCAGACGAGCACTGGCTGCGGGCCCCGCGCCACGACAACCGGCACACCCACGGCACCGGCTGCACCCTCGCCTCGGCGATCGCCGCGCACCTGGCCAAGGGGCGGTCCGTGCCGGAGGCCGTGGCGGCGGCGAAGGAGTACGTCACCGGCGCCATCGCGGCCGGCTTCGCGCTCGGCGGCGGCATCGGACCGGTGGACCACGGCTGGGCGCTGGGGCGCGGCACGCCCGGGACGTGAGCGGCGGGGCCCTGCGGGGTCCGCCGCTTCCGGGCACGCAAAAAGCCGGTCCACGCTCCGGTGGACCGGCTAAGTGCGGCGAACCAGCAGTGGCCGCGCGCTGTTGCTGAGCGTCAGCGCGAGACCTTGCCGGCCTTGATGCACGAGGTGCAAGCGTTCACGCGCTTCGGCGTCCCGCCGACCACGGTACGCACACGCTGGATGTTCGGGTTCCAGCGGCGGGACGTACGGCGGTGCGAGTGCGAGATGTTGTTGCCGAAGCCCGGCCCCTTGCCGCAGACGTCGCAGTTGGCAGCCACGGGTCACTCCAAAGACTTCAGATGCACTTACGGTGGATCCCGGCATGCCGGGATCAAGATCTACGAGCCCTCGCGAGCGGTTCGAGATCTGAGTGGCGTTGCCAGGGGAATGGCCCGATCAGGATCGGGCAACCGGAGCAGCATACAACGGCTGCGCCCGTACAACGAAACTACCACGGCAGCACCGGGCCGCTCCCCGGCCCGCCTCCTGCGGGCACCGCCGCAAGGTCTACGCTGCCTGCCACGTCCAGCAGCTCAGGGAGGCGCAGGTGGCGCAGGTGCCGCAGAGGTTCTTCGACGCTCTGGCGGTGCGCACCTGGTGCGGCCTGGCCCTGCGGGCGCTGGGCGGCGCCCGCGAGGAGATCGACGCCATCAACGTCTACCCGGTCGCGGACGGGGACACCGGCACCAACCTCTACCTGACCGTCGAGTCGGCCGCCGCCGCCGTGGAGGCGGTGTTCTCCGCGCACGAAGTGGGCTCACCGGCCGCCGGCGGGACCACGGCCCGCTCCGGCGGCCCCACGCTCGCGGACGCCGCGCGCGCGATGGCGCACGGGGCGCTGATCGGCGCGCGGGGGAACTCCGGGACGATCCTGGCGCAGCTGCTGCGCGGCATGGCCCAGGTGCTCGCGGCCGAGGGTGAGAGGGCTCACACGGACGGGACGGGCCTCGGGCTGGCCCTGCGGCGGGCCGCCGACTCCGCCCGGCAGGCCGTGGCCCACCCGGTCGAGGGCACGGTCCTGACGGTCGCCTCGGCAGCCGCCGACGCCGCCGAGGGCACCTACGGCGACTGCGGAGCCGTGGCCCGCGCCGCCTACGAGGGCGCCCGCACGGCGCTCGCCGCGACCCCCGGCCAGCTGCCCGTGCTGGAGCGCGCCGGGGTGGTCGACGCCGGCGGCCACGGCCTGGTCACGGTGCTCGCCGCCCTGCTGGAGACCCTCACGGGAGAGGTCCCGGCGGCGGCTCCCAAAGCGGCCCCGCACGCGCGCGTGGAGCCGCCGGGCGGCCCGGACGCGCCGCCGCAGGTCCCCGAGGGGTGCGCCCCGGAGCCGGGGGAGGAGCACGGGGCGGGCGGCCCCGCCTTCGAGGTGATCTACCTCCTGGAGGCCGAGGACTCGGCCGTGGCACGGCTGCGCGAGCGACTGGACGCCCTCGGCGACTCCCTCGTCGTGGTCGGCGGCGACGGGCTGTGGAACGTCCACGTGCACGTCGACGACGCGGGCGCCGCCGTGGAGGCGGGCGTCGAGGCCGGGCGGCCCCACCGCATCCGCATCACCCACTTCGGGCACGAGGACGTGCACACCACCCGCGCCGAGCGCCCGCCCCAGGAGCGGGCCGAGCGGGCCCGGCGGGCGGTGGTGGCCGTGGTGCCCGGCGAGGGACTGGCGGGGCTGTACGCCGAGGCCGGCGCGACCACCGTGCTCGCGCGCCCCGGGGAGCCGCCCGCCAGCGGGGAGCTGGTCGAGGCGGTACGACGGGCGCACGCCCGCGAGGTGGTGCTGCTGCCGAACGACGCCGAGCTGCGCCACACCGCCGCGGCCGCGGCCGAGCAGGCCCGGGCGGCGGGCGTCCGCGTGGCCCTCATCCCGACCCGCTCGGCGGTGCAGGGGATCGCGGCGCTCGCCGTGCACGAGCCCGGGCGGCGCTTCGACGAGGACGTCGTGTCGATGACCTCCGCGGCGGGCGCCACCCGGTACGCCGAGGTCACCGTCGCCGAACGGCAGTCCTGGACCACGGCCGGCATCTGCCAGGCCGGCGACGTCCTCGGCCTCATCGACGGCGACGTCGCCGTGATCGGCTCGGACGTCACCGCCACCGCCGAGACCGTCCTGGACCGGATGCTCGCGGCCGGCGGCGAGCTGGTCACCCTCGTCCTCGGCGACGAGGCCCCCGAGACCGTCACCGACCGCCTCCAGGCCCGGGTCAGGGAGGCGTACCTCGCCGTGGACACGGTGGTCTACCGGGGCGGCAGGCAGGGCTCGCTGCTGCTCATCGGGGTCGAGTAGCCGAGGCCGCCCCGCCTGGGACGAGCCGTCCGGCCAGCGGCTTCTCGGGGACGTCCGCGGCATTGTCAGTGGCGTGGTGTGCAATGGATCTCGTGCCCGCACTGCAAGAACCGATGGAACGCCCACTGAAGTCGGTGCTCGGCCCCGCCACCGCGAAGGTGATGGCCGAACACCTCGGCCTGCACTCGGTCGGTGACCTCCTCCACCACTACCCGCGCCGTTACGAGGAGCGCGGCCAGCTCACCCACCTCGCCGACCTCCCGATGGACGAGCACGTCACGGTGGTCGCCCAGGTCGCCGACGCCCGGCTGCACACCTTCGCCTCCGCCAAGGCCCCGCGCGGCAAGGGGCAGCGGCTGGAGGTGACGATCACGGACGGCAGCGGCCGGCTCCAGCTGGTCTTCTTCGGCAAGGGCGTCCACAAGCCCCACAAGGAGCTGCTGCCCGGCACCCGCGCGATGTTCGCCGGCAAGGTGTCCGTCTTCAACCGCCGCCTCCAGCTCGCCCACCCGGCGTACGAACTGCTGCGCGGCGACGGCGAGGAGGCGACCGAGTCGGTCGAGAGCTGGGCGGGCGCCCTCATCCCGATCTACCCGGCCACCGCCAAGCTGGAGTCCTGGAAGATCGCCAAGGCCGTGCAGACCGTTCTGCCCGGCGCCCAGGACGCCGTCGACCCGCTCCCCGCCACGCTGCGCGAGGGACGCGGCCTGATCTCCCTGCCCGAGGCCCTGCTGAAGGTCCACCGCCCGCAGACCAGGGCCGACATCGCCGACGCCCGCGCCCGGCTGAAGTGGGACGAGGCCTTCGTCCTCCAGGTCGCCCTGGCCCGCCGCCGGCACGCCGAGGCGCAGCTCCCCGCCGTCCCGCGCCGCCCGAAGCCCGACGGCCTGCTCGCCGCCTTCGACGACCGGCTGCCCTTCACGCTCACCGACGGCCAGCGGAAGGTCTCCCGCGAGATCTTCGACGGCCTCGCCACCGACCACCCGATGCACCGTCTCCTCCAGGGCGAGGTCGGCTCCGGCAAGACCCTGGTCGCCCTGCGCGCCATGCTCGCCGTGGTCGACACCGGCGGACAGGCCGCGCTGCTGGCCCCCACCGAGGTGCTCGCCCAGCAGCACCACCGGTCGGTCGTGGAGATGATGGGCGAGCTGGCCGAGGGCGGCATGCTGGGCGGCGCCGAGCACGCCACGAAGGTCGTCCTGCTCACCGGCTCCATGGGCGCCGCCGCCCGCCGCCAGGCCCTGCTCGACCTGGCCACCGGCGAGGCCGGCATCGTCATCGGCACCCACGCGCTGATCGAGGACAAGGTGCAGTTCCACGACCTGGGCCTGGTCGTCGTGGACGAGCAGCACCGCTTCGGAGTGGAGCAGCGCGACGCCCTGCGCGGCAAGGGGAAGCAGCCCCCGCACCTGCTGGTCATGACCGCCACGCCCATCCCGCGCACGGTCGCCATGACCGTCTTCGGCGACCTGGAGACCTCGGTCCTGGACCAGCTCCCGGCGGGACGCTCCCCGATCGCCAGCCATGTGGTCCCGGCCGCCGACAAACCCCACTTCCTCAGCCGCGCCTGGGAACGGGTCCGCGAGGAGGTGGCGGGCGGCCACCAGGCGTACGTGGTCTGCCCGCGCATCGGCGACGAGGAGGACGACCCGAAGAAGGCCGGGAGATCCGCCGAGGACGACGCGGAGAAGCGCCCCCCGCTGGCCGTCCTGGACATCGCCGAGCAGCTCGCCGGCGGACCTCTGAAGGGTCTGCGGGTCGAGGTCCTGCACGGCCGGATGGCGCCCGACGACAAGGACGCCGTCATGCGCCGCTTCGCCGCCGGCGACACCGACGTCCTGGTCGCCACGACCGTCGTCGAGGTCGGCGTCAACGTGCCCAACGCCACCGCCATGGTGATCATGGACGCGGACCGCTTCGGCGTCTCCCAGCTCCACCAGCTCCGCGGCCGGGTCGGCCGCGGTTCCGCCCCCGGTCTGTGTCTGCTGGTCACCGAGATGCCCGAGGCGAGCCCGGCCCGGCAGCGGCTGGACGCGGTGGCGTCGACGCTGGACGGCTTCGAGCTGTCCCGCATCGACCTGGAGCAGCGCCGGGAGGGCGACGTCCTGGGCCAGGCCCAGTCCGGCGCGCGCTCCTCGCTGCGGGTCCTCGCCGTCATCGAGGACGAGGAGATCATCGCCGAGGCGAGACAGGAGGCCACGGCCCTCGTCCGCGCCGACCCCGAGCTGACGCGCCTGCCCGGCCTGCGGACGGCCCTGGCCGCCCTGCTGGACGAGGAGAGGGAGCAGTACCTGGAGAAGGGCTGACCCGCGCCCACGTACGCAGACGTGGGCTGAGCCGCGCCCACGTAAGCGCACGCGGGGGCCGCCACGCCCGCGTGGCTACCGGCGCGCGGACGCGACCAGCCACAATGAACGGGAAGCCGTCCACGACCAAGGACCGAAGATGACCCGCGTAATCGCCGGCGAGGCCGGCGGACGTCGACTCGCCGTCCCCCCGGGCAACGGAACCCGCCCCACCTCCGACCGTGCCCGCGAAGGTCTCTTCTCCACCTGGCGGTCCCTCCTCGGCGGCCCGCTGGACGGCGAACGCGTCCTCGACCTCTACGCCGGCTCCGGCGCGGTCGGCCTGGAGGCCCTCTCCCGGGGCGCGGGCCACACCCTCCTGGTGGAAGCCGACGCCCGGGCCGCCCGCGTGGTCCGTGAGAACGTGCGGAACCTCGGCCTCCCGGGCGCCGAGGTGAGACACGGCAAGGCCGAGCAGATCATCAAGACGCCCCCCGCCCAGCCGTACGACCTGGTCTTCCTCGACCCCCCGTACGCGGTCACGGACGACGATCTTCGCGAGATCCTCCTCACACTCCGCTCGGAGGGCTGGCTCGATGAGCAAGCGCTCGTCACCGTGGAGCGCAGCACCAGGGGCGGGGAGTTCCGGTGGCCGGACGGCTTCGACGCGATCCGGGCCCGCCGCTACGGCGAGGGAACGTTTTGGTACGGTCGCGCCGCCTCTACGTGCGAAGACGCACGATGACCGGACCGGAGAGCGAGGGATCACAAGTGCGCCGCGCCGTCTGTCCCGGGTCGTTCGACCCCATCACCAACGGACACCTCGACATCATCGCCCGAGCCTCCAGGCTGTACGACGAGGTCTACGTCGCGGTGATGATCAACCAGGCCAAGCGGGGCCTGTTCGAGATCGAGGAGCGGATCGAGCTCATCCGCGAGGTCACCGCCGAGTACGGCAACGTCCGCGTCGAGTCCTTCCACGGCCTCCTCGTCGACTTCTGCAAGCAGCGCGACATCCCCGCCATCGTCAAGGGCCTGCGCGCGGTCAGCGACTTCGACTACGAGTTGCAGATGGCCCAGATGAACAACGGCCTCTCCGGTGTGGAGACCCTCTTCATCCCCACCAACCCCACCTACAGCTTCCTGTCGTCCTCCCTGGTCAAGGAGGTCGCCACCTGGGGCGGCGACGTCTCCCACCTGGTGCCCCCGGCGGTCCTGAGCGCGCTCGGCGAGCGCCTCCGCAAGGACTGACGCACCCCGCCTCCACCCCTCGTGCACCCCCGCCTCCACCCCCCTCGTACGCGGCCCCGCCGCAGCCCCGGAGGCTGACCACCCGTCACCCGGTGTCCGGCCGGTGCCGCAGGGTCGTACAGTCGTGGCGTCCGTCTCCAACACAGCTGTAGAGAGTGGCGAGCACACGGTGGACGTGCAGAAGAAGCTGGACGAGATCGTCACCCTGGTCTCCGGCGCCCGCGCCATGCCCATGTCGGCCTCGTGCGTGGTCAACCGCGCCGAACTGCTCTCGATGCTCGAAGAGGTGCGTGCGGCGCTGCCCGACTCCCTCGCCCAGGCCCAGGAGCTGATCGGCGACCGCGAGCAGATGGTGGCGCAGGCCCGCCAGGAGGCCGAGCGGATCATCGAGACCGCGCACGCCGAACGCGGTTCCCTGATCTCCGACACCGAGGTCGCCCGCCGCTCCCAGGCCGAGGCCGACCGCATCCTGGCCGAGGCCCGCCAGGAGGCCGAGGAGGTCCGCGCCGAGGCCGACGACTACGTCGACTCCAAGCTCGCCAATTTCGAGGTCGTCCTCACCAAGACGCTCGGCTCCGTCGGCCGGGGCCGCGAGAAGCTGCTCGGCACCGGCCCCGGCCTGGACGAGGACGGCTACGCGGACGAGGACGCCCCCGAGCGCAGCCACGACCCCGAGACCCTGCGGCGCAGCGCCGACGCCTACGTCGACGCCAAGCTGGGCGCCTTCGAGGCGGTGCTGGCCAAGACCCTGGACGCGGTCGGCCGCGGGCGCGAGAAGCTCCACGGCCGGATCGCCAGCGACGACCTCGGCGCCCTCGCCGACGACGCGACCACCGTCCAGCACTCCAGCGACGCCGACTACCTCGCCGACCTCGCGGCCCTCGCCGACGCCCCCGGCGGGCAGCCCCGCCCGGCGGTACCGGCCCAGCAGACGTACGACACCCACAGCGCCCAGGGCACCGGCCAGGACGCCTACGCGGACGCCCACGGCTACCCGCCGCAGCCCGCCGCCGACCCGTACGGCTACCAGCAGCAGTACGCCGCCCAGCAGGACCCCTACGGCTACCAGCAGGCCGACCCCTACGCCGCCTATCAGGGCTACGACGCCCAGCAGCCGGCGTACGCCGCCCAGCACGGCTTCGCTCAGCCCCAGCAGCCCGCCCAGCTGCCCCAGGCCCAGCAGGACCGGCAGCCGCAGGCGCTGGACGAGACCAGCCTGTTCGACACCAGCATGATCAGCGCCGAACAGCTGCGCCAGTACGAACAGCAGCGCTACGAACAGGGACGCTGAGACCCGATTGGGCCGATGGCGAAAGGTCCAGTATCCTGGCTCTTCGGTCGCGCGTATGTCCGCGATCAACGCTGCCCGGAACGCCGAGGGCGGCGCCCCCCAGCTCAGCAGATCGAAAGCAGGAATGGCTCTGAACGCCCGCCTCGACCACCGCAACCCTCTCGTGATCGACACGCACGAGCTGGGCCGGCGTCCTGGTGCGCTGCAGCGCCTGACCCGCACGGTCGACGCTCCCAAGGACCTCGGTCTCCAGGGGGTCATCGGAGTGCCGGAAGGCGCCCCGGTGGAGCTCGAGCTGCGGCTCGAGTCGGTCATGGAAGGTGTGCTCGTCACAGGCACCGCCCGTGCGAAGGCCGAGGGGGAGTGCGTAAGGTGTCTGGAGCCGCTCGAGCTGGAGCTCGACGCGGACTTCCAGGAGATGTTCTCGTACCCTGACGCCGACGACCGGGGCCGCGTGATCGCGGAACCGGGCGACGACGCCGAGGACGACGAGGACAGACTCTTCGTCGAGGACGGTTTGATCGGCCTCGAACCCGTGCTGCGCGATGCGGTGGTGCTCGCACTGCCGATGCAGCCGGTGTGCCGGGAGGACTGCCCCGGGCTGTGCGCCGAGTGCGGCGCCCGGCTCGCGGACGACCCGGAGCACCACCATGACGCCGTCGACATCCGTTGGGCGGCATTGCAGGGACTCGCCGACACCATGACGGACGGCGAGAAGGACGACAAGAGCGGCGCCGAACCGGGCGTCGACGAGAAGCAGGAGAAGTAGCCGTGGCTGTTCCGAAGCGGAAGATGTCGCGCAGCAACACGCGCCACCGCCGGTCGCAGTGGAAGGCTGCGGTCCCCACCCTGGTTGCGTGCGAGCGCTGCCACGAGCCCAAGCAGCAGCACATCGCGTGCCCGTCGTGCGGCACTTACAACAAGCGCCAGGTCCTCGAGGTCTGAGCGGCTGGTGAGAGGCACTGTGTCCACTGCCAAGAAGGCGGAAGACGCCAAGGCGGACGCACCCGCCAAAAAGAAGTCGGACAACCAGGCCTCGTCCCACACGCTTCTGGAAGGGCGGCTCGGCTACCAGGTCGAGTCCGCCCTTCTGGTGCGAGCGCTGACCCACCGTTCCTACGCGTACGAGAACGGCGGTCTGCCGACGAACGAGCGGCTGGAGTTCCTCGGGGACTCCGTGCTCGGCCTCGTCGTCACGGACACGCTGTACCGCACCCACCCCGACCTGCCCGAAGGCCAGCTGGCCAAGCTGCGGGCCGCGGTGGTCAACTCTCGTGCGCTGGCGGAGGTGGGCCGCGGGCTCGACCTGGGTTCCTTCATCCGGCTCGGCCGGGGTGAAGAGGGCACGGGCGGCCGGGACAAGGCGTCCATCCTCGCCGACACCCTCGAAGCGGTGATCGGCGCGGTCTATCTCGACCAGGGCCTCGACGCGGCCTCCGAACTGGTGCACCGCCTGTTCGACCCGCTGATCGAGAAGTCCTCCAACCTCGGTGCCGGCCTGGACTGGAAGACCAGCCTCCAGGAGCTCACCGCGACCGAAGGGCTCGGCGTCCCCGAGTACCTGGTCACGGAGACCGGTCCCGACCACGAGAAGACCTTCACTGCTGCCGCCCGCGTCGGAGGCGTCTCGTACGGCACCGGCACCGGCCGCAGCAAGAAGGAGGCGGAGCAGCAGGCCGCCGAGTCCGCATGGCGGTCCATCCGGGCCGCGGCGGACGAGCGCGCCAAGGCGCGGGCCGAGGCCGCGGACCCGGCAGACGCCGTTCCGCAGCCGAACGCCGACGCCTCGTCGGCCTCCGCCTGACACCGCACAGCACGGTACGACCCGAGCGCCCGCCCCTGCCCCGGGGCGGGCGCTCGGCTCGTCCCCGCGGTCAGCCCGTCCATCCCGTCCGCCAGTCCTCCCGAGGGGAAGCCATGCCCGAGTTGCCCGAGGTCGAGGTCGTACGGCGGGGCCTGGAGCGGTGGGTCGCCCACCGGGCCGTCGCCGACGCCGTCGTCCTGCACCCGCGCGCGGTGCGCCGGCACATCGCCGGGCCCGACGACTTCGCCCACCGCCTTCAGGGCCACCGCATCGGCACGCCCCGCCGCCGCGGCAAGTACCTGTGGCTGCCGCTGGAGGACACCGGCCAGGCGGTCCTCGCCCACCTCGGCATGAGCGGCCAGCTGCTGGTCCAGCCGCACGAGGCGCCGGCCGAGAAGCACCTGCGCATCCGGGTCCGCTTCGCCGACGCCCTCGGCACCGAACTGCGCTTCGTCGACCAGCGCACCTTCGGCGGCCTGTCCCTGCACGACACCACCGACGACGGACTGCCCGACGTCATCGCGCACATCGCCCGCGACCCTCTGGACCCCCTCTTCGACGCCGAGGCCTTCCACCTCGCCCTGCGCCGCAAGCGCACCACGATCAAACGCGCCCTGCTCGACCAGTCCCTGATCAGCGGCGTCGGCAACATCTACGCGGACGAGGCCCTGTGGCGCGCCCGCCTGCACTACGAGCGCCCCACGGCGACCCTCACCCGCCCCCGCACCACCGAACTCCTCGGCCACGTCCGGGACGTCATGAACGCCGCCCTCGCCGTGGGCGGCACCAGCTTCGACAGCCTGTACGTCAACGTCAACGGTGAGTCCGGCTACTTCGACCGCTCACTCGACGCCTACGGCCGCGAGGGCCTGCCCTGCCGCCGCTGCGCCACACCGATGCGCCGCCGCCCGTGGATGAACCGCTCCAGCTACTACTGCCCGAAGTGCCAGCGGGCGCCGCGCGTCACACCGTAGACCGGGTCCGCCGGGCCTCGTAGCGCTCGCGGGCCGCCAGGACCTCGTCCATGGCGCCCTCCAGGCACTCGATGAGGGCGACCAGCCGCCCGGCCACCTCACGGCCGAGCGCCGTCAGCTCGTAGTCCACCCGGGGCGGGTTGGTGGGCTGGGCCTCGCGGTGCACCAGGCCGTCGCGCTCCAGCGCCTGGAGGGTCTGGGAGAGCATCTTCTCGCTGACGCCGTCCACCCGCCGCCGCAGCTCGTTGAAGCGGAACGAGCCCGCGTGCAGGGCGCCGAGGGTCAGCGCACCCCAGCGTCCGGTGACATGCTCCAGCGTGCCCCGCGAGGGGCACGCCTTCGAGAACACGTCGTACGGCAGCTCCTGCTCCGCCGCGCGCTCCTGCATGGTCGACATGCCTCCAGCGTACGTGAGCCCGACACGCCCCC
Organism: Streptomyces sp. NPDC031049; assembly: GCF_055571015.1. Lineage (NCBI taxonomy): Bacteria > Bacillati > Actinomycetota > Actinomycetes > Kitasatosporales > Streptomycetaceae > Streptomyces > Streptomyces sp. NPDC031049. The sequence goes on from NZ_JBVIGC010000019.1 coordinate 39,961, forward strand.
ACAGCAAGCGCTGCCCGCCCGCAAGCGCCCGCCCGCGGTGATCAACGGCTCAGTAGCCGAAGTTCTGCGTCCACCACGGGCCGCCCGCGCCGAACTGCACGCCCACGCCCAGGGTCCGGAAGTCGCAGTTGAGGATGTTGGCCCGGTGGCCGGGGCTGTTCATCCAGGCCTCCATCACGGCCTGTGCGTCGGCCTGGCCCCGGGCTATGTTCTCGCCGCCGAGGTTGCTTATCCCGGCCTTCTCGGCGCGGTCCCAGGGGGTTGCGCCGCTGGGGTCGGTGTGGTCGAAGAAGCCCTGCCGGGCCATGGCCGCGCTGAAGTCGCCGGCCAGGTCCGCCAGGGCGCTGTTGGCCGCGAGCGGGGTGCAGCCGGCCTTGGCCCGCTCCTCGTTCACGAGCTTCAGCACCTGGGCCTCGGCGGCCGTCTCGCGGGACACCGTCACCGGCGCGTCGGGGCGCTCGGGCTGCTGGGTGGCCGTGCGGGACGGGGCCGGCCCGGCCTCCGGCTTCTTGCTGGGGCTGGGGGTTCTCGGCTGCCCGGCCGGCTTCTCCGGCTCGGTCCGCTCCCGGGACTCCGACTTCTCGGACTTCGAGGGGGCCTCGGCCGGCGCGGACGACGTCGACGGGGTCTTCGAGGGCGACTTCTCCGGCGCCGCCGACGACGGAGACGACGAGGAGGAGGGCGCGGAGGGGGAGGCCGAGCGGTCGGTGTCACGGGTGGTGGGCGCGGAGCCGTCACGGCCGCCGTCGACGCTGCCCGAGGTGCCGCCGAGCCCGGTCGGCGTGTTGGTCGGCACGTCCGCGGACTGGACCCGGTCGCCCGTGCCGCCGCCCCCGCCGAGCCGGTAGTCGTCGAGGCCGGGCACCACGCCCGTGGCCACGGCCACCGTGCCGAGGGCCACCGCCGCGGAGACGCCGAGCAGCCCCGTGCGGACCGGTGCGGCGGCCTTCTTCTTCCGGCGCCGGTGCGAGCCGTTCCGCCGGGGGCCGTCGTCCGGGGAGAAGCCCTCGCTCGGGAAGGCGACGGTGTGCCCGGCCCGCGGACGGTCGCCGTCGGCGGAGTCGTCCGGGGCGAACAGGTAGGCGTCGCTCCGCGCGCGCACCTCGGCGTACGCCTCGGGGTTCAGATAGGGGGCGATCCCCATCGAGGGGGTCTCGCCCGCGGTCGAGTCCAGCGGGGCCCGGCCCCCTGCCTCGGGGCCCTCGTGGTGCGTGGCCCCCGTGGCGCGGCCCGTGGCGGCGCGGCCGGCGGCGGAGCGTCGGTGGCGTCCCATGTCCTGGCCTTCCTCGTCCTTACGGTCGACTCGTCCTCGCGATCATCACCGAACTCACACGATCGAGTGAGTTTCATATGAGATTCATTGGGTCGGGACGGTACCGCATGCCGCTGGGGGCGGATGTGTCCGAAGGGACATTGACTGGTTAGGTTGCACTCATGAGCGAGGATGTACGGCTGGTGGCCTGGGTGCGGGGGCACGTGCAGGGCGTGGGTTTCCGCTGGTTCACGCGAGCCCGGGCCCTGGAGCTCGGCGGCCTGAGTGGCTTTGCTCTCAATTTGGGCGACGGCCGCGTCCAGGTCGTCGCGGAAGGGCCGCGGGAGCGCTGCGAGGGGCTGCTCGACTGGCTGCGCGGCGACGACACGCCCGGCCGCGTGGACGGTGTCACCGAGATCTGGGACACACCCCGCGGCGGCTACGACGGCTTCGCCATCCGCTGATCCACGGGCGTACGGACGCCCCCCGGGCTCGCTCGGAGCCGGCCGCCGAGGGATGCCGGGAAGGAAAACGGGCAGGTGATCGGCGAGAAGCCCTTGCCAGGAAGGACCCTCGCGCGACAGGATGATCGCCACGCCCCGAAGGGCCCGCAGGAGTCGCAGCGCCGCCGCTTCCCGGCCGCGCGCCCCGGGTCGCCCGCCAATACGGGGCGTGATCGTGTTGACCGTCAAACTTTTTGGTGAGACGCTGAAAGCCCCGCGCACCTTAGCTGTTTGGCATGGTTGAACGGCACCAAGAACTCCATAGTGCCAAGCACCGCGGGTGCGAATCCCTCACGACCCACACCGCATCGGTCGGTCACTCATTGTGGAGGACCATCCATCATGGCAAAGGCGCTTCTCGGTTACGTCGGCGGCTCCGACCCTCGACTCCTCGCCGAGATGCGACGGCTCCAGCAGCGCGTCCAGGATCTGGAATCCGAGCTCGTACGCATCCAGGCCGAGAACGACGCACTGACGGCTGCCGCTTCTCACGACAGGATCATGGAGAGCGTTGACGCACACCAGGCGGAGCCTGCGCTGACCTGATCACTGCATCGCTCCACGACGGCACACGCAGTGGTTGGGCTGCTCGTACTAACCGCTCGGTTGTCAGAGTTGCAAGGGACGCTTCGGCGTCCCTTCTTTCTTGCCCCCGCCTCGGCCTCGGTCTTTCCCGCCCCGCCCCGCGCTCCTCGGCCCTGGCGCCGCGCCTCGGCTTCCGGCGCCGCGCTCCTCGGCTTCCGCCCCTGCGGCCCCGGATCCCTTCCCCGCACATCCTTTCAGAGTCTTAACGTCTGGTGTGCCCTGCGCGTTCACCGGTGAAACCGCGGGGGTCCACCGGTTCATGGAGTGAGACACCCCCGGAGGGTAGAGTCCGGCGGCGTGCACCTGAAGGCCCTGACCCTCCGCGGGTTCAAGTCGTTCGCATCGGCGACCACGCTCCGGTTCGAGCCGGGGATCACGTGCGTCGTCGGACCGAACGGCTCGGGCAAGTCCAACGTCGTGGACGCGCTCAGCTGGGTCATGGGCGAGCAGGGCGCCAAGTCGCTGCGCGGCGGCAAGATGGAGGACGTCATCTTCGCCGGCACCACCGGCCGCCCGCCCCTGGGCCGGGCCGAGGTGTCGCTGACCATCGACAACTCCGACGGGGCCCTGCCCATCGAGTACGCCGAGGTCACCATCACGCGGATCATGTTCCGCAACGGCGGCAGCGAGTACCAGATCAACGGCGACACCTGCCGCCTGCTCGACATCCAGGAACTGCTCTCCGACTCCGGCATCGGCCGTGAGATGCACGTCATCGTCGGTCAGGGCCAGCTCGACTCCGTCCTGCACGCCGACCCCATGGGCCGCCGCGCCTTCATCGAGGAGGCCGCCGGCGTCCTCAAGCACCGCAAGCGCAAGGAGAAGGCGCTCAGGAAGCTGGACGCGATGCAGGCCAACCTCGCGCGCGTGCAGGACCTCACTGACGAGCTGCGCCGCCAGCTCAAGCCACTGGGCCGTCAGGCCGCGGTCGCCCGTCGCGCCGCCGTCATCCAGGCCGACCTGCGCGACGCCCGGCTGCGGCTCCTCGCCGACGACCTGGTACGGCTCCGGGAGGCCCTGCGGGCCGAGGTCGCCGACGAGGCCGCCCTGAAGGAACGCAAGGAGGCCGCCGAACGGGAGCTGGGCAAGGCCCTCAGGCGCGAAGCCCTCCTGGAGGACGAGGTGCGGCGGCTCACCCCGCGCCTGCAACGGGCCCAGCAGACCTGGTACGAGCTGTCCCAGCTCGCCGAGCGGGTGCGCGGCACGATCTCGCTGGCCGACGCCCGGGTGAGGAGCGCCACCTCGGCGCCGCCCGAGGAGCGCCGGGGCCGCGACCCGGAGGACCTGGAGCGCGAGGCCGCCCGCGTCCGCGAGCAGGAGGCCGAGCTGGAGGCCGCCCTGGAGGCCGCCGAACGCGCTCTGGAGGACACCGTCGCGCACCGCGCCGACCTGGAGCGCGAGCTGGCCCAGGAGGAGCGCCGGCTGAAGGACGTCGCACGCGCCATCGCCGACCGCCGCGAAGGTCTCGCCCGGCTCAGCGGCCAGGTCGGCGCCGCCCGCTCGCGGGCCGCGGCGGCCCAGGCCGAGATCGAGCGGCTGGCAGCCGCCCGGGACGAGTCGCAGGCACGGGCCGTCGCCGCCCAGGAGGAGTACGAGGCGCTCAAGGCCGAGGTCGACGGCCTCGACGCGGGCGACGCCGAACTCGCCGAGCGGCACGAGACGGCCAAGCGGCGGCTCGCGGAGGCCGACAGCGCCCTCGCCGCCGCCCGGGAGGCGGCCACCTCGGCCGAGCGCACCCGCGCCGCGACCCGGGCCCGCCACGAGACGCTGGCGCTGGGCCTGCGGCGCAAGGACGGCACCGGGATCCTGCTCGGGGCAGGGGAGAGGCTGACGGGACTGCTGGGGCCGGCGGCGGAGCTGCTGACGGTGACGCCCGGCTACGAGGTCGCCCTGGCCGCCGCGTTCGGCGCGGCGGCGGACGCGGTCGCCGTCGCCACCCCGGCCTCGGCGGCCGAGGCGATCCGTCTGCTGCGCAAGCAGGACGGGGGCCGGGCGGCGCTGCTCGTCTCGGGAGCACCGGAGGAGCCGGACGGCGGGACCACGCCTGCGGCGGACGCGGCGGACCGCGCGACCGGCCACGGCACACCCGCGGACGACCACCTTCCGGCTCCCCTCGCCGCGAGCTTCGTCCGGGGCCCCGCCGACCTTTTGCCCGCGGTCCGCCGGCTGCTGAGGGACATCGTCGTGGTCGACACCCTGGAAGCCGCGGAAGACCTCGTCTACAGCCACCCCCACCTCACCGCGGTCACCGCCGAAGGCGACCTCCTGGGCGCCCACTTCGCCCACGGCGGCTCCGCGGCCGCCCCCAGCCTTCTGGAGGTCCAGGCCTCCGTCGACGAGGCCGCGGCCGAGCTGGAGGAACTGGAAGCCCGCTGCGAGGAACTCGCCCACCGGCAGCGGACGGCGACGCAGCGGCGCACGGAGGCCGCCGCCCTCGTGGAGGAACTCGGCGAGCGGCGCCGGGCCGCCGACCGGGAGAAGTCGGCCGTGGCCCAGCAGCTGGGCCGGCTCGCCGGGCAGGCGCGCGGCGCCGCCGGAGAGGCCGAGCGGTCCGCCGCCGCGGCCGAGCGGGCGCAGGAGGCGCTCGACAAGGCGCTGGCGGACGTCGAGGAGCTGGCCGAGCGGCTGGCCGTCGCCGAGGAGATGCCGGTCGAGGAGGAACCCGACACCGCCCGTCGGGACCGGCTGGCCGCCGACGGCGCCAACGCCCGGCAGACCGAGATGGAGGCCCGCCTTCAGCTCCGTACGCACGAGGAACGGGTCAAGTCACTGGCCGGACGCGCCGACTCGCTCGACCGCGCCGCCCGCGCCGAACGCGAGGCACGCGCGCGTGCCGAGCAGCGCCGGGCCCGGTTGCGGCACGAGGCGGCGGTCGCCGGGGCCGTCGCCTCCGGGGCCCGCCAGCTGCTGGCGCACGTCGAGGTCTCCCTCGCCCGCGCCGAGGCCGAGCGCACCGCCGCCGAGGCCGCCAAGGCCCGGCGCGAGCAGGAGCTGGCCGCGGCGCGCACCGAGGGCCGCGATCTCAAGGCGGAGCTCGACAAACTGACCGATTCGGTCCACCGCGGGGAGGTACTCGGCGCCGAGAAACGGCTGCGGATCGAGCAGCTGGAGACCAAGGCGCTGGAGGAACTCGGTGTGGAACCGGAGGGGCTCGTGGCGGAGTACGGCCCCCACCAACCGGTGCCGCCCTCGCCCCCCGCCGAGGGCGAGGAGCTGCCCGACGACCCCTCTCACCCGCGCAACCGGCCCCGGCCCTTCGTCCGGGCCGAGCAGGAGAAGCGGCTGAAGGCCGCCGAACGCGCCTACCAGCAGCTCGGCAAGGTCAACCCGCTGGCCCTGGAGGAGTTCGCGGCACTGGAGGAGCGGCACCAGTTCCTCAGCGAGCAGCTGGAGGACCTGAAGAAGACCCGCGCCGATCTGCTCCAGGTCGTCAAGGAGGTCGACGAGCGCGTCGAGCAGGTCTTCACCGAGGCCTACCGGGACACGGCCCGGGAGTTCGAGGGCGTGTTCGGCCGGCTCTTCCCCGGCGGTGAGGGGCGGCTGATCCTCACCGACCCCGACGACATGCTGACCACGGGCGTGGACGTCGAGGCCCGGCCGCCCGGCAAGAAGGTCAAGCGGCTGTCGCTGCTGTCGGGCGGGGAGCGGTCGCTGACCGCCGTGGCGCTGCTGGTGTCCATCTTCAAGGCCCGGCCGAGCCCGTTCTACGTCATGGACGAGGTCGAGGCGGCGCTCGACGACACCAACCTCCAGCGGCTGATCCGGATCATGCAGGAGCTCCAGGAGACGTCGCAGCTGATCGTCATCACGCACCAGAAGCGGACGATGGAGGTCGCCGACGCCCTCTACGGGGTGTCCATGCAGGGCGACGGTGTGTCGAAGGTCATCAGCCAGCGGCTCCGCTAGCGGACCCGGCGGTCCTGCGGAGCGGGTCGGCCTGCCTCGACTGGTCTACACCTGTCCTCATCTGGGATTCCCCGCACCCAACCCCACAGTGGCTTCACTCTTTGAACGCAAGCCGACACGCCGTCGGTCGAAATTCATAGCCAATGACCTATTGACTTCGGAACTTGAACGCATAGTGTCTCTCGAGTTGCTTTTACCTTCAGGACCGAGCGCCTCGAAGGGATGACCCCCACGCCGGCAGCGACGCCGGCGGCCCGAGGAGTACACGTGACCAGCACAGCGCAGGCACCAAAGTCAGGAGCCAGGACGGCTCAGCCCGATCACCTCGGGCACGTCATCTTCATCGCGGCGGCGGCTGCGATGGGCGGTTTCCTCTTCGGCTACGACAGTTCCGTGATCAACGGTGCCGTCGAGGGCATCCGGGACCGTTACGACATCGGCTCCGCGGCGCTGGCCCAGGTCATCGCCATCGCCCTGGTCGGCTGCGCCATCGGCGCCGCGACCGCCGGCCGGATAGCCGACCGCATCGGCCGCATCCGGGTCATGCAGATCGCCGCCGTCCTCTTCACGGCCAGCGCCATCGGCTCCGCGCTGCCCTTCACGCTGTACGACCTCGCCTTCTGGCGCGTCGTCGGCGGTCTGGCCATCGGTATGGCGTCCGTCATCGGCCCCGCCTACATCGCCGAGGTGGCCCCGCCCGCCTACCGCGGCCGGCTCGGCTCCTTCCAGCAGGCCGCGATCGTCATCGGCATCGCCATGTCGCAGCTGGTCAACTGGGGCCTGCTGCACGCCGCCGACGGCGACCAGCGCGGCACCCTGATGGGCCTCGAGGCCTGGCAGGTCATGCTCGGCGTCGAGGTCGTCCCGGCCGTCCTGTACGGCCTGCTCTCCTTCGCCATCCCCGAGTCCCCGCGCTACCTGCTCTCCACCGGCAAGCGCGAGCGCGCCCGGGAGATCCTCGCCGAGGTCGAGGGCAAGGACGTCGACCTGGACACCCGCGTCGCCGACATCGAGCGCGCCATGAGGAGCGAGCACAAGTCCAGCTTCCGCGACCTGCTGGGCGGCAGCTTCTTCTTCAAGCCGATCGTCTGGATCGGTATCGGCCTGTCGGTCTTCCAGCAGTTCGTCGGCATCAACGTCGCGTTCTACTACTCCGCCACGCTCTGGCAGTCGGTCGGCGTCGACCCGACGGACTCGTTCTTCTACTCCTTCACCACGTCGATCATCAACATCGTCGGCACCGTGATCGCGATGATCTTCGTCGACCGCGTCGGCCGCAGGCCGCTGGCCCTCATCGGCTCGGTCGGCATGGTGATCGGTCTCGCGCTGGAGGCCTGGGCGTTCTCCTACGACCTGGTCGACGGACAGCTGCCCGCCACCCAGGGCTGGGTCGCCCTGATCGCCGCCCACCTGTTCGTGCTCTTCTTCGCCCTGAGCTGGGGCGTGGTGGTCTGGGTCTTCCTCGGCGAGATGTTCCCGAACCGCATCCGCGCCGCCGCCCTGGGCGTGGCCGCCGCCGCCCAGTGGATCGCCAACTGGGCCATCACCGCGAGCTTCCCGTCGCTGGCCGACTGGAACCTCTCCGCGACGTACCTGGTCTACACGGTCTTCGCCGCGCTCTCCATCCCGTTCGTGCTGAAGTTCGTGAAGGAGACCAAGGGCAAGACACTGGAGGAGATGGGCTGAGCCCCCTCCGCACCAGCCCGGGGAGAGGAGCCAAGTCCCCGCTGCCCCTCTCCTCGTACACCAAGGCGTACTGCCCCGGCTCGCTCGACCGAGCCGGGGCAGTACGTCGTTGTGCGGCAGCCGGGGCAGGTTTCGTGGCAGCGGGGGCAGTACGTCTCGGCGGAGGGCGGCCGTCAGCCGGCCAGGGTCTCGGCCCGCCGGGCCGGCTCCGTCCGCGCGGCGGGCGTCGCCGGCACGGCCACGGGCGGCTTGGGCAGCACCGCGTACAGCACGCCGGAGATCACCACCGTGGCGACCCAGCCCAGGCCGTACTCGCCGATGACGTTGTTCGCGGCCAGCGGGCCGGTGAACCAGTCCGACGTGGTGAACATCAGGCCCGCCGCCAGGCCCACCGCCCAGGCGACGCACGCGGCGGGGGAGAAGCCGCCCTTGTACCAGTAGGCGCTGGTGCGCGTGGTGTCGGCCAGCGCCTCGCCGTCGTACTCCCGGCGGCGCAGCATGTCCGCGCCGAAGACGCCGACCCAGGCGGAGAAGGCCACCGCGAGCAGCGACAGGAAGGCGATGAAGGAGCCCATGAAGCTGGTCGCGACCAGCATCAGCACGCCGCCGAAGACCAGCGAGATCGCGGCGTTGACCGACACCGCCCAGTGGCGCGGCATCGTGAAGCCGAGGGTCTGCGCCGTGAAGCCCGCCGAGTACATCGACATCGAGTTGATCAGCAGCATGCCGATCAGCGCGATCAGCAGGTACGGCACCGCCAGCCAGGTCGGCAGGATCTCGCCGAGGAAGGAGACCGGGTCGGCGGCGGAGGCCAGGTCGGGCGTGGAGACGGCCATGACCATGCCCATGAGCACCATCGGCAGCACGACGACGCCGGCCCCGCCGACCGTCACGCCCACGATCCCCTTGGCGGAGGCCGTGCGCGGCAGGTACCGGGTGAAGTCCGGGGCGGACGGGATCCAGCTGACACCGCCCGCGGCGATCAGACCGACACCGGTGATCATCGCGGCCACCGACCCGGCGGACCGGTCGAAGACGGCCGACCAGTCGGTGTCGACGACCAGATAGCCGAGCACCAGCACGGAGAAGACGCCGAACAGGTAGGTGGCGTACTTGTTGCACTTCTGCACGGCGTTGATGCCCAGCCCGGAGATCGCGAAGGTCGCGACCACGAAGGCGAGCAGCGTCACCATGTCCAGCACGCCGTTGGCCCGGATGCCGAACACGATGTCCAGCACCGTGAGCAGCGCGTAGGCGCCGGTCACCGCGTTGATCGTCTCCCAGCCCCAGCGGGCGATCCAGATCAGCGAACCGGGCAGCAGATTGCCGCGCTGCCCGAACACCGCCCGGGACAGCGCCATGCCGGGCGCGCCGCCCCGCTTGCCCGCGATGCCGATCAGCCCCACCAGGCCGTACGACAGCACGGGCGCGGCGCCCGCGACCACGAGCGCCTGCCAGAAGTTGAGCTGGTACGCCACGACGAGGCTCGCGCCCATCGTCAGCAGCAGCACGCTGATGTTGGCGCCGACCCAGGTCGGGAACAGCTCCCGGACGCGGGCCGTGCGCTCGTCGTCGGGCACCTGCTCGATGCCGCGGGTCTCCAGTGCGCCTTCGGTCTCGGCGGTTCTGCTCATGTGGGGGGTCCGTGCCTCATGGGTGTGGAGAAAGGGCCATCGGGACTCTACGCGCGTTGATGCGCGGTTCTCCATCGTACTTTGATCCGACTGAGCCCCTACAGGGCCCTTTGTCCCTTGGAGGAAGCCACGAACGCGGTCGGTCAGGGACCCATGGCCGATACTGGACGGGTTATGGACATCGTCATCCTTGCTGTAGTCATCGCCGTGGTCGTGATCGGCGCGCTCGGCGGGCTGGTGGTGGGCAGTCGCCGCAAGAAGCAGGTGCCCCCGCCGCCGCCCGCAGCCCCCGACATCACGGCCCCTCCGGCCGAACCGCACGTCGGCGACGAGGCCGAGACGCCGCGCGACGAACCGCGCCGCACCATAGAGGAGGTCGACCTCCCCGACGGCGGGACCACCACCGTCGCGGAACCGCCCGTCGTCGAGGAGCTCGAGGTCCCCCAGCTGGAGGTCCCCGAGCCCACCGCCGGCCGTCTGGTCCGGCTCCGCGCCCGACTGTCCCGCTCGCAGAACGCGCTCGGCAAGGGCCTGCTCACCCTGCTCTCGCGCGAGCACCTGGACGAGGAGACCTGGGAGGAGATCGAGGACACGCTGCTCTCCGCCGACGTCGGTGTGCAGCCCACCCAGGAACTGGTCGAGCGGCTGCGCGAGCGCGTCCGCGTGCTCGGGACCCGCACCCCCGAGGAACTGCGCACGCTGCTGCGCGAAGAGCTGATCACGCTGGTCGGCGCCGACCTGGACCGCACGGTCAAGACCGAGCCCGAGACCAGCAAGCCCGGCATCGTGATGGTCGTCGGGGTCAACGGCACCGGCAAGACCACCACGACCGGCAAGCTCGCCCGGGTCCTGGTCGCCGACGGCCGCAGTGTCGTGCTGGGCGCAGCCGACACCTTCCGTGCCGCCGCCGCCGATCAGCTCCAGACCTGGGGCGAGCGGGTCGGCGCCCACACCGTGCGCGGCCCGGAGGGCGGCGACCCGGCCTCCGTCGCCTTCGACGCGGTCAAGGAGGGCAAGGAGATCGGTGCGGACGTCGTCCTCATCGACACCGCCGGGCGGCTGCACACCAAGACCGGGCTCATGGACGAGCTGGGCAAGGTGAAGCGGGTCGTGGAGAAGCACGCGCCGCTGGACGAGGTGCTGCTCGTGCTCGACGCCACCACCGGTCAGAACGGTCTGATCCAGGCCCGGGTCTTCGCGGAGGTCGTCGACATCACCGGCATCGTGCTGACCAAGCTGGACGGCACGGCCAAGGGCGGCATCGTGGTCGCCGTGCAGCGGGAGCTGGGTGTGCCGGTGAAGCTGGTCGGGCTCGGGGAGGGGGCCGACGATCTGGCGCCGTTCGAGCCGGAGGCGTTCGTGGACGCCCTCATCGGTGACTGAGCCTCCGGCGGTCCATGAGGAAGCGCCCGGGCCCTCCTTCTTGGGGGGACGGGCGCTTCTCTGTGCCGGGCGGGGCTTTCTTCGCCCCCGCCACCCCTACCCGTCCCGTCCTTCTGGGGGCTGCCGCCCCCAGACCCCCGCTTCGGCCTGAACGGCCTCGCCCTCAAACGCCGGACGGGCTGGTGAGTCAGCCTCTCCGGCGTTTGAGGAGCGGGGGTCCGGGGGCAGCGCCCCCGGGGATGGGACGGGTAGGGGCGGCGGGGGCGAGAACCGCTGGACGGCTCGGGGCCGGTGCTGCCGCGCTACACCCGGGACCGATGGGCCACGTACGCGAGCGTGCCCAGGAGCAGGCGGGCCTCCGGGGGCCTGGTCGCCGAGTCGAGGGCCGGCGGACGCAGCCAGCGCACCGGCCCCTCGCCACCCCGGTCGGACGGCGGAGCCGTGATGTACGCGCCCCGGCCGAGGCCGGCCAGATCCAGCGTGGCCGGCGTGTCCCAGCCCATGCGGTAGAGCAGCCGGGGCAGCTCGGCGGCGGCACCGGGGGCGACGAAGAAGTGGGCGCGGCCCTGCGGGGTCGCCGCGACCGGGCCGAGGGGCAGACCCATGCGCTCCAGCCGGGCCAGGGCCCGGCGCCCGGCGGACTCGGCGACCTCGATCACGTCGAAGGTCCGCCCGACCGGCAGCATGATGGAGGCGCCCGGCACCTCGGCCCACGCCCGGGTCACCTCGTCCAGCGTCGCCCCGGCGGGGACCTCCGGCGTGAACTCCAGCGGATGCGCGCCCGGCGCCCGGCACTCCCGCCGGCCGCACGAGCAGACGCCCGCGGCGGCCCGCGCACCCGGAGCCACGTCCCAGCCCCACAGTCCGGTGAACTCGGCGACGGTGGTGCAGTCCGACGAACGGCCGCGGCGACGCGCGCCGGCCCGGAGGTCGCGGATGCCCCGACTGCCGCCGATCGAGAAGCTGCTGCCGATCGTGAAGCCCATACCCCCTCCAACGGGTGCGACGCACCGGCGGTTACGCAGCGGACGCGCGGCGTGACTCTCTGTTTCCGACTCTCTTCCCCTCCCCAGCACCGCGCGGTTCAGACGGCGCCCGGAAGCACCTCGGGTTGCGTGGGCGGCGATGCACGCCCCAGGTGTGCACCGCTGCATCCACTCCCCGTTGGCCTATGTCAAGTGAATCGCGTGACGACCGGGGTGAGTTCATTCGAAGGGGTGGCGAATGGTGGCGATTCAGGGATCGCCATGGCTGGAGGGGTGATCGTAGGATTACTTTGTGTGCACGGCGCCTCGGGGCACATGCAAGCGTGGGTATGCCTGAGGCAACTCGGCTTTCCGTTCGAAGGGTGAGAAACGGCGGACGGAGGGCCCCGGCACCGGCATTCTGTTAGGGCCCGGCGCACTCGGCGACAGGCACTGATGCAGGGATGGGGGCGTTCCAGTGAGCGGCAACGGCGGTAGCGGGACGGGCGCCGGCAGCGCCACGCCGGCTGACAAGCGCCCCAATGAGCTGCTCACCTCCTGGTTCGTGCGCAGCGGCTGGTCAAAGGGCGAGCTGGCCCGCCAGGTCAACCGCCGTGCGCGCCGGCTCGGCGCCAACCACATCTCCACGGACACCTCCCGGGTGCGCCGCTGGCTGGACGGCGAGAACCCGCGCGAGCCGATCCCCCGGATCCTGTCCGAGCTGTTCTCCGAGCGCTTCGGCGTCGTCGTCTCCGTCGAGGACCTGGGCCTGCGCACCACCCGCCCCTCACCGTCCGCGACCGGCGTCGACCTGCCCTGGACGGGCCCGCAGACCGTGGCCCTGCTCAGCGAGTTCTCGCGCAGCGACCTGATGCTGGCGCGGCGCGGCTTCCTCGGGACCTCGCTGGCCCTCTCCGCGGGCCCGTCCCTCATCGAGCCCATGCAGCGCTGGCTCGTCCCCACCCCCCCGGCCCCGGGGCACGAACCGGAGCCGGCGCCCACCACCCGCGCGCGCGGCCGGCTGTCCAAGCCCGAGCTGGACCTGCTGGAGTCCACCACCGTGATGTTCCGGCGGTGGGACGCCCAGTGCGGCGGCGGGCTGCGCCGCAAGGCCGTCGTCGGCCAGCTGCACGAGGTCACCGACCTCCTCCAGGAGCCCCAGTCCGGGCCCACCCGCACCAAGCTGTTCAAGGTCGCCGCCGAGCTGGCCGAGCTGGCCGGCTGGATGTCGTACGACATCGGACTCCAGCCCACCGCGCAGAAGTACTTCGTCCTCGCCCTGCACGCCGCCAAGGAGGCCGGGGACCGGCCGCTCGGCTCGTACATCCTCTCCAGCATGAGCCGCCAGATGATCCACCTCGGCCGCCCCGAGGACGCCCTGGAGCTCATCCACCTCGCGCAGTACGGCAGCCGGGACTGCGCGAGCCCGCGCACCCAGTCGATGCTGTATGCGATGGAGGCCCGCGCCTACGCCAACATGGGCCAGCCCGGCCGGTGCAAGCGGGCCGTGCGGATGGCCGAGGACACCTTCGCCGAGGCCGACGAGTGGGACGAGCCGGACCCCGACTGGATCCGCTTCTTCTCCGAGGCCGAGCTCTACGGCGAGAACAGCCACTCCTTCCGCGACCTCGCCTACGTCGCCGGCCGCAGCCCCACCTACGCCTCCCTGGCCGAGCCGCTGATGCGCCGGGCCGTGGACCTGTTCGCCGACGACCGCGAGCACCAGCGGTCGTACGCACTGAACCTGATCGGCATGGCCACCGTGCACCTGCTGCGCCGCGAGCCCGAGCAGAGCACCTCACTCGTCACCGAGGCCATGGGCATCGCCAAGAAGGTCCGCTCCGAGCGGGTCAACACCCGCATCCGCAAGACGGTCGACACGGCCGTACGCGACTTCGGCGACCTCGCCGCGGTCGTGGACCTCACCGAGCGGCTCGCCGGGGAACTGCCCGAGACCGCCGAGGCGGTCTGACCGCCCCCCCCACAAGCCCCGGCCGCGGCCGGCCCTCCCGAACTGCCCGACTCGGCTCCCCCATGCCAGGTCATCGGAAGGCCGACCGCGGCCGGCCTGCGTGTGCAGGTTGCGCCACGATAACGATCGCGCGACCCGGCATCCGGCAGTTCACCGAGGCGTAACACACCCGGTGTCTTCGTCACGGCGGCGAAACAACGAGGGGCGTCCACCGAAACGGCGCTGCGCCAATCTCGTGGCGCATAACCGGCCCACCCCTCACCCGCTCAGGCGTCCCGCACGGGGCCGTATCAACGACGAGGAGATACCGGCATTGAACGGCACAGATACCGGATTCGTATTGATCAGTGCAGCGCTCGTCATGCTGATGACGCCTGGGCTGGCCCTGTTCTACGGCGGCATGGTGCGCTCCAAGAGCGTCCTCAACATGCTGATGATGTCCTTCATCTCGCTGGGCATCGTCAGCATCCTCTGGGTCCTCTACGGGCACTCCCTCGCCTTCAGCGGTGATTCCGGCGGCTTCATCGGCAATCTCGACATGGTCGGGCTCAAGGGCGTCGACGCCGACAGCGTGATGGAGAACTTCGCCGGCGAGAACATCTCGGTCTTCGCCTTCTCCCTCTTCCAGATGCTGTTCGCGGTCATCACCGCCGCCCTGATCAGCGGCGCACTCGCCGACCGCGTCAAGTTCGGCGCCTGGATGGTCTTCATCGCCCTGTGGGTCACCGTGGTCTACTTCCCGGTCGCCCACTGGGTCTGGGGCGGCGGCTGGCTCGCCGACCTCGACCCGGCCGTGATCGACTTCGCCGGTGGTACCGCGGTCCACATCAACGCGGGTGTGGCCGGACTCGCCGCCGTCCTCGTCGTCGGCAAGCGCATCGGCTTCAAGAAGGACCCGATGCGCCCGCACAACATGCCGCTGGTCCTGCTCGGCACCGCCCTGCTGTGGTTCGGGTGGTTCGGCTTCAACGCCGGCTCCGAACTCGGCGTCGACGGCACCACCGCCCAGATGGCCATCAACACCCAGGTGGCGACCGCCGCCGCCGTCATGGGCTGGCTGATCTACGAGCGCATCCGCCACGGCGCGTTCACCACGCTCGGCGCCTGCTCCGGTGCCGTGGCCGGCCTGGTGGCGATCACCCCCTCCGGCGGCAGCGTCAACGTCTTCGGCGCCCTGCTCATCGGTGTCGTCGCCGGCGCCGTCTGCTCCTGGGCCGTCAGCCTCAAGTACAAGCTGGGCTACGACGACTCCCTCGACGTCGTCGGCGTCCACCTGGTCGGCGGTGTCCTGGGCACCCTCATGGTCGGCTTCCTCGCGATCGGCGGCGTCGGCGGCTGGGACCAGTTCGTCTCGCAGGCCATCGGCGCCTTCGCGGTCATGGGCTACACCTTCGTGGTGACCCTGGTCCTCGCCTTCGCCCTCCAGAAGACCATCGGGTTCCGCGCCTCCGAGGAGGACGAGGTCGGCGGCATCGACCAGGCCGCCCACGCCGAGACCGCATACGACTTCAGCGGGGCCGGCGGCGGTGCCGCCCGCACCGCGGTCACCGCCCCCGCCGCCCAGGCCGAGAGCAAGAAGGTGGACGCATGAAGCTCATCACCGCCGTCGTCAAGCCGCACCGGCTCGACGAGATCAAGGAGGCCCTCCAGGCCTTCGGTGTCCACGGACTGACCGTGACCGAGGCCAGCGGCTACGGCCGCCAGCGCGGCCACACCGAGGTCTACCGCGGTGCCGAGTACACCGTCGACCTGGTGCCGAAGATCCGCATCGAGGTGCTGGTCGAGGACGACGACGCCGAACAGCTCATCGAAGTCGTCGTCAAGGCGGCCCGCACCGGCAAGATCGGTGACGGAAAAGTCTGGTCCGTCCCGGTCGACACGGCCGTACGGGTCCGCACCGGCGAGCGCGGCCCGGACGCGCTCTGACACCACCGACGAACAGGAGCCGCCGGGTGACGAGCACGGACGTGACGAACGAAGCAGAGGACTCGGGACCCGGCGGCTATGCGGCGGCCCGGCTGCGCCTCCTCACCGAGGGGGCGCGGTCCGGGCCGCCGCGCCGCGCCGCCCTCGCCGGACTGACCGACGCCTGGCTGGCCGGCCTCTTCGCCGCCGCGGCCGGCCCGCCGGGGGGCGTGTCCCTGGTCGCCGTCGGCGGCTACGGGCGAGGTGAGCTGTCCCCGCGCAGCGACCTCGACCTGCTCCTGCTGCACGACGGCACGGACGACAAGGCGGTCGCCGCCCTCGCCGACCGGCTCTGGTACCCGGTGTGGGACCTCGGCCTGGCCCTCGACCACTCCGTCCGCACCCCGGCGGAGGCGCGCAAGACCGCCGCGGACGACCTGAAGGTCCAGCTCGGCCTCCTCGACGCCCGCCACCTCGCCGGCGATCTCGGCCTGACCGCCGCCCTGCGCACCGCCGTCCTCGCCGACTGGCGCAACCAGGCCCCCAGACGCCTGCCCGAACTGAAGGAACTGTGCGCCGAGCGCGCCGCCCGCCAGGGCGAGCTGCAATACCTGCTGGAACCCGACCTCAAGGAGGCCCGCGGCGGCCTGCGCGACGCCACCGCCCTGCGCGCCGTCGCCGCCTCCTGGCTCGCCGACGCCCCGCGCGAGGGCCTCGCCGACGCCCGGCGCCGGCTGCTCGACGTCCGCGACGCCCTCCACCTGGCCACCGGCCGGGCCACCGACCGGCTCGCCCTCCAGGAGCAGGACCAGGTGGCCGCCGACCTCGGCCTGCTGGACGCCGACACGCTGCTGCGGCAGGTGTACGAGGCGGCCCGCGTCGTCTCCTACGCCGGCGACGTCACCTGGCGCGAGGTCGGACGCGTACTGCGGGCCCGGTCGGCGCGTCCGCGGCTGCGGGCCATCTGGGGCGGCGGCCGGCCCACGGCGGAGCGGTCGCCGCTCGCCGAGGGCGTCGTGGAACAGGACGGCGAGGTGGTGCTCGCCCGCACCGCCCGGCCCGAACGCGACCCCGTCCTCCCGCTGCGCGCCGCCGCTGCCGCCGCCCAGGCCGGGCTCCCGCTCTCGCTGCACGCCGTACGGCGCCTCGCCGGCACCGTGCGCCCGCTGCCCACCCCCTGGCCCGCCGAGGCCCGGGAACAGCTGGTGACCCTGCTGGGCTCCGGCGCGCCCACCGTCGAGGTGTGGGAGGCACTGGAGGCTGAGGGACTGGTCACCCGGCTGCTGCCGGACTGGGAACGGGTCCGCTGCCGTCCCCAGCGCAACGCCGTGCACGTGTGGACCGTCGACCGGCACCTCATCGAGACGGCCGTCCGGGCCTCCGCGTTCACCCGCCGGGTGCACCGGCCCGACCTGCTGCTCGTCGCCGCACTGCTGCACGACATCGGCAAGGGCTGGCCCGGCGACCACTCCGTGGCCGGTGAGACCATCGCCCGGGACGTCGCCGCCCGCATCGGCTTCGACCGCGCCGACGTCGACGTCGTGGCCACCCTCGTACGCCACCATCTGCTGCTCGTCGACACCGCCACCCGGCGCGACCTGGACGACCCCGCCACCGTGCGCGCGGTCGCCGACGCCGTCCGCACGCAGGGCACCCTGGAACTGCTGCACGCCCTCACCGAGGCGGACGCGCTGGCCACCGGGCCCGCGGCCTGGTCGTCCTGGCGCGGATCACTCGTCGCCGACCTGGTGAAACGCGTCTCGGCGGTGCTGTCCGGAGACCCCCCGCCGGCCCCCGCCACCGCCGCTCCCACCGCCGAGCAGGAACGGCTCGCCGTCGAAGCCCTCCGCACCGGCGGGCCGGTGCTGGCGCTGCGCACCCACACCGAGCGGCCCGCCGACGACCAGGAACCGCTGGGCGTCGAGCTGCTGATCGCCGTCCCCGACCAGCCCGGCGTGCTCCCCGCCGTCGCCGGGGTGCTGGCCGTGCACCGGCTGACCGTCCGCACGGCCGGACTGCGCGCCCTGCCGCTGCCCGACGGCATGGAGGGATCGGTGCTGCTGCTGGACTGGCGGGTCGCCGCCGAGTACGGCTCCCTGCCCCAGGCCGCCCGGCTGCGCTCCGACCTCGTCCGTGCCCTGGACGGCTCCCTCGACATCGCCGGCCGACTCGCCGAACGGGACGCCGCCTACCCGCGCCGCCGGGGCGTGGTGGCACCGCCGGCCCGCGTGACGGTCGCCCCGGCGGCCTCCCGGCACGCCACGGTCTTCGAGGTCCGCGCCCAGGACGCCCCCGGGCTGCTGTTCCGCATCGGGCGGGCACTGGAGCGGGCCGGGGTGCGCGTGCGCAGCGCCCACGTCTCGACGCTGGGAGCGAACGCCGTCGACGCCTTCTACGTCACCCGCGCGGGAGGCGATCCCCTGCCGGGGGAGGAGGCCGCGGCGGTGGCCGGGGCCCTGGAGGAGGCGCTGCGGGGGTGACCTCTCGGTCACCCGTGCGTTCACGGGTGCCTGCCGCTGTCCACCGCCGCGGGGCCGTACCGTCCTCGTCCGCTCTCGCTAGCGGGCGGGGACGATTTGCTCTCCAGAGCGGGCGGGGACGATTTGCTTGCGCGGCCCGATACCCTGGAGGACGACCCACACCACCGCCGACGCGAGGACCTACGCCGCCGTGTTCGATACTCTCTCCGATCGCTTGTCAGCCACCTTTAAGTCCCTCCGGGGTAAGGGCAGGCTGTCCGAAGCGGACATCGACGCCACGGCCCGCGAGATCCGCATCGCCCTCCTCGAGGCGGACGTGGCCCTGCCCGTCGTCCGGACGTTCATCAAGAACGTCAAGGAGCGTGCCCTCGGCGCCGAGGTCTCCAAGGCGCTGAACCCCGCGCAGCAGGTCCTGAAGATCGTCAACGAGGAACTGATCACCATCCTCGGCGGCGAGACCCGGCGGCTGCGCTTCGCCAAGCAGCCCCCGACCGTGATCATGCTGGCCGGCCTCCAGGGCGCCGGCAAGACCACCCTCGCGGGCAAGCTCGGCAAGTGGCTCAAGGACCAGGGCCACTCGCCGGTGCTGGTCGCCGCCGACCTCCAGCGCCCCAACGCCGTGAACCAGCTCAGCGTCGTCGCCGAGCGCGCCGGCGTGGCGGTCTACGCCCCCGAGCCGGGCAACGGCGTCGGTGACCCGGTCAAGGTCGCCAAGGACTCCATCGAGCACGCCAAGGCCAAGGTCCACGACATCGTGATCGTGGACACCGCGGGCCGTCTGGGCATCGACCAGGAGATGATGCAGCAGGCCGCGGACATCCGGGACGCGGTCTCGCCCGACGAGATCCTCTTCGTCGTCGACGCGATGATCGGTCAGGACGCGGTCAACACCGCCGAGGCGTTCCGCGACGGCGTCGGCTTCGACGGCGTGGTGCTGTCCAAGCTCGACGGTGACGCCCGCGGTGGTGCGGCCCTGTCGATCCGCCAGGTCACCGGCAAGCCGATCATGTTCGCGTCGGCCGGTGAGAAGCTCGACGACTTCGACGCCTTCCACCCGGACCGGATGGCCTCCCGCATCCTCGACATGGGTGACCTGCTCACCCTGATCGAGCAGGCGGAAAAGACGTTCAGCCAGGAAGAGGCCGAGAAGATGGCCTCCAAGCTGGCGTCGAAGAAGGGCCAGGACTTCACCCTGGACGACTTCCTGGCCCAGATGGAGCAGGTCAGGAAGATGGGCTCCATCTCCAAGCTGCTCGGCATGCTGCCCGGCATGGGCCAGATCAAGGACCAGATCAACAACCTGGACGAGCGGGACGTCGACCGCACGGCCGCGATCATCAAGTCGATGACCCCGGGCGAGCGCCAGGACCCGACGATCATCAACGGCTCCCGCCGGGCCCGTATCGCCAAGGGTTCCGGTGTCGATGTCAGCGCGGTCAAGGGCCTGGTCGAGCGGTTCTTCGAGGCCCGGAAGATGATGTCCCGCATGGCCCAGGGCGGCGGTATGCCCGGCATGCCGGGGATGCCGGGCATGGGGGGCGGCCCCGGCCGGCAGAAGAAGCAGCAGAAGAAGGCCAAGGGCAAGCAGCGCTCCGGCAACCCGATGAAGCGCAAGCAGCAGGAGCAGGACGAGGCCGCCCGGCGGGCCGCCGCCGCGCAGGGCGGCGGCGCGTTCAACCTGCCGCAGCAGGGCGGCAAGGACTTCGAGCTGCCGGACGAGTTCAAGAAGTTCATGGGCTGACGGCCCTGCCGGTACGACAATCGGGGGCGCCCCTCGCCGAGCGGCGAGGGGCGCCCCCGATGACGTGGGAGCGCTTGCGCGGCCGGTCAGGACCTCGCGAACGTCCAGATGTGCGGCTCGCCGCCCTCCTGCGACCAGTGCACCTCGATGCTCCGCGCGTCGGCGGGAACGAGGTACGTCTCGCAGAAGACGTGGCTCTCGCCCCGCTTCCAGCTCTTGACCTCGTAGGGGTCCTCGCAGCCCGGTGCGTCCTCGGCGGCGCCGACGAGAACCGCGCCGGGCCGTCCGTCGGCGAAGACCGCGGTGCCGGCCCGCACCCCGGAGCCGTCGGTGAGGGCCGGCCCGCCCCGGTGGGTGTACCGCACGTGTGCGACGGCGGGCACCTTGCCCTCGGCGTCCGCGGGGTCCGCCACGGCCTTCGCGGCCTCCGCCTCGGTGCCGACGTCGACCTTCTCCGCGACGACCGCGTAGCGGACCTCGCCGGGTGCCTCGGCGACCGTGCCCGTCGCGCTCTCGCCGTCGGCCCGCACACCGCCGGAGGCGGCCGGACCGGACGGCGAGGCCGCGGCCCGTGCGCCGGCCGTGCTCCCGGCGCCCTTGCCGTCGGCGGAGTCCTCGCCGCCCCCGCACGCGGTCAGGGCCAGGGCGAGGACGGCGACGGGCGTGGCGAGACGCCGGGCGGTCTTGCGGTGCGGCACAACGGCTCCTGTACGCAGAGGTGTTCGATCCCCGCAGGGGGGATCAGATTAGGCGCCCCGGCCCGCCGGGGGAACCGGCGCCCCACGCCGGCCTCTGCCGCCCACCCGCGCGCGTCCGCGCGGACGCGATGCTCCTCAGGGAGTGCGGGCGATCAGGTAGCGGAACACGGTCGGCATCCACACCGTCCCGTCCGGCCGCTGATGCGGATGGAGGGCCTCCGTCAGCTCCTTGTCCACCTGCTCCCCGTCCGTCGCCGCGATCGCCGCGTCGAACAGTCCCGTCGACAGCAGCCCGCGCACCGCGCTGTCGACGTCGGCGTAGCCGAAGGGGCACGCCACCCGGCCCGAGCCGTCCGGCCGCAGACCGGCCCGCTGGGCG
Source organism: Streptomyces sp. NPDC031049 (assembly GCF_055571015.1). Lineage (NCBI taxonomy): Bacteria > Bacillati > Actinomycetota > Actinomycetes > Kitasatosporales > Streptomycetaceae > Streptomyces > Streptomyces sp. NPDC031049. Next base: position 61,050 of record NZ_JBVIGC010000019.1, read on the forward strand.
ACCTCCTCCAGGTCGTCGCGGAGCGCGGGGCGCCAGCTGCCGGCGCTGCGCAGCGGGTCCGCCAGCTTGGTGGCCACCCGCAGCACGGACGTCGTCGCGCACCGCTCCGGCGGGCCCCAGCCGGCCAGCACCACCGGCGCCCCGCGCTCGGCCAGCGGCGTCGCCTGGGCGAGCAACTCGCCCAGCCCCTCCGAGTCGCCCGCCAGACACCCGATGGGCTCGAAGGCGGTCACCACCGTGAACGCCGGGGCCTGCGGGTCGGCCGCGTCGCGCGGGGAGCCCTCCACGACCCTGCTGCCGGCGCGCGGGTCGGTGTCCCACGCGGGCGGGGTCAGCCGCTCCCGCGCCAGGGCCAGGCGTTCCGGGCCGCCGGTGTCGACACCGGTGACCTCGGCGCCCCGTGAGGCGGCCATCAGCAGGGCCAGCCCGGAGCCGCAGCCCAGCCCCAGCAGCCGGGTGCCGGAGCCCACGTCGAGTCGCTCGTAGACGGCCTCGTAGAGCGGTACGAGCATCCGCTCCTGTATCTCGGACCAGTCACGCGCGCGTGCACGCAGGTCCACGCGGGGCGCCGCCCCGGCGTGAGTGGCGTGCTGCCGCACGAGCACAGGTGTCATAGGAAAGCGCCCCAATCGACGAGAGTTCTCGCAAGTTGTTGCCGTTGTGCCCGAGTTCCGTGGCCCCCGTGCGTCTCGCTCGCACTCCCCCCGTATGCCAGGAAACTCCGGGCTCGCCGTGCCGTCCAGTGGTAGCGGGGGCCGGTTTGCCCGATCCCCGGCCACATGGCGAGATTTCACATTCCGGCAACCTGGGCCCGTACCATCGCGCCATGGCCAAGGCACCCGTGCTCACGCCCAGGGCGGACGACTTCCCGCGCTGGTACCAGGACCTGATCGGCAAGGCCGAACTGGCCGACAACGGGCCGGTGCGCGGCACCATGGTCATCCGCCCGTACGGGTACGCGCTGTGGGAGCGCATGCAGCAGGAGCTGGACGCCCGGATCAAGGCCGCCGGCGCCGACAACGCCTACTTCCCGCTGTTCATCCCGCAGGGCCATCTGACCCGGGAGGCCGAGCACGTCGAGGGCTTCGCGCCCGAGCTGGCCGTCGTCACGCACGGCGGGGGCAAGCAGCTGGAGGAGCCGGTCGTGGTCCGGCCCACCTCGGAGACGATCGTCAACGAGTACTTCGCCAAGTGGGTGCAGAGCTACCGCGACCTGCCCCTGCTGATCAACCAGTGGGCGAACGTGGTGCGCTGGGAGATGCGCCCCCGCGTCTTCCTCCGGACGAGTGAATTCCTCTGGCAGGAGGGCCACACCGCCCACGCCACCTACGAGGACGCCCGGGACTACGCCGCGTACATCCACCGGGAGGTGTACGCCGACTTCATGGTGAACGTCCTCGGCATCGACGTCGTGCCCGGCCGCAAGACCGCGAGCGAGCGGTTCGCCGGCGCGGTCAACACCCTCACGCTGGAGGGGATGATGGGCGACGGCAAGGCGCTCCAGATGGGCACCAGCCACGAGCTGGGCCAGAACTTCGCCAAGGCGTTCGACACCCGGTACCTGTCGAAGGACGGGCGCGAGGAGTACGTCTGGCAGACCTCCTGGGGGTCCTCCACGCGCATGGTGGGTGGCCTGATCATGTCGCACGGTGATGACAGCGGGTTGCGGGTGCCGCCCCGGCTGGCCCCCGTCCAGGTGGTCGTCCTCGCGGTCAAGGGCGAGGAGGCGGTTCTGGCCAAGGTCCGCGAGCTCGGCGACCGGCTGACGGCGGCGGGCCTGCGCGTGCGGGTCGACGACCGCACCGACACCCCCTTCGGGCGCCGCGCGGTCGACTGGGAGCTCAAGGGCGTGCCCGTACGCGTCGAGCTGGGCCCCCGTGACCTTCAGGGCGGCACGGCCACGCTGGTGCGGCGCATCCCCGGGGGCAAGCAGCCGGTGCCCCTGGAGGCGCTCACCGAGCTGCTGCCCACCGTCCTGGAGGAGGACCAGGCGCTGCTGCTGCGCCAGTCCCGTGAACGGCGGGAGGCGCTCACCTCGGACGTGTCCTCGGCCGAGGAGGCGGTCGAGGCCGCCGCGGCGGGCGGCTGGGCCCGCCTGCCCTGGGCGGTGCTCGGCGAGGAAGGCGAGGCCAGGCTGGCCGAGCACGCGGTGACCGTACGGTGTCTGGTCGCCGAGGACGGGTCGGTGCCGGACGCCGACGACGCACCCGGTAACGTCGCCGTCGTCGCGCGCGCTTACTAGAGCGGGGCCCTTCCGCGGCGGACGCGGCCGAAACGCCTCTTGCGCACCGGCCGCCCACCCCCACACCGGCGCGCGTAGGCGGCCTACGCGCGGGCGCGTACGGTGAACTACGCACCACCTTGGTACGAGCTGCGAGGCTTCTCCGCAGATCAGCGCACCCGCCCTCGTCGGGACGCATCAACGAAAACTGACGGGTACGAGCAAATTATTTGGGATGCCCCGGAATAGGAACACAGCGGCACCCCGGCTCGTTGTCATTACGTGAGCACGACACCACCTGTTCTCGCCGCAGAGCTGGCGCAGGCGTGGGCCGACATTCAGCGGCACCACCCCGAGCTGCCCGATCTTGCCGCGCCCGAGTCCCTGATCGGAGAGTCGTCGTCCGCCTGCGGGCACGAGCTCTCCTTCGAGCGACTGCTCCATGAGGCAGTCCACGGCATCGCCGCAGCGCGCGGAGTCCGCGACACCTCCCGCGCCGGCCGCTACCACAACCGACGGTTCCTCGCGATCGCCGAGGAGCTGGGCCTGGACCATCCCGAGGAGCCGCACCCGAGCAGCGGTTTCTCCCTGGTCACGCTCAGCCCCGAGGCGAAGCGCCGCTACCGCCCCACGATCGAACGCCTCCAGCGCGCCCTGAAGGCCCACACCGCCGCCACGGAGACGGACTCGGCCCGCACCTTCCGCGGTCCGGCCGCCCGGCACGGCTCCTCCGGCGGCGGGGTGCGCGTGAAGGCCGTCTGCGACTGCGGCCGCAACGTACGGGTCGTCCCGTCCGTCCTGGCCCAGGCCCCGATCGTGTGCGGCGGCTGCGGCAAGCCGTTCCGCATCCCGGAGGTGGTCGGCGCGGCGGCGGGCTGACGAGCGACCGGCATCTCGTGGCTGCCGGTCGCGCTCCCGGTCGCGTGCCCGGGGGTGGCCCCCGCCGCCCCCGGGCGGAGGCCACCCGTGGGGTATGGCACAATGGCTAGCTGTACTCGACAGCCGCACAGGACCCCTCTCTCCTCCGGCTGACGCGTCCATCGGGCACTCGGGTACCGCAACCCCACGCGGCTCTCTCGCCGTGCCCAACCACGTCAAATCCAGGAGAACCCACTCCCGTGGCAGTCAAGATCAAGCTGAAGCGTCTGGGCAAGATCCGTTCGCCTCACTACCGCATCGTCGTCGCCGACTCCCGTACCCGCCGTGACGGCCGGGCCATCGAGGAGATCGGCAAGTACCACCCGACGTACAACCCGTCGGTGATGGAGGTCGACTCCGAGCGGGTGGCGTACTGGCTCTCCGTCGGCGCCCAGCCGACCGAGCCCGTGCTCGCCATCCTGAAGAAGACCGGCGACTGGCAGAAGTTCAAGGGCGAGCCCGCCCCGGCGCCGCTGCTGCAGCCGGCCGAGAAGCCGGCCCGTCCGTCCTTCGAGGCGCTCGGCGGCGACGACGAGGGCAAGGGTGAGGCGATCACCCAGAAGAAGAAGGCTGAGAAGAAGGACGAGGCCGCGGCCGAGTCCGGCGCCGAGGCCTGAGCATGCTCGAGGAGGCTCTCGAGCACCTCGTGAAGGGCATCGTCGACAACCCTGACGATGTGCAGGTCGCCTCGCGCAACCTGCGCCGCGGACGCGTGCTCGAGGTCCGGGTCCACCCGGAGGACCTCGGCAAGGTGATCGGCCGCAACGGCCGCACCGCGCGCGCACTGCGCACCGTCGTGGGCGCCATCGGCGGTCGCGGTGTCCGCGTCGACCTGGTCGACGTGGACGACGTCCGCTGACGCTTCGCAACACACCGGCTCGGGCCGGGGAGGGCCGTGACGGCCGTCCCCGGCCCGACGTCGTGGAGCAGCCCGTACGAGTCGTGGAGCCGGTCGCAGGAGTCGCAGAGCCGGTCGTATGACAGGAGATCAAGCACAGTGCAGCTGGTAGTCGCTCGCGTCGGCCGCGCCCATGGCATCAAGGGCGAGGTCACCGTCGAAGTGCGCACCGACGAGCCGGAGCTGCGGCTCGCGCCCGGTGCCGTCCTGGCCACGGACCCGGCCGAGGCCGGCCCGCTGACCATCGAGACCGGCCGCGTCCACAGCGGCCGTCTCCTGCTGCGCTTCGAGGGCGTGCGCGACCGCACCGCCGCCGAGGCGCTGCGCAACACCCTCCTGATCGCCGAGGTCGACCCCGACGAGCTGCCCGAGGAGGAGGACGAGTACTACGACCACCAGCTGATCGACCTCGATGTGGTCCTCACCGACGGCACACAGGTGGGCCGGATCACCGAGATCTCCCACCTGCCCACGCAGGACCTGTTCGTCGTGGAGCGCGCCGACGGCAGCGAGGTCTACGTGCCGTTCGTGGCGGAGATCGTCACCGAGATCGACCTGGAGGAGCAGCGGGCGGTCATCGACCCGCCGCCGGGACTGATCGACGACCGTGCCGAGATCGCCTCGTCCCGCGAGGAAGAGGCGTAGATGCGGCTCGACGTCGTCACGATCTTCCCCGAGTACCTGGAACCGCTGAACGTCTCGCTGGTCGGCAAGGCACGCGCGCGTGGACAGCTCGACGTGCACGTCCACGACCTGCGGTCCTGGACCTACGACCGGCACAACACCGTCGACGACACTCCGTACGGCGGCGGCCCCGGCATGGTCATGAAGACCGAGCCGTGGGGCGACGCCCTCGACGCCGTCCTGGCCGACGGCTACGAGACGGGCTCCGGCGAGCCCGCGCTCATCGTGCCCACGCCCAGCGGCCGGCCGTTCACCCAGGAACTCGCCGTCCACCTCTCCGAGCGACCCTGGCTGATCTTCACCCCGGCCCGCTACGAGGGCATCGACCGCCGCGTCATCGACGAGTACGCCGGCCGCATGCCCGTCCACGAGGTGTCCATCGGCGACTACGTCCTCGCCGGCGGCGAGGCGGCCGTCCTCGTCGTCACCGAGGCCGTGGCGCGGCTGCTGCCCGGCGTGCTCGGCAACGCCGAGTCGCACCGGGACGACTCCTTCGCCCCCGGCGCCATGGCGAACCTCCTGGAGGGGCCCGTCTACACCAAGCCGCCCCAGTGGCGTGGCCGCGGCATCCCGGACGTGCTGCTCAGCGGCCACCACGGGAAGATCGCCCGCTGGCGCCGGGACGAGGCGCTGAAGCGGACGACCGCCCACCGCCCCGACCTGATCGAGCGGTGCGATCCCAAGGCCTTCGACAAGAAGGACCGCGAGATGCTCTCCATCCTGGGCTGGGCACCGGACCCGGCGGGGGAGCCGTACGGCCGATTTTGGCGCAGGACCGACGACGTGGAACAATAGGCCGCTGTTGTGCGTCCGTCCGGCGTGCGCCCCTGCCACAGGGGGACACGACGCCCGCCCCGACGCGCGCGACCCCGATCCCGAAACACCGAGATTCCGTTGATGACCTGTGGCATCAGCGAGGAAAGCAGACGAAATGTCTCACCTGCTCGACACCGTCGACGCCGCGTCGCTGCGCAGCGACGTCCCCGCCTTCCGCCCGGGCGACACGGTCAACGTGCACGTCCGCGTCATCGAGGGCAACCGCTCCCGTGTGCAGCAGTTCAAGGGCGTCGTGATCCGCCGCCAGGGTGCCGGCGTGCGCGAGACCTTCACGGTCCGCAAGGTCTCCTTCTCCGTCGGCGTCGAGCGCACCTTCCCGGTGCACACCCCGATCGTGGAGAAGATCGAGCTCGTCACCAAGGGTGACGTCCGCCGCGCCAAGCTGTACTACCTGCGCGAGCTGCGCGGCAAGGCCGCGAAGATCAAGGAGAAGCGCGAGAACTGAGCGCTCTCCGGCGCGTCCCCGGGGCCGGATAGCATCTGGCCCCGATGGACACCGCAGCACAGCAGACGGAGCGCGACCGCTCCCCCCGCCCTTCCGCACCCGAGGAGCCCTCGGGCCCGGAGGAACGGGAGGGACGGTCGCGTTTCGCGTTGGCGGACGGCCTCGCCGAGTGGGTGCCGGGCGGGCGGATCACCCTGGGCCTGCTGGTCCTCCTGCTGTTCCTGCTGCTGCTCTCCACGTTCGTGCTGAAGCCGTTCCGGATTCCCAGCGGCTCCATGGAGCCCGGATTGAGGATCGGCGACCGCGTTCTCGTAAACAAGGTGGCGTACCGTTTCGGTGACCGGCCGCGGCGGGGCGACGTCGTGGTGTTCGACGGCACCGGGTACTTCGGGCACGGCGACTACATCAAACGCGTTGTCGGTGTGGGCGGCGACCATGTGGTCTGCTGCGACAAGGAGGGGAGGGTCCGGGTGAACGGCCGGCCGGTCGACGAGTCGACCATCCTGTACCCCGGCGACCGTCCCTCCACGGTGCGTTTCGACGTCGTGGTGCCCGACGGCAGGCTCTTCGTCCTCGGCGACCACCGCGGCGACTCCAGCGACTCGCGCGACCGCCTGGGCTCGCCCGGCGGCGGCATGATCCCCGAGGACAGGGTGATCGGCCGCGCCGACTGGATCGTCTGGCCCTTCGGCCACGCCACGGAGCTCGACCGTCCCGGTGCCTACGCGCGCGTGCCCGAGGCGGAGGGCGCCGATGGGTAACCGCGGCAAGCCCCGCGGAGCCCCCAGCAGCCCCGCGGAGAACCTGCTGCCCACCGGCACCCGGCGCGCGGGCGGCCCGGCGGGCGGCCGTACCCGCGCGGAGCGGCGCAAGCTGCAACGCAAGGTCAAACGACGCCGCAGGCGCAGCGCGGTCAAGGAGATACCGCTCCTGGTCGGCGTCGCCGTCCTGATAGCGCTCGTCCTGAAGACCTTCCTCGTCCAGGCGTTCGTCATCCCGTCGGGCTCGATGGAGCAGACGATCCAGATCGGCGACCGCGTCCTGGTCGACAAGCTCACCCCGTGGTTCGGTTCGCAGCCGCAGCGCGGCGATGTCGTCGTCTTCCGGGACCCCGGCGGCTGGCTCCAGGAGGAGCAGACCCCCACCAAGGACGACCCGGTCGTCGTCAAGCAGATCAAACAGGGCCTGGCCTTCATCGGCCTGCTGCCCTCCGACGACGAGAAGGACCTGATCAAGCGGGTCGTCGGCGTCGGCGGCGACCGCGTCAAGTGCTGCGACGCGCAGGGCCGGGTGACCGTCAACGGAGTCCCGCTGCGAGAGGACTACCTGTATCCCGGCGACGTGCCGTCCAAGGACGCCTTCGACGTGACCGTCCCCGAGGGGCGGCTGTGGGTCATGGGCGACCACCGTTCCAACTCCGCCGACTCCCGGACCCACCAGGAGACCGACTCCGGCACGGTCTCCGAGGACGAGGTGGTGGGCCGGGCCATGGTCATCGCCTGGCCGTTCGACCACTGGGCCACGCTGGAGGAGCCGGAAGCCTATGCCTCGGTGACCGACGCGGGTGCCGGGTCGACCACTGCCGCCACCGCGTCGCATAGGGTTGCCCCCTACGATGCGAACGAGATGGTCCAGCTCCCGACCCCTGCGGAACTCCCGCTCGTTATGGGAGTGGTGGGCCTGCGCCGCGGATGGCGCAGGCGGCGGTACGGAGTGAGGAGTTGGCGTGGGGGATGTGGCGGTTGGCGCACGGTCCGGACACGGAGGCGAGGAGGACCGCGGACGCCCCGTGGACGCGGCCGACCCTGCCACGGACGGCGCCCCTACCTCAGGGAATGACCCCGCGGCGATCGAGGACAGCGCGGTGACGGACGGTCGGTACGGCAACGGCGGCAGCGGCGACGAGGGCGTCGGCGGCGACGGACGGGGCGGTACGCCGCCGCCTCCCGGGAAGCCGGCGAAGCAACGCTCCTTCTGGAAGGAGCTGCCCATCCTGATCGGCATCGCGCTGGTGCTGGCGCTGCTGATCAAGACGTTCCTGGTGCAGGCGTTCTCGATCCCGTCGGCCTCGATGCAGAACACCCTCACCGAGGGTGACCGGGTCCTCGTCGACAAGCTGACGCCGTGGTTCGGCTCCGAGCCCGAGCGCGGTGAGGTCGTGGTCTTCCACGACCCCGACAACTGGCTGGCAGGCGAGCCCACCCAGGAGCCGAACCCCCTTCAGACGTTCCTCAGCTGGATCGGCCTGATGCCGTCCGTGGAGGAGAAGGACCTGATCAAGCGGGTCATCGGCGTCGGCGGCGACACCGTCGAATGCCGGGGCACCGGCCCCTTGAAAGTCAACGGCAAGGCGCTGAACGAGCCGTACGTCTACCCCGGCAACACGCCGTGCAGCATGGACGAACAGGGCGGCCAGTTCAAGGTGACGGTCCCCGAGGGACACATCTGGGTCATGGGTGACCACCGGCAGAACAGCCGTGACTCCCGCTACAACACCTCCGACAAGCACCAGGGCATGGTGCCGGTCAAGGAGGTCATCGGACGGGCCATCGTCGTCGCCTGGCCGATCAACCACTGGGCCACCCTTCCGGTGCCCGAGACCTTCGACCAGGTCGGGCTCAACGACCAGGCCGCGGCGGCCCGCGTCCTGTCGGTCGCGCCCCAGGGAGCCGCGCTCGCCGCGGCCGTGCCGCTGGTGCTGTGGCGCCGCAGGCGGATCGAGGCGGCGACCCAGAGCCGCTGAGCGGCTCTCCGCGGGTCGGCTGCGCCGTGCGTACCGCCGCGCGACGGGGCTGACCGCGCCGGGTACCGCCGGGTAGGGTGCGGACCCATGGGTGGCGAGAGCACGACGCGTACGTCTCCGCGCGGCGGTGGCGCGAGCACGGGCCGGGCGGCCGGCAGGACCGGGCAGCGGCTGTCGAACGTGGCCGTCGCGCTCGGCATGGTCCTGTTCCTCGGCGGCTTCGCCTGGGGAGCGGTGGTCTACCGGCCCTACACCGTGCCGACCACGTCGATGTCGCCCACGATCGGCGCCGGCGACCGGGTGCTGGCCGAGCGCGTCGACGGCTCCGACGTCCGCCGCGGCGACGTGGTCGTCTTCAAGGACGCCTCCTGGGCCGACGCCCCGGTGATCAAGCGGGTCGTCGCCGTCGGCGGTGACACCGTCTCCTGCTGCCAGAACGGCAAGCTGAAGGTCAACGGCAAGGAGATCGACGAGCCGTACCTCGTCGGGGACGGCTCCGCCGAGAGCAGCTCCTTCCCGACCGTGACGGTGCCCGAGGGCCGCCTGTTCCTGCTCGGCGACGAACGGCACGGCTCCGTCGACTCCTCCGCCCACCTCACCGACGCGGCCGACGGGTCCGTGTCGCGCGGCGCGGTCCAGGCCCGGGTCGACGCCGTCGTGTGGCCCATGAACGGCATGCTGGAGCGTCCCAGCGGCTTCGAGACGCTCGGCGGCCTCTCCGCCCCCGGCCCGCTGCGCACGGTCGCCGGCCTGGTGATCGCCGGTGCCGCGCTGATCCTCGGCGGGGCCGCGTACGGTCCGCTCGCCAAGCGGGCCGCGGCCGCGCGGGCACGCACCGGGACGGAGCCCGCCGGTGCCCGCTGACGTGACGCCGGCCGGGCAGGACACGTACGAGGGCGGGCTGCGCGAGGTCGCCCGCGTCGTCCTCCTCGACCCCGACGACCGGATCCTCCTGCTGCACGGCCACGAGCCGGACGACCCGGCCGACGACTGGTGGTTCACGCCCGGCGGCGGAGTCGAGGCCGGCGAGACCCGTGCGGAGGCCGCCCTGCGGGAACTCGCGGAGGAGACCGGCATCACCGAGGTCGAGCTCGGCCCGGTGCTGTGGCAGCGCCGGTGCTCCTTCCCGTTCGCGGGACGGCGCTGGGACCAGGACGAGTGGTACTACCTGGCCCGTACGGCGCAGACGACGACCGCCGCCCTGGCCCTGACGGAGCTGGAGCGGCTCAGCGTCGCCGGAGCGCGCTGGTGGACGTGTCGGGAACTGGCCCGGGCACATGAGACGGTGTATCCGACCAGACTCGCCGAGCTGCTGCGCACGCTGCTCGACGAAGGTCCCCCCGCCGGGCCGGTGATCCTGGACACCGAAATCGTCTAGGGGATCCCCGGACTGGCGCACAATGGGGGGATCGCACGGCTGAAGGGGAACATGCCATGAGCGCCGAGGACCTCGAGAAGTACGAGACCGAGATGGAGCTGAAGCTCTACCGGGAGTACCGCGATGTCGTCGGTCTGTTCAAATACGTGATCGAGACCGAGCGGCGCTTCTACCTCACCAACGACTACGAGATGCAGGTGCACTCCGTCCAGGGCGAGGTGTTCTTCGAGGTGTCCATGGCCGACGCCTGGGTGTGGGACATGTACCGGCCGGCCCGGTTCGTCAAGCAGGTGCGGGTTCTCACCTTCAAGGACGTGAACATCGAGGAGCTCAACAAGAGCGATCTGGAGCTGCCGAGCGGGTGACGGGGGTGTGGGCACGCCGTCGGTGACGAGGACGGCTCACCCCGGCGGGTGACGGAGTTTTCCACAACCTCCGAGTAGCTCACCAAGATCACATCCGTCGGCCGGGATGCGTGACCGTTGGCGCCGGAGGTGGTGCCGACATGAACGCACGAGGTGCGATGGGCAGGTACGGCGAGACGCTCGCCGCGCGCCGGCTGACCGAGGCCGGGATGACGGTCCTGGAGCGCAACTGGCGCAGTGGCAGGACCGGAGAGATCGACATCGTGGCCCGGGACGGGGACGTCCTGGTCGTCTGCGAGGTGAAGACCCGCAGGGGCGGCGGCTTCGAGCACCCGATGGCCGCGGTGGGCCCCGACAAGGCCGAGCGGCTGCGGCAGCTCGCCCGGCACTGGATCCACAGCCACGGCGGAGCACCGCCCGGCGGTGTCCGCATCGACCTGGTCGGCGTCCTGCTGCGGCGGCGCGGCGCCCCCGTCGTCGAGCACGTGCGGGGGGTGGCGTGATGGGGTTCGCGCGGACGTGCGCGGTGGCACTGGTGGGTGTCGAGGGTGTGGTCGTCGAGGTCCAGGCCGACCTCGAGCCGGGCGTCGCCGCGTTCACCCTGGTGGGCCTGCCGGACAAGAGCCTGACCGAGAGCCGCGACCGGGTCCGGGCGGCGGTGGTGAACTCGGGGGCGGAGTGGCCCCAGAAGAAGCTCACGGTCGGCCTCAGCCCGGCCTCCGTACCCAAGAGCGGCAGCGGATTCGACCTCGCCGTCGCCACGGCCGTGCTGGGCGCGGGAGAGCGCATCGACCCGCGGGTGCTCGCCGACATCGTGATGATCGGCGAACTGGGTCTGGACGGCCGGGTGCGGCCCGTGCGGGGCATCCTCCCGGCGGTGCTGGCCGCGGCCGACGCCGGCTACGACCAGGTCGTCGTCCCCGAGTGCGCCGCCGCCGAGGCGTCGCTGGTACCCGGGGTGTCGGTGCTGGGCGTGCGCAGCCTGCGCCAGCTGATCGCGATCCTCGCCGACGAGCCCGTACCGGAGGAGGAACCCGACCAGCAGGGACGCCCCGACCCGTTGCTGGCCGGCCTGCGCGTGCCCGGCACGGGCGCGGCCACCGGGATGCACAGCGCCGGGGCGGCACAGCAGGACCACGGCCACGACCTGGCCGACGTGGTGGGCCAGCTCTCGGCGCGCACGGCGGTGGAGGTCGCCGCGGCAGGCGGCCACCACCTCTTCCTGGAGGGACCGCCCGGCGCCGGAAAGACGATGCTGGCGGAGCGGCTGCCCGCCGTCCTGCCCCGCCTCACCCGACAGGAGTCCCTGGAGGTGACGGCGGTGCACTCGGTCGCCGGGCTGCTGCCCCCCGGCAAGCCCCTGGTCGACACGGCCCCCTACTGCGCGCCGCACCACTCCGCGACCATGCAGGCTCTCGTCGGCGGCGGCCACGGCGTCGCCCGTCCCGGCGCTGTCTCGCTCTCCCACCGAGGGGTTCTCTTTCTGGACGAAACGCCCGAATTCAGTACCCAGGCGCTGGACGCCCTGCGCCAGCCCCTGGAGTCCGGGCACGTCGTCATCGCGCGCAGCGCCGGCGTCGTGCGCTTCCCGGCCAGGTTCCTGATGGTCCTCGCCGCCAACCCCTGCCCGTGCGGGCGCTTCTCGCAGCGGGACAGCCTGTGCGAGTGCCCGCCCTCGGCGATCCGGCGCTACCAGGCGAGGCTGTCCGGCCCTCTGCTCGACCGGGTGGACCTCCGGGTCGAGGTGGACCGCGTCACGCGCACGGAGCTGACGGCGCGCGGTGCCCGAGGGGAGTCCACGGCGACGGTCGCCGACCGGGTGCGGGCGGCCCGCGACCGCACCGCCGCCCGTCTCGCCGGCACCCCCTGGCGCACCAACGGCGAGGTCCCCGGCCGGGAGCTGCGCAGCCGGTGGCAGGCGGCGCCCGGTGCGCTGGACGAGGCGGAGCGCGGTCTGGAGCGGGGTGTGCTCTCCGCCCGCGGCCTCGACCGCGTCCTGCGCGTCGCCTGGACCGTCGCCGATCTCGCCGGGCACGACCGGCCCACCGCCGGCGACGTCGCCCTCGCGCTGCAACTGCGCACCGGGGTGCCCCGGGGCGTGCCGATGGCCATCGGGGCGCCGGCGTGACCGCCGGTCCCGATCACGACGAGGCGCTGCTCGACCGGGTCTTCCTCACACGGGTCCTCGAGCCCGGCGACGAGACGGGCGGGCGCTGGGTGCGGGAGCTGGGGCCCCGGGAGGCGGCGCGGCGGCTGCGGGAGGACGGGCCGCCGCTGCCGGGGGTGAGCGAGCGGCGGTGGGCCGGGCTGCGCGCCCGCGCCGACCAGGCGGAGCCGCGCCGGGACCTCGCCGTCGCCCGGGCGGCCGGCGTGCGGTTCGTGGCCCCGGGGCAGGCGGAGTGGCCCGGTCAGCTCGACGACCTCGGTGACGCCCGGCCCCTGGGGCTGTGGGTGCGCGGCCGGCCCAGTCTGCGGATGTGGGCGCTGCGCTCGGTCGCCGTGGTCGGCGCCCGCGCCTGCACGGAGTACGGAGCGCACATGGCGGCCACCCTCGCCGCCGGCCTCGCCGAGCGCGGCTGGGTGGTCGTCTCCGGCGGCGCCTACGGCGTCGACGGCGCCGCGCACCGGGGTGCCCTGGGGGCCGGCGGCGCCACCGTCGCCGTGCTCGCGTGCGGCGTCGACCGGCCCTATCCGCGCGGGCACACCGAGCTGATCGGCAGGATCGCGGAGCAGGGCCTGGTGATCGGGGAGCTGCCACCGGGGGACCATCCGACACCCAGCCGGTTCGTCCTGCGCAACCGCGTGATCGCCGCGTTGACCCGCGGCACCGTGGTCGTCGAGGCGGCCCACCGCAGCGGCTCGCTCGTCACGGCACGGGCGGCGCAGCGGCTCGGCCGGCACACCATGGGCGTTCCCGGGCCGGCCACCAGCGGACGGTCGGCGGGCGTGCACGAGCTGCTGCGGGGCGAGGCCGTCCTCGTCACCGACGCCGCGGAGGTCGTGGAGCTGGTCGGCGCGATGGGCGAGTTCGCCCCCGACCGGCGCGGCCCGGTGCTGCCCACCGACCTGTTGGCACCCCGCGCCCGGCAGGTGCTGGCCGCGCTCCCGGCGCGCGGGGCCGCCGAGGTGGCCGATACGGCGCGCCGCGCCCAGACCACCCGCGAGGACGCGGTCGCGAGGCTGTACGAGCTTCGAGCACTCGGTTACGTCGAACGACACGGCGACGGCTGGAAGTTGACACGCCAGGCGTTGATCTCGCTTCGCGGCGGCCGGAGCCCATGCTGACCGAGCGTGTTCGGCCGTCCGGGGGAACCCCGACGCCCTTGGGAATTCCCGCAGTTGGGGTATTCGAATGATCACTCACAGCGATCACACCGCGGCGGCGGGGCGTCATCGGGGCGGCGTTCCGTGCGGGGGGCCCGCCCGTTCTTCGCGCACCGCGACTGTCCACTCACGCTACGCTCACGAGGGCCCCCTTGCAGACAGGAACCAACAAGACATCGGACCGACGACGCACAGACAGCACCACATCACGGCAGAACGGCAGAACGGCACAAGGCGACGAATGCCCCAGCACACCTCCGGTCCCGACCGGGCGGCCCTACCCCCAGCCGCCCGCGACGGTGGCAGCGTGCGGCCGCCCGCCCCCTCGACACTCGACGAGCTGTGGCGGTCGTACAAGACGACGGGGGACGAGCGGCTGCGGGAGCAGCTGATCCTGCACTACTCGCCCCTCGTGAAGTACGTGGCCGGCCGGGTGAGCGTGGGGCTGCCGCCCAATGTCGAGCAGGCCGACTTCGTCTCGTCCGGGGTGTTCGGGCTGATCGACGCGATCGAGAAGTTCGACATCGACCGCGAGATCAAGTTCGAGACGTACGCGATCACCCGGATCCGGGGCGCGATGATCGACGAGCTGCGCGCGCTGGACTGGATCCCGCGGTCGGTGCGGCAGAAGGCCCGGAACGTGGAACGGGCGTACGCGACGCTGGAGGCGCGGCTGCGGCGGACACCCTCGGAGAGCGAGGTGGCCGCCGAAATGGGCATCGCGGTGGACGAGCTGCACGCGGTTTTCAGTCAGTTGTCGCTGGCCAACGTGGTGGCCCTGGAGGAACTGCTGCACGTCGGCGGTGAGGGCGGGGACCGGCTGAGCCTCATGGACACGCTGGAGGACACCGCCGCCGACAACCCCGTGGAGGTGGCCGAGGACCGGGAGCTGCGGCGCTTCCTGGCCCGGGCGATCAACACGCTGCCCGACCGGGAGAAGACCGTCGTCACGCTGTACTACTACGAGGGACTCACGCTCGCCGAGATCGGGAACGTGCTGGGCGTCACCGAGAGCCGGGTCAGCCAGATCCACACCAAGTCCGTGCTTCAGCTCCGGGCGAAGCTGGCGGGATTCGGCCGCTGACAGGGCCGCTGACGGGGCCCTGGGCCGGTGGTGCGGCGGAGTGACTCCCGTCGCCGGGGACGCGTCCGTAAAGTGGTCGACGTGCCAAGGATTCGAGCGGCCTCCGTGGCCGAGCACCGGTCGATGCAGCGTGCCGCCCTGCTGGACGCGGCACGCTCCCTCCTGTCCGAGGGCGGGACGGAGGCGCTGACCTTCCCCGCCCTCGCCGAGCGGACGGGCCTGGCGCGGTCGTCCGTGTACGAGTACTTCCGGTCGCGTGCCGCGGTCGTCGAGGAGCTGTGCGCGGTCGACTTCCCCGTCTGGGCCGCGGAGGTCTCGGCGGCGATGGAGCGGCAGGAGACGTCCGAGGGCAAGGTCGAGGCGTATGTGCGCGCCCAGCTGGAGCTGGTCGGGGACCGGCGGCACCGGGCCGTGGTCGCCATCTCGGCGAGCGAGCTGGACGCGGGCGCCCGGGAGAAGATCCGTGCGGCGCACGGCGGCCTCGTCGCCATGATCGTCGAAGCGCTGGGGGAGCTGGGGCACGCGGAGCCGCGGCTGGCGGCGATGCTGCTCCAGGGCGTGGTCGACGCGGCGGTGCGGCGGATCGAGCTGGGCGCGGACGAACCGGCGGCGGTGGCGGAGGCGGCCGTCGCGATGGCGCTGCGCGGCGTGCGGGGCTGACGGGCCCGGCGGTGGCGCCGACCCGTCGGTGACGTCGGGCCCGACCGCCGTACCGGGCCGACGGCGGCACCGGGCCGACGGGGGAGCAGGGCGGACGGGGGTCGGGCGGATGAGGGTGCCGGGCGGACGAGGTGCCGGGCTGCGGCGGTGAGCTGTGCCCGCCGGGGTCGAGCATTGGCCGGGGTGGCAAGGCCGGTCGACGGCCGGAGCTGCGGGGCCGGCCGGACCGCCGGCCGGGGTGCGGGTCGGCCGAGACCGACGGCGGCGCGTCGAGCCGCATGGACGGGGCACGCCGGTCAGCCCGGCAGAGGCACACCGCGTACCGGCAGGAGTCTGGGCGGACCGCCGTTCAGGACCCACGGTGGGAGCAGCGACAAGGGGTTCAGATACACCTCGCCCCGCAGCAGCCCCCAGTGCAGACAGGGCGCCGGGCAGTGCGCCCCCGTCGGCTCCAGCGTGCCGATCACCTCGCCGGCCCGCACCTCGGCGCCCTTCCGCACGGACGCCTTCACCGGGACGTACGTGGTCCGCAGGGGCGGCTCGCCCGTGCCCGGCAGTTCCACCGAGACGACGCCCCGTCCCGCCACCGGCCCCGCGAACGACACCCGGCCCGCAGCCACCGCGCGCACCGGCGAGCGCGGCGCGGCCGCCAGGTCGACGCCGCGGTGGCCCGGGCCGTACCGCGTGGCCGGCGGGTCCCAGCCGCGGACGACGGCGGGCAGGGTGCCGACCGGCCAGACACGGCCGACCGCCGGCACCGGCGGGTCAGGGGACCGGCCCGTGGCGGACCGGCCCGCGGCCGCCAGCCCCGGTACCACCTCCCGAACCGGCGCCGGGGACCGGATCAGCCCCAGCACCAGCAGCACGACCAGCCACATGAACGCCCTCGGGCAACGCCTCGCTCGCATGCGAGAACCGTCCCGCAACCGCGCCGTTCCCGCCGTGACCTGTGGAGAACTCGCCGCTTGTGGACAGCGGCGTCACCCGGCGCCCCGCGGGTCCCGTACACTTCTGGTGGCGATCCGGGTCACCGGGTCGACTTCGCACGCCCCGGTACGAGGCCCACGGGTTCTCGTATCTGCGCCCCTCGGTCCCTTGCGGCACGGCGCAACGCGGGCGTCAGGAGCGGGAGCCGTCCGGCTCGCGCGGCACAACCGAGAAACACAAGGAGATACGGCCATGGCCGTCGTCACGATGCGGGAGCTGCTGGAGAGCGGCGTCCACTTCGGTCACCAGACCCGCCGTTGGAACCCGAAGATGAAGCGCTTCATCTTCACCGAGCGCAACGGCATCTACATCATCGACCTGCTCCAGTCGCTGTCGTACATCGACCGCGCCTACGAGTTCGTCAAGGAGACCGTCGCCCACGGCGGCACGGTCATGTTCGTCGGTACGAAGAAGCAGGCGCAGGAGGCCATCGCCGAGCAGGCCACCCGCGTCGGCATGCCCTACGTCAACCAGCGCTGGCTGGGCGGCATGCTCACCAACTTCTCGACCGTCTACAAGCGTCTGCAGCGCCTCAAGGAGCTCGAGCAGATCGACTTCGAGGACGTGGCCGCCTCCGGCCTCACCAAGAAGGAGCTGCTGGTCCTCTCCCGCGAGAAGGCCAAGCTGGAGAAGACCCTCGGCGGTATCCGCGAGATGCAGAAGGTGCCCAGCGCCGTCTGGATCGTGGACACCAAGAAGGAGCACATCGCGGTCGGCGAGGCCCGGAAGCTCAATATCCCGGTCGTCGCCATCCTCGACACCAACTGCGACCCCGACGAGGTCGACTACAAGATCCCGGGCAACGACGACGCCATCCGCTCCGTCACCCTGCTCACCCGCGTGATCGCCGACGCCGTCGCCGAGGGCCTCATCGCCCGCTCCGGCGCCGCCACCGGCGACAAGGGCGAGAAGGCCGCCGGCGAGCCGCTGGCCGAGTGGGAGCGCGACCTGCTCGAGGGCGAGAAGAAGGCCGAGGAGGCCGCCCCCGCCGCCGAGGCCGAGAAGCCGGCCGAGGCTCCGGCCGCTGAGGCCCCGGCCGAGGCCGCCCCGGCCGCCGAGGGCGAGCAGGCCTGACCGCGGCTCAGCGTCAGCGATGACGGCGGGAGCGGGTACTCCATCCACAGCGCCCAGGGCGCGGTGAAGTCCCCTCCCGCCGTTCACCCGTAGGTCAGCGGCGCGTCGGAGACCCACCGGTACACGTGGACCGGCGGAGTCCCACCGCCCCGCCGGGGCACCCCGGTGGATCTCAGCACCCGCAGATCTTCGATCCTCCAGACTTCGAGAAAGATTCACTGACTCATGGCGAACTACACCGCCGCCGACGTCAAGAAGCTCCGCGAGCTCACCGGCGCCGGCATGATGGACTGCAAGAAGGCGCTGGACGAGGCCGAGGGCAACGTCGACAAGGCCGTCGAGGCGCTCCGCATCAAGGGCCAGAAGGGCGTCGCCAAGCGCGAGGGCCGCTCCGCCGAGAACGGCGCGGTCGTCTCGATCATCGCCGACGACAACTCCTCCGGCGTCCTCGTCGAGCTGAAGTGCGAAACGGACTTCGTCGCCAAGGGCGACAAGTTCCAGGCCGTGGCCAAGACCATCGCCGAGCACGTCGCCAAGGCCGCCCCGGCCGACCTGGAGGCCCTGCTCGCCTCCGAGATCGAGCCCGGCAAGACCGTCCAGGCGTACGTCGACGAGGCCAACGCCAACCTCGGCGAGAAGATCGTCCTGGACCGCTTCGCGCAATTCTCCGACGGCTACGTCACCGCCTACATGCACCGCACGATGCCCGACCTGCCCCCGCAGATCGGTGTCCTCGTCGAGCTGGACAAGCCGAACGCCGAGGTCGCCAAGGGCATCGCCCAGCACATCGCCGCCTTCGCGCCGCAGTACCTCTCCAAGGAGGACGTCCCGGCCGAGGTCGTCGAGAAGGAGCGGCGCATCGCCGAGGAGACCACCCGCGCGGAGGGCAAGCCCGAGGCCGCCCTGCCGAAGATCGTCGAGGGTCGCCTCAACGGCTTCTTCAAGGACGCCACGCTGCTCGGCCAGCCGTACGCGCTGGACAACAAGAAGTCCGTCCAGAAGGTGCTGGACGAGGCCGGTGTCACCCTGAAGCGCTTCACGCGCATCAAGGTCGGCCTCTGAGTCCGTACCGCGACGGACGCACGACCCCGGTAGGGTCGACAGCAGTCGTCCATGTCGTCCGCGTGTGCCACGGCGCACGCGCGCGTGGCGGACGACAGCAGATCTGACGAGGAGGCCATTGCCGCGCACGGGTTGCGAACCACCCCCGGCAATGGCCTTCTTCGTGTGTGTGACCCACGTAAAAGAGGCGAGATCTCCATGACCACCAAGGCCGAGAAGAGCGACGACGGCAAAGTACGCGGCCGGTTTCTGCTGAAGCTGTCCGGAGAGGCCTTCTCCGGCGGCGGGGGCCTGGGCGTCGACCCCGACGTGGTGCACGCCATCGCGCGCGAGATCGCGGCCGTCGTCCGGGACGGCGCGCAGATCGCCATCGTCATCGGTGGCGGGAACTTCTTCCGCGGCGCGGAACTCCAGGTGCGCGGCATGGACCGCGCCCGCTCCGACTACATGGGCATGCTCGGCACCGTGATGAACTGCCTGGCCCTCCAGGACTTCCTGGAGAAGGAGGGCGTCGACTGCCGCGTGCAGACCGCCATCACCATGGGACAGGTCGCCGAGCCCTACATCCCGCTGCGCGCCGTGCGCCACCTGGAGAAGGGCCGCGTGGTCATCTTCGGCGCCGGTATGGGCATGCCGTACTTCTCCACCGACACCACCGCCGCCCAGCGGGCCCTGGAGATCGACGCCGAGGCGCTGCTCATGGGCAAGAACGGCGTGGACGGGGTCTACGACTCCGACCCGAAGACCAACCCGGACGCCGTGAAGTTCGACGCGCTCGGCTACGGCGAGGTCATCACCCGCGACCTGAAGGTCGCCGACGCCACGGCCGTCACCCTCTGCCGCGACAACAGGCTCCCGATCGTGGTCTTCGAACTCCTGAAGGAGGGCAATATCGCCCGGGCCGTCAAGGGTGAGAAGATCGGCACGCTGGTGGGTGACCAGGCCGACCGGGACTGACCGGTCCGCCACGTTGCCCGGCCGGGGGATGGACAATGTCCTGCCGGTCGGGAACGGTGCAGGAAGAAGACGCGACGCAGCCGGCCGCCGCCCCGACAAGGAACCGCAGCCGGGCCTACTCAAGACACGCAGGAGCAAGTGGTGATCGAAGAGACCCTCCTCGAGGCCGAGGAGAAGATGGAGAAGGCCGTCGTGGTCGCCAAGGAGGACTTCGCCGCGATCCGCACCGGCCGTGCGCACCCGGCGATGTTCAACAAGATCGTGGCCGACTACTACGGCGCGCTGACGCCGATCAACCAGCTGGCCTCGTTCTCCGTGCCCGAGCCGCGCATGGCCGTGGTCACGCCCTTCGACAAGAGCGCGCTGCGCAACATCGAGCAGGCGATCCGCGACTCCGACCTGGGCGTCAACCCGAGCAACGACGGCAACATCATCCGGGTGGTGTTCCCCGAACTGACCGAGGAGCGGCGCCGGGAGTACATCAAGGTCGCCAAGGGCAAGGGCGAGGACGCCAAGGTGTCCATCCGCTCCGTGCGCCGCAAGGCCAAGGACGCCATCGACAAGCTGATCAAGGACGGCGAGGTCGGCGAGGACGAGGGCCGCCGTGCGGAGAAGGAGCTCGACGACACCACCGCGAAGTACGTCGCCCAGGTGGACGAGCTCCTGAAGCACAAGGAAGCGGAGCTGCTCGAGGTCTGATGAACGACTCTTCCTGGGGCGCGCCGCCACGAGCCGGGTACTGGGGGACCGACGGTCAGGCACCTGACCAGGGGTATGTCCAGGGGGCCGCCCCGGCGGGTCCCGCGTACGATGCGCACAACGCGCAGCACACTCGCCCCATGCCGATCGTGCCCGACGTACCCGACCACGGCGGAGACCAGGATGACGACCGGGGGGCCGCTCGGCTGAGCGGTCCTCTGTTCCGCGACGAGCCGTACCGGGGGCAGCCGCTCCCGGACGAGTCGTTCCGGAACGAGCCGTTCCAAAATCAGACGCACCAGGACCAGACGCACCAGGACCAGACGCACCGGGGCCAGACGTACGACGACCAGACGTACGGCGACCCGGCGTCCCACGACCAGACGTTCCACGACGAGACCTCGCCGGCCCGGCCGCACCCGGCGGCGCCGCAGAATCCGGAGCCCATGCCCGACGCCTCGCAGCCGGCGCCCGCGCCGCCGCCGGCGCCGCAGAAGAAGAGCGCGGGGCGCGACCTGGGCGCCGCGATAGGGGTCGGCGTAGGACTCGGCGTGGTGATCGTCGCGTCGCTGTTCGTCGTCAAGGCCGTGTTCGTCGGCGTCATCGCGGTCGCCGTCGTGGTGGGCCTGTGGGAGCTGACCAAGCGGCTCCAGGAGCGCAAGGGCATCAAGGCGCCGCTGGTCCCGCTCGCGCTCGGCGGCGCGGCGATGGTGATCGCCGGGTATGTGCGGGGCGCCGACGGCGCCTGGGTCGCCATGGCCCTGACGGCGCTGGCGGTGCTGGTCTGGCGGATGACCGAACCGCCGGAGAACTACCTCAGAGACGTCACGGCGGGCCTGTTCGCGGCGTTCTACGTCCCGTTCCTCGCCACATTCGTCGCCCTGATGCTGACCGCGGACGACGGGCCGTGGCGGGTGCTGACCTTCCTGCTGCTGACCGTCGTCAGCGACACGGGCGCGTACGCCGTCGGCTGGCGCTTCGGCCGGACCAAGCTCGCCCCGCGCATCAGCCCCGGCAAGACCCGGGAGGGCCTGCTCGGCGCGGTCGCCTTCGCCATGGCCGCGGGCGCGCTGTGCATGCAGTTCCTGATCGACGACGGCGCCTGGTGGCAGGGCCTGCTCCTCGGCCTCGCGGTCGCGGCCAGCGCCACGCTCGGGGACCTCGGCGAGTCGATGATCAAACGCGACCTGGGCATCAAGGACATGGGCACGCTGCTGCCGGGACACGGCGGCATCATGGACCGCCTGGACTCGCTGCTCCCGACGGCGCCGGTGGTGTGGCTGCTGCTGGTCCTCTTCGTCGGATCCGCGTGACGTCACGCCGAACGAGCTCCCGTCCACCCCGGGCGGGAGCTCACGCGCGTCCCGGCAGGATGGCCTGCCGTCGCCAGAAGTGGGACGATTCGGGTGTAAACCCGTGAAACGGGGGGTGCCTCGAAGGAGGCCGCCATGACCGCCATCCGAGAGACGATCGTCGTCGACCGCGCCCCCGCGGACGTCTACACCTACGTCACCGACCCCGCCCACATGCCGGAGTGGCAGCGCAGCGCGGTCTCGGCGGAGCGGCTGGACGAGGGCCCCGTGCACGACGGCTCCCGCGTCCGGGTCCAGCGGCGCGTGGGCCGCCGCGAGATCCCGATGACCATGGAGATCACAGACCTCGACCCGCCGCACAGCTGGAGCCTGCACGGCATCGACGGCCCCGTCAGGGGACACGTCCACGGCGAGATCGAGCCGCTCGACGACGGACGCCGCAGCCGCCTGACCCTGGAGATCGACTTCGAGGGGCACGGCATCGGCAAGGCGCTCGTGCCGCTCGTCGTCCGTCCCCAGGTGCGCAGGGAACTGTCGCTCAACGAGCAGGCCCTCAAGGACCGGCTCGAACACACCGGCGAGTGAGCCGGGGGTCCGTCGCGGTGCCGCAGGCGACCCGCGGGCCACCGCGAACGATCTGCGACACTGGTACAGCCATGCCTAAGCCCGGAGAACTTGCAGTAGCCGGGCAGCAATAAGCCCCCTACCAGCGCGTTCGGCGCGGATAGGGGGCCTTGTTCTGGCTACTGGGCCGTCTCTGGGCCGTCAGGCTCGCGCGGGGCCGGGAGAAGCACCCGATCCACGGCCTTCCTCGTACGCTCCTGGCTCGACGGCATGAGGTGCGCGTACACCCGCAGCGTCAGTCCGGGGTCGGCGTGTCCCAGGTACTCGCTCACGGCCTTGATGCTCTCGCCGGCGTCCAGGAGCACCGAGGCGTAGAAGTGCCTCAGGGCGTGCATGCCGTGCTCCCGAGCGGACTCGTACTTGCCGTCCGCCCCGGCCTCCGAGATCAGTCCGGCCGCCGCAAGAGCGGGCTTCCACTCCTGGACGTTGAAGTTGCTGCGCCAGACGAGGCCGCTCGCGGTGTTCGTGAACAGCAGGCGGGCCGACACCTTCGGGCCGTCCGGCTTGCGCCAGGGCAGCGTGATCTCCACCGGCTTGAAGACGTCCATGTGAGCCCGCAGGGCCTCAGCGACCGAAGGCGGCAACGGTACGTCCCGCTCCTTGTTGCACTTCGGCGGAGCGAACACGGCCTTGCCCCGAATGAGCTTCACCTGCCGGACCACGCGGACGATGCCGCTCGCGAAGTCGACGGCGTCCTCGGCCAGGCCCACGATCTCGCCCTGACGAAGCCCGCACCCGGCACCCACGTCGACCAAGGGCCGGTAGCGCTGGGGGAGCGCCGCACGGACGGCCTGAACCTGTTCGGGCAGCCACGGCACAACGCGACGTTGCTCGGCGGCCGGCGGGCGGACGGACTTCGCCGAGCACGGGTTGCGGGGGAGGAGCCCGTCATCGACCGCCGCACTGAGCACGGCCCGCACGTCACCGTAGATGTTCCGCGCGTAGCCGCCGCTCACAGCCGGGTCATTCTCCAGGGCGCTCACCAGACCCCTGATGTGCTCCGGACGGAACGAATCCAACGGCCGGGAGCCGATCAGCCGGAAGGCGTGCAAGCGCAACCGCTGCTCGACGACGACCTGACTGGCAGGGTCGATGCCGTGCGTCCTGAGCCACTTCTCCGCGTAGCTCTTGAAAGTGACACGAGCTGCGCGCGGGTCGATGTAGCGGCCGCGAGACATGTCCGATGCGATCTCGGTCAGCCACTGTTCGGCCATACGCTTCTGCCGGTCCGGAAAGCTCTTGGACTTCTCCGTGCCGTCGGGGCCGACGTAGCGGGCGCGGTAACGCAGGCCGGTGCCGTAGCGGTCGGTCTTGACCTTGCGAGCCTTGCCGTCCTGGCCGGTCTCCGTCCGATACCAGCGGTCTTGGATGTGGCCGGCCATCAGGCAGCCTCCCCGAGTTGGGAGTCGACCCAGGCCCGCACGTCGTTCGGGTCGAAGCGGAGGTGCCGGCCGACGCGGAAGCCGCGGGGGCCGGTGCGCTTGCGTCGCCACTGGTAGACCGTCTCGACGCTGGGAAGCTCGAACATCTCGACCAGGTCCTCAGGGGTCAGGAACCGGTTCGGCAGCTCTGAGGCCATGGTCAGTACTTCCTTTCGTCAGTGAGTTGGTCGCGTAGGGCTTCGCGAGCTGTCTCGCGGTTGAGCTGGAGGTTCCGGGCGATGGTGGCGGCGAGGACGGATTCGCCGGGTGTGTGGCCGTGGCCGGCGTACTGCCAGTCGGCGAGGACGAGGACGGTGTCCGGCTCGCGGTCGTCCAGGGCGAGGGCGGCGTGTTCCTGTGCGGCGCGGTAGTCGGCGCGTGTCTGGCGGAGGGCGCCGAGGGTGGTGGAGTAGCGGCGGGATTTGGAGGAGAAGTGGCCGCGGAAGCCGAGCATGTGAGCCCAGGCCCACAGACGGCGTTCGGGGTACAGAGGGTCGAGCACCTTGCAGGCTTCGACCAGGCGGCGGGTGTGGTCGGGGACGTCGTGCTGGTCGAGTTCGGAAAGTTCGCCGATGCGGCGGTCGAGGGTGCCGGTGATCTCGGCGGCTTTGGTGGCGTACTTGGCGACGTAGGAGGCGACGGCCTGTTCGGTGATGTCGCCGCCGTCCCCGAACGCCTTGACCGGGCGCACGTCGAGCTGTGTGCCCCAGCGGAAGGTGCGGGCCGGCTGGTCGGCGGCGGCCGGGACGGAGACGGACGTGTACGAGTGGGCGGCAGCGGCCCGGATCGCGTCGGAGAGGAGGTCGACCGTGGCCCAGGACGGCGGCGGTGTGTCAGGCCCGTCGGGTCCGTCGAGGCGGATCACGGAGTGGAAGTGCACGGCACCGCGCTTCTGGAACTCGGCAACCTTGCCGTACGACAGCCGGGCGCACTCCTTGAGTTCGCGTTGGGTGATGCCGGCACGGGCGGCGATCTCACGGCGCAGTCGTGTAGTGAAGCGCTGCCAGAGCTGTCCGGCGTGGTTGTTGAACAGCACGGCGCCCGCGTAGTCGTACGTCGTCGGGTCGAGGGCGGTGCCCAACTCCGGGGCGTCCGGGGCGTGGCGGGTGCCGCAGCGGCAGGTGCCGTGGTCGGGTCGGTTGTGGACTGGGCCGAAGGAGGGGGCGGTGAGGGTGGCGAACACGCGCGGGTGGTCTCGGACGGTGGCGGGGATGTCGCGGCGGTCGTCTCCGGCGAGTCCGGCGCGGATGAGGTGGTAGGTGTCGCCGGCGTAGGTCCAGGCGCAGGAGGGGCAGCGGGAGGCGCGGCGGTTGCCGCAGGCGAGGCGGAGGCGTCCGCCGGGCTCAACGGCGGTTGTGTAGTGGTGCAGGGTTTCGCCGGTGGTTTTGTCCTTGTGGAGGGTCCAGCCGGTGAGGTGGATGGGGTTGGCGCAGCCGCCGGTGCGGCGGATCTGGTCTTCCCAGCGGGCGTAGTCAGGGGCCGAAGCCACCCTCAGCAGGTCGCCGAGGGTGGTCGGGTCGAGCAGGGTGTCAGGCACGGGCGCCCTCCCGCGTGGGGCGGGTGGTGGTGCCGGTGCCGTGGCAGGCCGGGCAGTGGGCGGTGATGGTGCGCAGGTGGCCGCGGGCGTTGCGGCCGCCGGTGGTGATGTGGACGGAGGCGAAGCCGTCGCAGGCCGGGCAGATCCTCGGCCGGGGCGGGGTGTGGTGGGCCATGATGGTGGTTCCTTTCGATTGCGGTTGGAAGGGACGGCCCCGGGTGGCGGCGTGCTTGGCGGCTTGTGCGCCACCCGGTGGCCGGTCAGCGAGCAGGACGGGAGCCCCGGCGGCTGCGGCCCTTGGCGGCGTACATGGCCGCATCAGCGGCGGCGAGGGCATCGGTGAGCGCGGGCACCGGCAGATCAGCGACCGGGCAGACCCCCACCGAGGCGGCCAGCGGCAGGGCCGTGCCGTCGTAGTTCGTGGGCTGGTGGAGTGCGGTGGTGAGGGCGTCGAGGTCGACGGCGTCCAGGTCGCGGATGACGGCGACGAATTCGTCCCCGCCGAGTCGGCCGGCGGTTCCATGGCGTCCGCACCAGCTGCTCAGCCGGTGGGCGGTGGTGATGAGGGCGGTGTCTCCGGCGGCGTGGCCGTGGGTGTCGTTGAGGGTCTTGAAGTGGTCGAGGTCGACCAGGAGCACGGCCGCGCGGGGGTGACGGCGGATGCAGTGTTCGGCGCGGGCGGTCCAACCGGCGCGGGTGTGCAGTCCGGTGAGCGGGTCGCGGCGGGCGGAGGCGAGGCGGCGGGTGAGGACGCTGCCGTGCAGGGCCCAGCCGAGTAACGGCAGGAGGGTCGCGGCTGTCTGCGGGTCCACGGTGTTCTCCCTTTGGCGATGACGGTTGGTTTGGCGGGACGGTCAGCCCGGGGGCGCGGCGTGCTTGGCGGCTTGTGCGTCGCCCCGGTGATCCGTTCAGCGGCGGTGCTGGGCGCTGACGAGCGAGCGGATGACCAGGGCGCAGATGGCCAGCGAGGCGGCGGTGACGGCGACCGCGAGGAGCATGGAAACCAGGACGGCGCCGATGACCAGGACGACGGCGGTGCCGCCGCCGACGAGGGCGAGCGCGGTGCCCGGGGTGAGCTGTACGACCGGGCGGGGCGGAGCCGGGGCGGTGGAGGCCGGCGGCGGGGCCGGGGTGCCGGGCGTGATGGTCGTCGGCTCGACGACGGCGGGCGGGGTGACCGTGCCGGTGGGTTGGGGCATGGTCGGGTGCTTGGGCCGGAACATGGGCGGATCTCCTTACTTGACGGCGGTGTCGATGACCGGGGCCAGGAGGCTGTCGGCGAGGAGGTAGCCGCCGAGGAGAAGTACGGCGATGAGCCACCAGGGCGGGCGGATGAGCTTGACGCCGAGGACTCCGACGCAGAGCAGGGCGAACCAGAGCGGGACGTCCACGGGTGGCCTCCTAGCTGACCTTGCAGCGGTGAGTGCGGGCGGCGAGCTGGGCGGCGGACTGGGCGGTGTAGTCGGCGGACCAGCCGCAGCGGTCGTTGGTGCACACGGCGGCGTGTTTGGTGCGGCCGTGGCGATCGCGGTGAGTGCCGATCTGCACCGGGCCGATCCGCATCACGGAGTGGAAGTGGTCGCGGGCAGGCATGAGGCGGCCTCCTTTCGGGTCAGGCGAGCTGGGCGGCGATGGCGTCGGCGAGCTGGGCCGGGACGCCGAGGCGGGTGCGGAGTGTGTCGGTGTCGATGGGGTGGCCGGTGCGGTGTTCGTGGTCGGCGGCGACCTTGCGGGCGTGGTCGACCAACGCGGCCGGGACCGGCGGAGCGGGAGCCGCGGGCGGAGCCGGGACCTGCTCGGGTTCAGGTGCGGGGAGTTCCGGGGGCTCCTCGGCGTCGTCCACGCGGGCGGGGGCGTGCTCCTGGTCGACCGTGAAGGTCGGCGGTTCGGGCGCCGGTTGGTTGGGTGCCGGCGCTTCCGGCTCGTGGGTGGCGGTGTGGGCGAGGAGGGTGCCGCCCATGAAGGCCAGGGCGGGCCAGGCGGCGACGAGGATGCGGAGCCAGGCCGGGACGTCGTTCAGGTCGAGGAGTCCGGCGGTGGCGACGTTGGCGCCGAGCGAGGCGACCAGGGCAATGACGAACCAGGACCAGGCCAGCCGGGACGGTCCGTCGGTGCGCAGCCGCCGCCAGGCGGCGACCAGGAGCAGGTCGACGCTGACCGGGTAGGCCCAGGCTTTCCAGCCGTCCTGTCCGGCAGCGGCGGCCAGGTCGTGGAGGTGGGCGAAGGACAGTGCCCCGGCGATGACGGCCTGGACGAGCACGGCGTCGATGCGAAGAGCGGGGCGGGCCATCACGGCTCCTTCCTGTCTTCAGGCATGGGAGGGATAGGGACCTGGCGCGAAGGGCGGTCGCGCCGGCCGTGAATGCGGGGAGGTCAGGCGGTGGCGGGGGCTGTCTTGGACAGCGGCACCCGGGCCTTGGGCAGCGGGGCGGGGGCGGGCCGGAAGGCGGCCAGGGCGGGCACGTCGGGGGTGCGGTCCGCGTGCTTGTTGCAGATGTTCACGGCCTCCCGAAGCGTGGTATGCGGGGCGCGGATGCGGGCCCAGCCGCCGGTCGAGTCGCCCGTGATGGCGACGCCGGGGGTGTCGGTGGGGATCTGGATGGCGGCCAGGACGGCGTCGGGTGACACGTCGCCGAAGGCCATGTTCGCGGACGTTTCATCGTTGACGCGGTGGGCGGTGCGGCCGGTGAGCTGGGCGCGGAGCATGGTGATGCCCTTGCCGAGTTCGGAACCGAAGCGCTGCCCGCAGATTTCGAGGTAGATGCCGGCGGCGCGGCCGAGCTGGGCGAGGCGGACCAGGGCGGTGATGATGCGGTCGCGGCGCTTCTCCTCCTCCTTGCTCGCGAAGAGGGCGAGTTCGGCGACCTCGTCGACCAGGACCACGACCGGCACCGGCCGCAGATCCTCGGGCAGGTCCCAGATGTCGGCGGCGATCTCCGCATCCGGCACGGCGACGCTGATGCGCTGCTCGGCCCGGATGAGCTGGTAGACGTCCTCCATGTGTCCGACGA
Organism: Streptomyces sp. NPDC031049; assembly: GCF_055571015.1. NCBI lineage: Bacteria > Bacillati > Actinomycetota > Actinomycetes > Kitasatosporales > Streptomycetaceae > Streptomyces > Streptomyces sp. NPDC031049. The sequence continues at coordinate 89,292 of NZ_JBVIGC010000019.1, forward strand.
GCGCTTCGAGGAGATCGAGGGCGGTGTCGGGGTTGTCGGCGAGCGCGGAGAACCGGCGGGCCAGCGGGAAGAGTTCGACGCCTTGCTTGCAGTCGATGCCGACCAGGGCGACATGGTGCGGGGCGAGCCCGGCGACGAGGTTGCGCTGGTAGACGGACTTGCCGGACTCCGTAGCTCCCAGGATCAGGCCGTGCGGGACGGCACGGTAGTCGCGGTAGTGCACCGCCCCGTCCTCCCGCAGCGCCACAGGGATGCGCATCGGCCGGGGCGCGGCCGGAGCGGGCATCTGCACGCGCTTGAGGACGTCGTAGCCGGTCATCCGCACCTCGACCACACCCGAGCGCAGCTCGCGGGAGGTGACGCCGTAGACGCCGAAGGAGTGGCGGAGCCGGTCGGTGGCGGCGGCCACGTCGAAGGCGTCCTGGCCCGGCTGGAGCTTGAGGCGCAGGACCAGGCCGGTACGAGTGGGCCGTAACCGCAAGATGCGCGGGGGCCGGGACTCAGGCGCCGGCCGATTCGCCATCCGGGCCAGAGCCAACCGCCAGCGTGAGGGCGGGACCGTCAGCCCGCACGCTTCCATGACCGAGGCGTAGCAGACCAGGACCCGCACCGTCGCGACCAGGGCCCCGAAGGTGAGCCAGTACCAGGCGGGGCGCCGCCACCGCAGGAGACCCGCAGCAGCGACGACCACAACCACAGCGACCATGAACCACGTCATGATCAGGCAGCCTTCGAGCCCGCAGCGGCCAGCGACGTGACCGCGACCGCCCGGAACGCGATGCCGTGCCGCTTCTGGCCGTTGAACTCGTTCTCCCACGGCCGGGCGACCAGCCCCGTCAGCGCAACCGGGGTACCCATGGCCAGCTCACCGGAGATACCGGTCTCCGGGACGGTCACGGACAGGATCTCGACCTCGTCGTTGGCCGCGAACATCACGTTCACGGTCATGAGCTTCGCACCGGTCTCGGCGTCGACGGCCAGCTCACCGGTCCGGCGGTCCTTCACCTTCGGCTCCGGAGACTTGGCGACCATCACGGTCGCGGCGGAGGTGTCGACGGGGATCTGACGCATGAGAGCGCTCCTAGACGTCGTAGAACTTGACGCACTTAGTACGTCGGCTTGCTATGAGCCTGCACCTAACGCACTTAGTACGTCAAGTACTTCTCGACGGTTGTCGGTCCGGTGTGCTGCACTTAGTGCGACAAGCACGGAGAGGGGCTATGGCCGAGTTCACTGGGCGAGCGAAGTACCTGGAGATCGCCGACGACTTCAAGAGGCGCATCCGGCAGGGAGAGCTTGAGCCGGGCAAGAAGCTGCCGTCCGAGACGGAGCTGATGAACACGCACGACGTCTCGCGAACCGTGGCACGTCAGGCCATCTCACGGTTGCGTGAGGACGGCTACGCGATCTCTCACCAGGGCAAGGGCAGCTTCGTCACCCTTCCCGAGGAGCCCCGCCGGACGAAACACAGCCCGGAGTTCGAGGAGATCGCCGGGTACCTGTCGGACGTACGGCGCGAGGTGCGTCGGCTTGCGGAGCGGATGGATCAGCTTGAGCAGCTGGTCCGGAAGCAGCCGCAAGACGGCTGACCAACTCGTCTGCACGGCGCCCAATGCCCTCCACCTCCTCTGAGAGGTCCCTCAACTCTTGGCACAGCTCAACCACTTCGGCCGGGGTCAGCGGCATCGTGGCTCCTCCGTCGCGTGCTCGTCCTGGTAGCTCCTGGGGGTAGCAACAACGCTAGGAGCGAGGCGCCGCACTACCCCGGAAAATTCCTCCGGGGTCCCATAGGGAGATGGGAAGACGCTCTAGCCATGCGAGGAATGACGACGAGCCTGACGATCGGTGAGCGAGTCGCTTGGTACCGCCGCAGGCGAGGTATCTCCCAAGAGGTCCTGGCCGGGCTGGTCGGCCGCACGGTGGACTGGCTGAGCAAGGCGGAGAACAACCGGATCGAGCTGGACAGGCTCTCGGTCATCAAGGCACTGGCCGACGCCTTGGACGTAACGCTCGGCGACTTGCTGGCCGAACCGACTCTCCTGGAGTGGACAGCGGACAGCGGCACCCGCACGGTGCCGGCGCTTCGTACCGCCCTCATGAACTACCGTCAGCTGACGCCACTCTTGGGTGTTACGACCGAGGGTGAGCCGACGTCGCTCGACGAGCTACGCAGCAGCGTCGCCGAAGTCTGGGACGCCTACCAGGACTCGCGTTACGGGCTCGCGACTCGCCGACTGCCGCTCCTGTTGGCCGACGCCCTCATCGCGGTGCAGGCGTACCAGGGGCGAGAGCGAGAGCGGGCGTACGAGCTGATGGCGATGACGTATCAAGGTGCCGCGATGGTGCTGACCAAGCTCGGCGAAACCGATCTGGCCTGGATCGCTGCCGACCGTGGGCTGGCCGCAGCACAGCAGTCAGGGAACGCGGTGATCACCGGATCTCTGTTCCGCTCTGTGGCTCACTGCCTTCTTTCGAACGGCCGCTTCGACGCAGCCGTGCAGCTCGTCGGGGATGCCGGGCAGTATCTGCGGCCAGGGCTCAACGACCCGACGCCCGAGTTCCTCTCTGTCTACGGGACCCTGTACCTGGCAGGCTCCATGGCGTCGGCTCGCGCGGATGACCGAGCGACAACGGGAGACTTCCTCGAGGAAGCGGCCCAGGCAGCCCGACGACTCGGAGCCGACGCCAACCACGTCTGGACCGCGTTCGGACCGACGAACGTCGCCATCCACCGGGTGGCCACGGCAGCCGAGCTGGGAGACATGCAGATCGCGGTGGATCTCGGGCCACAGATCGACACGGCCGGGCTGCCGACGGAGCGACGTACGCGGCACAACCTCGAAGTGGCTCGTGCGCTCAGCGCGCACAACCGGATGGATGACGCGCTCGCGAAAGTCCTCGAGGCGGAGAGCTGGGCACCTGAGCAGGTGCGGAGTCACTACCTGGCCCGGGAGCTGGTGCTGACGTGGGTGCGAGGGCAACGCGGCCGGCCGAGCCGGAGTCTGGCGGACCTGGCCGACAGGCTGCATGTGGTCTGAGCTGGGTACCCTCAGCTGCATGGCAGCCAACGCACACGAAGCGAAGATGGCGCATCCGCGTATGGCAGCGGGTGCGCTTTTCTTTGACGACGCGGGTCGAGTCCTCATGGTGGAGCCCACGTACAAGGACTACTGGGACATCCCTGGAGGCTACGTCGAAACCGGTGAATCTCCTCTGCACGCTGCCGTCCGCGAGGTCCGAGAGGAGCTGGGGATTACCCCGCGCATCGGGCGACTCCTCGCAGTCGACTGGGCCCCGAACGAGGCCGAGGGGGACAAGGTGCTGTACCTCTTCGACGGCGGCCAGCTCGACCGCGAGCAGTTGGCCGGCGTCGAGCTTCAGGCCGACGAGCTGAAGAGCTTCGCGTTCCTCACTCCGGAGCAGATCACCGAGCGCACCATTCCGCGGCTGGCCCGACGCATCCTCGCAGCGACAGAGGCCCGGAACGAAGCGGCTCTGGTGTACCTGGAACACGGTCAGAAGCCAGGCGACCGCGCGGCATGAATCGCGATGAAGCCGTCGGCCTGGTGCAGCGGCTCATGGATGGTTCCTACGCGGACGACGCTGAGTGTGACGTGATGATCACGGCCCTTGAGCGCGGCACTGGCTGTCCGCACATCAGCGACTACATCTTCTGGGCTTCAGACCCTGAGCCCACAGCCGAGAAGATCGTGGACCGAGCCTTGGCGTACCGGCCGTTCGCCCTGTGATCAGAGCGCGGTAAGACTTTCCCTACTTCATCAAGGCCCGCGCACGGCGCGGGCGCGCGCCGCCTCTGCGGCGCGGCCTGCCTCCTGTCTGCGCCCCGGCTGGCCGCGCCCGGCGGCGCGCTCGGCGGCTGCGGGCATGAAGTGGGAGACACCCTCTGTGGCTGGGGCGGTCGGCTCCACGGCTTTAGGCAGCCACTTTGGGGCGAGCCTCGAAGATCATGGCCCCAACGTCGTGCTTTAGCGGGCAGGTCCACAGACTGCCCGACGCGCCGGAAGCTTACGGGGCCATGATCACTCGCCCCAAAGCAGCTCCAGCCCAAAGCCGCTCCGCCGACCTCTCCGGAAAACCACTGCGCCGAGGCTAGCCCATCTGCAACAATTCGCCGTCAGGTCGATTCCGCGAAACAGGGGAGGGCGCGTGGAGGGGGAGACGGACGAGCTGGCTGCGATTCCGGATCACGCGACCGCAGCCGCATGGAATTACTACCGGTACCACTTCGCGCAGATCCAATACATGACCTCTGCAAACTTGGTGTTCGGTGACTATGAATCCCTTCTGGAGCGTCTCGGTGTAGCGTTTTCCGAGATTGCGCCAGACGGCCCAGAGGCGCTATTCCCGCATTGGTTCAGGCGGCGGGACTTCTATAAGGCAACACTAAATAAGAACCTCCCTATCATCGCTGAATACGGCATGACGCGGTGTATCGAAAACTTCCTGTCATACGTTTCCGAGATACTGACTGAAGTCCTGTCCCGCAGGCCGCACCTCCTCAAGAGCCAAGAACAGGTGACATACGAGGAGGTCCTTGCTCACGATTCCATCGAAGAGTTCGCCGCGTGGGCGGCGGAGCGGCGCGTCAGTCAACTGTCCTTCAAGGGGTTGGAAGAAATTGCCGTCTATATCGAAAAGCGCCTTGGTCTAGCGCTGCACGACAACGACTCTGACTGGCGCACTCTTCGACGAGGTGTGGCAATTAGAAATCTAGTTGTTCACCGGCGTGGAATTGCGGATGATCGGTTCGTGCGCATTGTCCGGGATGCGGAAAAAGGTAAGCGCTACGAATTCACGCTCAGAGATTACATCAACGTAGCAGTTGGTGCGAAGCGAGTGGTCCAAACCTTCGATGAAAAGGTAGCCGAAAAGTTTGGCCTACCGCGAACCCAAGAAGACGCTGACGGATTCTGGAGAAAGGGGGTCTGGGCTAGTGATAGCAATTCGGATACTTGAGTTCCCTGGGCCGTCCCTGGGCCGTCCGAAGCCGACCAACGCTGACAGTCGGCACCCACAGGTGACCACCCCCACCCCGCTCTGGCCTGGGCTCCCCGAGTCGATCTGCGACACTGGTACAGCCATGCCTAAGCCCGGAGAACTCACTTTCGTCGCCCCGCGCGGAGCCAAGAAGCCGCCGCGGCATCTCGCCGACCTCTCGCCCGCCGAGCGCAAGGAGGCGGTCGCTGCTGTCGGGGAGAAGCCGTTTCGTGCCAAGCAGCTCTCGCAGCACTACTTCGCGCGGTACGCGCACGACCCGGAGCAGTGGACGGACATTCCGGCCGGTTCCCGGGCCCGGCTGAAGGAGGCGCTGCTGCCGGAGCTGATGACGGTCGTCCGGCATCTGTCGACCGACCAGGGCACCACCCGCAAGACGCTGTGGAAGCTGTTCGACGGCACGCTCGTCGAGTCCGTGCTGATGCGCTACCCGGACCGGGTGACCATGTGCATCAGCTCGCAGGCCGGCTGCGGGATGAACTGCCCGTTCTGCGCCACCGGGCAGGCGGGCCTGGACCGCAATCTGTCCACCGCCGAGATCGTGCACCAGATCGTGGACGGGATGCGGGCGCTCAGGGACGGCGAGGTCCCAGGCGGTCCGGCGCGGCTGAGCAACATCGTGTTCATGGGCATGGGCGAGCCCCTCGCCAACTACAACCGCGTCGTGGGCGCCATCCGCCGGCTCACCGACCCCGAGCCCGACGGCGTCGGGCTGTCCCAGCGCGGCATCACCGTGTCGACGGTCGGCCTGGTGCCGGCCATCCACCGGTTCGCCGACGAGGGCTTCAAGTGCCGCCTGGCCATCTCGCTGCACGCGCCCGACGACGAACTGCGCGACACCCTGGTGCCCGTGAACACCCGGTGGAAGGTCCGGGAGGTGCTCGACGCCGGTTTCGAGTACAGCGCCAGGTCCGGGCGCCGGCTGTCCATCGAGTACGCGCTGATCCGGGACATCAACGACCAGGCCTGGCGGGGTGACCGCCTCGGGCGGCTGCTCAAGGGCAGGCCGGTGCACGTCAACCTGATCCCGCTCAACCCCACGCCCGGCTCCAAGTGGACCGCCTCGCGCCCCGAGGACGAGAAGGCGTTCGTCGAGGCCATCGCCGCCCATGGTGTGCCGGTGACGATCCGGGACACCCGGGGACAGGAGATCGACGGGGCGTGCGGTCAGCTCGCCGCGAGCGAGCGGTAACCTGACCGTCGTAAGAGCGGCCCTGTCATCGGGCCTCTCCACAACTTCACAGCGTTGACATCGTCATCAACCACGCAATTCCGACAGGGGAGCGCCACAGCGCTGAGAGTGCGGCACCGGCCGCAGACCCTCCGAACCTGGCCCAGGTCATTCTGGGTAGGGAGATCGGTCACCACTCGAGCTGTTGCGCCCTGCCCGGGAGCCGTCGGAGGCTTCCGGGCAGGGCCGCGTCTTCTCCTGGTCACCCAGGAGGAATCAGTGAGCAACACCACCAGGCGCGTCGCCGCGGCCGTCGCCGCGCTCGGCATGGCCGGCGGCCTCGCCGCGTGCGGGTCGTCCGAGGACGGCGGCAAGGGGTCCGGCGACCCCAGAACCGTGACCCTCGTCAGCCACGACTCGTGGGCCGCGTCGAAGGACGTCATCGCCGACTTCGAGAAGACCTCCGGCTACAAGGTCAGGGTCCTGGAGGACGGCGACGCCGGGCAGGCCGTCAACAAGGCGATCCTGACCAAGGACAACCCGCAGGGCGACGTCTTCTTCGGCGTCGACAACACCCTGCTGTCGCGGGCGCTGGACAACGGCCTGTTCCAGCCGTACGAAGCCAAGGGCCTCGACCGGATCGACGCGTCCTTCAAGATCGACGACAAGCACCGGGTCACGCCCGTCGACTACGGCGACATCTGCGTCAACTACGACAAGGCGTACTTCAGCGAGCACGAGCTGGCCCCGCCCGACTCCCTGGACGACCTGACCCGGCCGGAGTACAAGAACCTCCTCGTCACCGAGAACGCCGCCACCTCCTCGCCGGGGCTCGGCTTCCTGCTCGGGACGGTGGCCGAGTACGGGGACGACGGTTGGCAGGGCTACTGGAAGAAGCTCGAGGCGAACGGCGTGAAGGTCGTCGACGGCTGGGAGCAGGCCTACAACGAGGAGTTCTCCGGCTCGGCCGGCGGCAAGCAGGCCGGCGGCGACCGGCCGCTCGTCGTCTCCTACGCCTCCTCCCCGCCCGTCGAGGTGATCTACGCCGACCCCAAGCCGGAGACCGCGCCCACGGGCGTCGCGACCGGTACCTGCTTCCGGCAGACCGAGTTCGCCGGACTGCTGAGCAACGCGAAGAACCCCGACGGCGGCAAGGCGCTCATCGACTTCCTCATCAGCCGGAAGTTCCAGGAGGACCTGCCGCTGAACATGTTCGTCCACCCGGTGGTGAAGGACGCGAAGCTGCCCGCCGAGTTCACCGAGTTCGCGCCGGCCGTCGACAGCCCCCGGACCATGGACCCGGCGAAGATCGCCGACCACCGTGACGAGTGGGTCAAGACGTGGACGTCGCTCGTACTGAAGTAGCCGCCCGCCGCACGGGGAACGCGGCGCGGCTCGCCCTCATGGCCGGGCCCGTCGCGTTCTTCGGGGTGTTCTTCGCCTACCCGGTCGCCGCGATCGTCGCGCGCGGCCTCAGGGCCGACGGCACCTGGCACCCCGGCCGGATCGGCGAGGTGCTGACCGAGCCCGGCATCCGGGACGTGCTGTGGTTCACCACCTGGCAGGCCCTGGCCTCCACCGCGCTCACCCTGCTGATCGCCCTGCCCGGCGCCTACGTCTTCGCCCGCCTCGACTTCCCCGGCAAGCAGGTGCTGCGGGCCGTGGTCACCGTGCCGTTCGTGCTGCCGACGGTCGTCGTCGGCACGGCGTTCCTGGCGCTGGTCGGGCGCGGCGGGCTCCTCGACGACCTGTGGGGCGTGCGGCTGGACACCACCGTGTGGGCGATCCTGCTCGCCCACGTCTTCTTCAACTACGCCGTCGTCGTCCGCACCGTCGGCGGCCTGTGGTCGCAGCTCGACCCCCGGCAGGAGGAGGCCGCCCGGATGCTGGGCGCCTCCCCGCTGCGGGCCTGGCGGCAGGTCACCCTGCCGGCGCTGTCGCCCGCCGTGGCCGCCGCCGCGCTGATGGTGTTCCTGTTCACCTTCACCTCCTTCGGCATCGTCCAGATCCTCGGCGGGCCCACCTTCGCCACCCTGGAGGTGGAGATCTACCGGCAGACCTCCCAGGTGTTCGACCTGTCCACGGCCGCCGTGCTCACCCTGGTCCAGTTCGCCGCGGTCGCCGCGATCCTCGCCGTGCACGCCTGGACCGTACGGCGGCGGGAGAGCGCCCTGAAACTGGTGGACGCGGCCGGCACCGCACGCCGGCCGCGCGGGGCCGGGCAGTGGGCGCTGCTGGCCGGGGTCCTGGCCACCGTCGCCCTGCTGCTCCTGCTGCCGCTCGCGGTGCTGGTAGAGCGGTCCCTGGGCGCGCCCGGCCTCGGCTACTACCGGGCGCTGACCCGGGAGGACGGCGGCGCCTTCCTCGTCCCGCCGATCGAGGCGGTCGGCAACTCGCTCCAGTACGCCGTCGTCGCCACCGCCATCGCCGTGGCCGTCGGCTCGCTCGCCGCCGCGGCGCTGGCCCGCCGGGACGCCGGCCGCCTGGTGCGCGGCTTCGACGCGCTGCTGATGCTGCCGCTCGGAGTGTCGGCGGTGACCGTCGGCTTCGGGTTCCTGATCGCCCTGGACGAGCCGCCGCTGGACCTGAGGTCCTCCTGGATCCTGGTGCCGCTGGCGCAGGCGCTGGTCGGCGTCCCCTTCGTCGTACGGACGATGCTGCCCGTGCTGCGGGCGGTGGACGTACGGCTGCGGGAGGCGGCGGCCGTGCTCGGTGCCTCGCCCTGGCGGGTGTGGCGGGAGGTCGATCTGCCGCTGGTGCGGCGGGCGCTGCTGATCGCGGCCGGCTTCGCCTTCGCCGTCTCGCTCGGGGAGTTCGGGGCGACCGTGTTCATCGCACGGCCCGACAACCCGACGCTGCCGGTCGCCGTGGCCCGGCTGCTGGGCCGGCCGGGGGATCTGAACTACGGCCAGGCGATGGCCCTCTCGACGATTCTGATGCTGGTGTGCGCCGTGGCGCTGCTCGTCCTGGAGCGGCTGCGGACCGACCGGAGCGGGGAGTTCTAGACATGCGGCCGAGTCTGCTCAGCGTCGAGGGCGCCACCGTCCGCTTCGGCGGGCGCGCGGTGCTGGACGCCGTCGACCTGGAGGTCGGCGAACACCAGGTGGTGTGCGTGCTCGGGCCCAGCGGCAGCGGCAAGTCGACGCTGCTGCGGGCGGTGGCCGGGCTCCAGCCGCTGGACGCCGGACGGGTGCTGCTCGACGGGGCGGACCGGACGGGCGTGCCCGCGCACCGGCGCGAGGTCGGGCTGATGTTCCAGGACCACCAGCTCTTCCCGCAGCGCGACGTCGCCGGGAACGTCGCCTTCGGCCCCCGGATGCACGGCGCCTCCCGTGCCGAGCAGCGGCAGCGGGTGGAGGAGCTGCTGGAGCTGGTCGGGCTGCCGGACGCCGCCCGCCGGGCCGTCGCCGGGCTGTCCGGCGGGGAGCAGCAACGGGTGGCGCTGGCCCGGGCCCTCGCGCCCCGCCCCCGGCTGCTGATGCTGGACGAGCCGCTGGGCCAGCTCGACCGCTCGCTGCGCGAACGGCTGGTCGTGGAGCTGCGGGAGCTGTTCGGCCGGCTGGGCACCACCGTGCTGGCCGTGACGCACGACCAGGGCGAGGCCTTCGCGCTCGCCGACCGGGTCGTGGTGATGCGGGACGGGCGGATCGCCCAGTCCGGGACGCCGCTGGAGGTCTGGCAGCGACCGGCCGACGCCTTCGTCGCCCGCTTCCTCGGTTTCGACAACGTGGTGGAGGCGGCCGTCGCCGGCCAGGCCGCGGACACCCCCTGGGGCAAGCTGCCGGTGCCCGAGGACTCCCCGCAGGGCACTCGGACGGTGCTGGTCCGGCCCGCCGGAATCCGGCTCGTCGACGCCGACGCGGGCCTGCCCTGCACGGTCGCCGCCCGCACCTTCCGGGGCACCCATGTCGCCGTGCACCTCCAGCCGGAGGACGCGCCCCGGCTGGAGGCGGCGTGCGCGCTGCGCGCCGCGCCCGAGGTCGGGGACCGGGTCGGGGTCGAGTTCGACGTGGCGGAAATCGTGGTGCTCGACTGATCACCCCGCTCGTAGGGTGAGCGGCATGACACACCTCGCACACGACCGCTACTGCGACGAAGTCGCCCACCAGGTGGAGCAGTTCAGGTCCGTACTGGCCTGTGGTGCCGACCTGTCCGCGACCGTGCCGACGTGCCCGGACTGGACTCTCGAGGAGCTGGTACGGCATGTGGGGCGCGCCCTGCGCTGGGTGGAGCTGATCGTCCGCACCCGGGCCCAGGAGGACGTCCCGATCGACCGGGTGCCGGGGAACGAGGGGCCGGCGGGCCGGGGTGACGCCGCCGCGCTCGAGGCGTGGCTGGCGGAGTCCGGCGCGTCGGTCGTCGCGGCGCTGCGCGAGGCAGGGCCGGACCTGCGGGTGTGGACGTGGTCCGGGGCCGACACCTCCGGCTTCTGGGCCCGCCGGATGGCACACGAACTGGTCGTGCACCACGCGGACGCGTCACTGGCCGCCGGGCGGCCCTTCGCCGCGGTCGCGCCCGAGGTGGCGGCCGACGCGGTCGACGAGTGGCTGTGGATCGTGCGGTTCGCGCAGGAGGCCCTGCCCGACACCCCGGCGAACGAGCTGCGGCTGCCCGGCCGGTCCCTCCATCTGCACGCCACCGACACCCCGCCCGAGCTGAACGCCGAGTGGCTGATCGAACCGGCCGAGGACGGCGTGACCTGGCGTCGGGGGCACGAGAAGGCGGACGTCACCCTGCGCGGTCCGCTCACCTCCCTCCTGCTCGCCTTCTACCGCCGGACGCCGGTGGACGCGCCCGGGCTGGAGGTGCTCGGCGACCGGAAGCTGCTGGAGTTCTGGCTGGAGCGGGCGACCTTCGGGTGAGGGCCGGGGGACCGGCGCGCCGAGGGCTGCGGCCGAGGGGGTGGCGGGGCGGGGACGGCGATGGCCCGCCCCCGGGCGGGGACGGGCCACGAGTGTGCCGGTTCGCCAGGCGTCAGCGGTTGCCGTTCGCCCCGCGGCGGCGCATGCCGAAGAAGACCGCGCCGCCGCCGACCGCGACCAGGGCGGCCGCGATGCCGGCGATCAGGCCGGTGCTGGAGTCCGCACCGGTCTCGGCGAGGTTGGACTCACCGGCCGGCGACGGGGCGTTGCTCGAGGTGCCCGCGGGAGCGGTGCTCTCGCTCTCCGACGCCGCCGGGGCCGACGGGGACGGAGCGGGGGCCTCGGACTCCTCGGCCGGGGACGAGGTGCTCGCCGACGGGGTGGGCTCCGACGGCGTCGGAGCCGGCTCGTCGCCCTTGTCGCAGGCGGTCGCCGGGGTGACGAGGTTCGGCTTGATGTCCTCGTCGACGTAACCCTCGGCCTTGACGTGGACGCGGTACTCGGCGTTCGGCTTCCAGTTCTCGGCGAAGGTGATGGTGACGCCCTCGCTGGAGCCCTTGACGACCTGCTCGCCGACCTTCTTCGCGTCGGCGCCGTTGTTCTGGAGATAGACGGTCACGGTGGCGGGGACGCCGGAGGGGTCCTTGTCGGTGACGGTGATGACACCCTTGGTGCCGTCGCACACGGCGGCGGCGGAGAACTCGCTGATGTCGCAGGCGAACGCGTTGCCGGCGGCACCGACCGCCAGGGCGAGGGAGGCGGAGGCGACGCCGAGGGCGCGGATGCCACGGCGGGACGCCGTGCGGCTGGCTATGGACAGGACTGCCACGTTGGTCCTTTACAAGGTGCGCAGATTGCGGGGGGTGGATGGGGGCCGACACCGCGGCCGGCGGCTCGTTGCCGGTGGCCGCTGACGCGGCATCAGCACCCCAGGAGTCTCACTGGTCTATAAGCGTTGCATAAGCAGTGTCAACGCATATGCCACTCAAGGGCGTTGGCTTTGCCGTCTTATTAACCGACGGCACGTTTCAACGCCGCCATCCGGACGCTGAGATCCGGCCCCGCATACGCGTGCGGGCCGTCGCACCGACGGCCCGCACGGGGTGGTGGTGATGTCCGGTCAGCCTTCGACCGCCGCCGGGTCCATCCACACGACCTCCCAGGTGTGGCCGTCGAGGTCGTCGAAGGCGCGGCCGTACATGAAACCGAGGTCCTGGGTCTCGCCGGTGGGCGAACCGCCGGCCGCGATCGCCTTGTCCACCAGCTCGTCGACCTTCTCGCGGCTCTCGGCGCTCAGGGCGATCAGCACCTCGCTGGACTTCGTCGCGTCCACGATCTCCTTCTTCGTGAACTCGGCGTACTTCTGCCGGGAGAGCATCATCGCCACGATGGTGTCGCTGATCACGACCGAGGCCGTGGAGTCGTCGCTGAACTGGGGGTTGATCGTGTAGCCGAGCTCCGTGAAGAACTTCTTCGAGGCGTCGATGTCGTTCACGGGCAGGTTCACGAAGATCATCTGCTGGTACATGCGGGGCTCCCCATCGGTGGCGTGCCGTCGGTGTGCGTACGGTGTCGTGCTGTTCGGTGGGGTAGACCGGGGGGCCGGTCGGAACTCATCGGCGCTGCGGAGGTTTTCCGGGAACTTTTTTCGGCCGCTCGGGGCCGCGGGGCTAGGAGCCGCTCAGGGGCAGCGCCGCCAGTTCGGCGACGGCCAGCGTCAGCGGGAGGAACAGGGCGAGCAGCGCACCGGCGCGCACCGCGGCGGCGCCGCGCAGCGTCCCGGCGGGCGCGCCCAGGCGCAGCAGCGCGGACGTGGTCTCGGCGCGGGCGTGCTTGGCCTCGACGGCGGCGGTGAGCAGGGTCGCCACGGCGCAGCCGGCCACGACCAGCGCGCCCAGGGTGCTCAGCGGACCGAAGGCGGCCGTGTCGTCGGCGGAGTACGCCGTCACCGCCGCGTACGCCGCCGAGGCGACCGCGCAGACCACACCGAGCGGGCGGCCGATGCGGGTCGCCTCCTCCATGAGGACGCGGCCGGCCAGCAGGCGCAGGGCCCCGGGGCGGGCGGACTGGAGCAGGCGGCCGCACAGGTGGGTGAGGCCGGGGCCGGCCAGGGCCAGGCCGAGGGCGGTGAGGGCCCAGCCGATGAGGACGCCGGTGGAGGGGGTGCCGGTGCCGGGGGTGGTGCGGTGGGCGTAGGTCTCCACGGTGAGGCCCGCGGCGAGGAGGGTGATGCCCCAGGGGAGGGTGGTGAGGCCGGTGGGGTTGGCGGCGGAGCCGGGGTCCGGCGGTGAGAGGGTGCCGTCGGTCGTGGTCCCCGGGATGGGGTCGCTCTCCGGAGCCGGCGGGGTGCCTCCCCCAAAGGCGGTATCCCCGGCGCCCACCCGCACCGCCCCGGCGGCACGACTGCCCGCGGGCTGCGCGGCCGCGGTGGCGGGGCCGTCCGCGGGCAGGGCCGTCGGCCGGGCCGGGTCGGGGAGAGCCGCCCCGGGGGAAGCCGCCCCGGGGGGAGGCGCCCCGGGGGGAGGCGCGTCCGGCGTGGCGGCCTCCTGGGCGACCCCGCGTTTGCCGGCCGTGACGAAGCGGCCGTAGCGGCCGTAGGCGCCGAAGGTCTCCCGGGTGGCCAGGCCGTACGCGCCGAAGCGGCCGTAGCGGCGGGCCGGGTTCGCGGCGTCGGGGCGGGACGGGCGGGGCTCCCGGGGGCGGAGCAGCAGGGCGACCGTCGCCGACGCGGTCAGCGGGACCAGCGCGAGCAGGGTCAGCACCGCCGGGACGGGCAGTGGCTGCCCGGGGGCGAGGGCGCCGGCCGCGGCGCCGTCGAAGGGCGCGCCCGGCAGAGCGGGGGCGCCGCCCGTCAGGTCGCCGCGCAGGTGGAGGAAGGCCAGCAGCGCCAGTGCCGACCCCAGCGCGCAGGACAGGGCCGTGGTGGTCGCCGAGACGGCCATCAGCCGGCCGGGGCCGAGCCCGACGGCCGACAGACCGGCGCGGGGACGGGTGCCCGGGTCGGTGCGGGCCACGGCCACGGCGAAGTACACGGTCGCCGCGAGCGGTGCCGCGCACCAGGCGAGCCGGAGGGCAGAGGCGCCCGGTGCCTGCGGGTGGCTCAGCGCGTGACCGAGGGCGCTCAGCAGCAGGAACCCCGTGCCCGCCGAGGCCGCCGCGAGAAGCAGCCGGCGCAGCTGGACGGCGAGCCGGGCGCCGTGGGTCAGGCGGAGAGCGAGCACGCGGCCCGGCCTTCCGTGCCGGCGGCCCCGGAGGCCGTCGTGGTCTCGGCGACCGGCGGCAGGTGTACGGTCCTCACCCGCCGCCCGTCCAGCAGTGCCACCGTGCGGTCCGCGAGGGCCGCGGTCTCCGCGTCGTGGGTGGCCAGCACCACCGTGATGCCGTGCGAGCGGGCCGCGGTGGTGAGCGTCCGCAGCACATGGGCGCGGTCGGCCCGGTGCAGGGGCGCCGTCGGTTCGTCGGCGAACAGCACGGCGGGCGCGACGGTGAGCGCGCGGGCGATGCACACCCGCTGGCGTTCGGCCTGGCGGAGCTCGCGCGGGCGCTTACGGGCGCCCTGGCCGACGTCGAGGCGGTCCAGCCACTCCAGGGCCGCCTTCTTGGCGCGCCGCCGGGGGACGCCGCGCAGCATCAGGGGGAGGGCGGCGTTCTCCCAGGCGTTCAGCTCGGGGACGAGCGCCGGTGCCGGGTCGATCCAGCCGAAGCGGTCCCTGCGCAGCCGCTCACGGCTGATCGGCCCCATGGTGTGCACCGGCACGCTGTTGAACCAGACCTCGCCGCTCTGCGGCCTGAGGAGTCCGGACAGACAGCCGAGCAGCGTCGTCTTGCCGCTGCCGCGCGGCCCGCTGACGGCGAGGATCTCGCGTTCCCGGACACCGAGCGAGACGCCCTGGAGCGCGGGGGAGCCGTCGTTGTGCTGGAAGTGCAGGGCGCGTGCCCAGAGCACGTCGTTGTCCGGCGGGGCCACCATCGGCGTACACCTCGGTTCTGATCCGTTGTTCCCTGGGTCCTGTCCCCCTTACGGGGGAACGAGGGCAGGGCCTGTGGGTCACAGGGCACGCTAGGCAGGACGGGGTGGGAGCCCGGACAGCACGCGGCCCCGGGCCGCCGTTTCTCACTCGAACGGACGGCGCCGGGGCCGGAGACGATCTTCTTTCACGAAGATCGTGAAGACTGGCCGGAGGGCGGTCAGAGCTTGGTCCAGGCCTCCGTCAGCGTCGCGCGCAGGATCTGCTCGATCTCGTCGAACGTCTCCTGGTTGGAGATCAGCGGCGGCGCGAGCTGGACGACCGGGTCGCCGCGGTCGTCGGCCCGGCAGTACAGGCCGTTCTCGTACAGCTTCTTGGAGAGGAAGCCGTACAGGACCCGCTCGGTCTCCTCCTCGTCGAAGGACTCCTTGGTGGCCTTGTCCTTGACCAGCTCGATGCCGTAGAAGTAGCCGTTGCCGCGGACGTCGCCGACGATCGGCAGGTCGTGCAGCTTCTCCAGGGTGGCACGGAAGGCGCCCTCGTTGTCCAGCACGTGCTGGGTGAGGCCCTCGCGCTCGAACAGGTCGAGGTTGGCCAGGCCCACGGCCGCGGAGACCGGGTGGCCGCCGAAGGTGTAGCCGTGCAGGAAGGTGTTGTCGCCCTTGTAGAACGGCTCGGCCAGGCGGTCGGAGATGATGCAGGCGCCGATCGGGGAGTAGCCCGAGGTCATGCCCTTGGCGCAGGTGATCATGTCCGGCACGTAGTCGAACTTGTCGCAGGCGAAGATCGTGCCCAGCCGGCCGAAGGCGCAGATGACCTCGTCCGACACCAGCAGCACGTCGTACTGGTCGCAGATCTCGCGCACCCGCTGGAAGTAGCCGGGCGGGGGAGGGAAGCAGCCGCCGGCGTTCTGCACCGGCTCCAGGAAGACGGCCGCGACGGTCTCGGGGCCCTCGAAGAGGATCTGCTGCTCGATCTGGTCGGCGGCCCAGCGGCCGAAGGCCTCGGGGTCGTCGCCGTGGATCGGGGCGCGGTAGATGTTGGTGTTCGGCACCTTGTGCGCGCCCGGGACGAGCGGCTCGAAGGGGGCCTTCAGGCCCGGCAGGCCGGTGATGGACAGGGCGCCCTGCGGGGTGCCGTGGTAGGCCACCGCGCGGGAGATCACCTTGTGCTTCATGGGCTTGCCGGTGAGCTTGAAGTACTGCTTGGCGAGCTTCCAGGCGGTCTCGACCGCCTCGCCGCCGCCGGTGGTGAAGAAGACCTTGTTCAGGTCGCCGGGGGCGTGGTGGGCGAGGCGCTCGGCCAGCTCCACGGCCGCGGGGTGGGCGTAGGACCACACCGGGAAGAACGCCAGCTCCTGCGCCTGCTTGGCGGCGGTCTCGGCCAGCTCGGTCCGGCCGTGGCCGGCCTGGACCACGAACAGGCCGGCGAGACCGTCGAGGTAGCGCTTGCCCTTGTCGTCGTAGATGTAGGTGCCCTCGCCCCGGACGATGGTGGGGACGGGGGCGTTCTCGTACGAGGACATGCGGGTGAAGTGCATCCACAGGTGGTCGTACGCGGACTTGCTGAGGTCCTTCTGGCTGGCGGTACTCACGGTTATCGAGTTCCCCACATATAGGTCTGCTTCTTGAGCTTGAGGTAGACGAAGCTCTCGGTGGAGCGCACTCCGGGGACGGCCCGGATGCGTTTGTTGATGACGTCCAGCAGGTGGTCGTCGTCCTCGCAGACGATCTCCACCATCAGGTCGAAGGAGCCTGCGGTCATCACCACGTACTCGCATTCGGACATCGCGGTCAGTGCGTCGGCGACGGACTCCACGTCGCCCTCGACGTTGATCCCGACCATCGCCTGCCGGCGGAAGCCCACGGTGAGCGGGTCCGTGACGGCGACGATCTGCATCACGCCCTGGTCGAGCAGCTTCTGCACGCGCTGGCGTACGGCCGCCTCGGAGAGGCCGACGGCCTTGCCGATGGCGGCGTACGGCCGGCGGCCGTCCTCCTGGAGCTGCTCGATGATGGCGAGGGAGACGGCGTCCAGCTGGGGACTGCTGCCGTTCCTGGACTCGCGGGAGTCCCTGGGGTCTGCGCTTCGACTGGCCACGGCTTCACTGTGCACGACGTCTCGACAGTTTTGCAAGCCCGGATCGATGAAATTCGTTGTCTGAGTCGCTTGAGCCTGCGGATTTCGCAATCAACGGGCGATCGGGGGTGTTGAAAACGTCGGCTCTCCGATTAGGGTGGGTGTCTCAGTGATTGGACACCCGAACTTGGAGGGCCGGCAGTGAGCACCGAGCTGCGTCGTCTGCGCAACTACATCGACGGTGAGTTCCGGGACGCCGCCGACGGACGGACCACCGAGGTGGTCAACCCCGCCACCGGCGAGGCGTACGCGACCGCGCCCCTGTCGGCGCAGGCGGACGTCGACGCCGCCATGGCGGCCGCCGCCCGGGCCTTCCCGGCCTGGCGCGACACCACCCCGGCCGAACGGCAGAAGGCCCTGCTGAAGATCGCGGACGCGTTCGAGGAGCGCGCCGAGGAGCTGATCGCGGCCGAGGTGGAGAACACGGGCAAGCCCACCGGGCTCACCCGCACCGAGGAGATCCCGCCGATGGTCGACCAGATCCGCTTCTTCGCGGGTGCGGCCCGGATGCTGGAGGGACGCAGCGCCGGCGAGTACATGGAGGGCCTGACCTCCATGATCCGCCGCGAGCCGATCGGTGTCTGCGCGCAGGTCGCGCCGTGGAACTACCCGATGATGATGGCCGTGTGGAAGTTCGCCCCCGCGCTGGCGGCGGGCAACACCGTCGTGCTGAAGCCGTCCGACACCACCCCGGCCTCCACGGTCCTGATGGCCGAGATCATCGGCTCGATCGTGCCCAAGGGCGTCTTCAACGTCGTCTGCGGCGACCGTGACACCGGCCGCCTGATGGTCGAGCACCCCACCCCGGCCATGGCCTCCATCACCGGCTCCGTGCGGGCCGGCATGTCGGTCGCCGAGTCGGCGTCGAAGGACCTCAAGCGGGTCCACCTCGAGCTGGGCGGCAAGGCGCCGGTCGTGGTCTTCGAGGACACCGACATCGCCAAGGCCGTCGAGGACATCTCGGTGGCGGGCTTCTTCAACGCCGGCCAGGACTGCACCGCGGCCACCCGCGTGCTGGTGCACGAGTCGATCCACGACGAGTTCGTCTCCGCGCTCGCCAAGGCCGCGTCCGAGACCAAGACCGGCCAGCCGGACGACGAGGACGTGCTCTACGGCCCGCTGAACAACCCCAACCAGCTCAAGCAGGTCGCCGGCTTCATCGAGCGGCTGCCCGCCCACGCCAAGGTCGAGGCCGGCGGCCACCAGGTCGGCGACAAGGGCTACTTCTACGCCCCGACGGTCGTCTCGGGCCTGAAGCAGGACGACGAGATCATCCAGAAGGAGGTCTTCGGCCCGGTCATCACCGTCCAGTCGTTCCGCGACGAGGACCAGGCGGTGGAGTGGGCCAACGGCGTCGAGTACGCGCTGGCCTCCTCGGTGTGGACCAAGGACCACGGCCGTGCCATGCGGATGTCCAAGAAGCTCGACTTCGGCTGCGTGTGGATCAACACCCACATCCCGCTGGTCGCCGAGATGCCGCACGGCGGCTTCAAGAAGTCCGGCTACGGCAAGGACCTGTCGGCGTACGGGTTCGACGACTACACGCGCATCAAGCACGTGATGACGTCGCTGGACGTCTGACGGACGATCGGTCCACCGGCTCAGCGGGGGACCGTGCGCCGGCCGCGGGTTCGCCGTGGCCCGCCGCGCGGTTCCCCGCGTCCCGTCGGGGCGGCGTCCGGCTCCGCGGCCTCGACAGGGTGTCGCCGCCCGGCGGATCCTCTCGACGGGGCGTCAATTGTGCGGTGGCCCACGGCAGCCGCATGCTGCGGGCATGCCGCTGACACCGAGGAATCCCTTGCCGTCCCGCCGGTCCCTGCTGCGCGCCCTCGGTGCAGGCGCGGCGCTCGGCGGCCTGGCCGGCTGCGGGGTGCCCGCCGCGTACGTGCCCGCCGGTGAGCGCGCCGCCGCCGACCTCTCCGCGACCGAGCCCCGGCTGACCTGGGCGAACTGGCCGCTGTACATCGACACCGACGACGCGGACCCCGGCCGGCGGCCCACCCTGGAGGCGTTCGAGAAGGACACGGGGATCTCCGTGGACTACGTCGAGGAGATCAACGACAACGACGAGTTCTTCGGCAAGATCAGCCCGGCCCTGATGAACCACCAGCCCACCGGCCGGGACCTGATCGTCATCAGTGACTGGATGTGCGGGCGGTTCGTCCGGCTCGGCTGGGTGCAGGAGATGGACCGCTCCCGCCAGCCCCGTGTCACCGAGCACCTCGACCCGCTGCTGCGCTCTCCCGCCTTCGACCCCGGCCGCAGGTTCACGGTGCCGTGGCAGTCCGGCATCACCGGCATCGCCTACAACCGGCGCCGCCTCGGCCGGGAGCTGCGCCAGGTCTCCGACCTGTGGGCGAGCGACCTCAAGGGCCGGGTGACGCTGCTGTCCGGCATGGACGAGGCCTTCGCGCTGCTGATGCTGGGCAACGGCGTGGACATCACCGACTGGACGGCGGACGACTTCCACACGGTCTGCGACCAGGTGGAGAAGCAGGTGGCGCGGGGGCAGATCCGCCGCTTCACCGGCAACGACTACATCAAGGACCTCTCCAGCGGTGACGTGCTGGCCTGCCAGGCCTACTCCGGCGATGTGATCCAGCTCCAGGCGGACGACCCCGGCATCGAGTTCGTCGTACCGGAGGAGGGCGGCGAACTGTGGGCGGAGTCCCTGATGATCCCGAACCTGGCCCGCCACAAGGCCAACGCCGAGCGGCTCGTCGACCACTACTACCAGCCCGAGGTCGCCGCCGAGCTGGCCGCCTGGGTCAACTACGTCTGCCCGGTCCCGGCCGCGCAGGACGTGCTGGCGTCGTCCGGGGACGCGGAGACGGCCGCCCTGGCCGAGGACCCGCTGATCTTCCCGGACGCGGCGATGCGCGAGCGGTTGTCCATCGCCAAGGACGTCGAGGCGGGGCAGCGCAGGGAGTTCGCCCAGCGGTGGAACGGCATCGCCGGGCTGTAGCGGACCGGCCGACCGCGGCGGCCGGTGGCGGGCGGATCAGCGCGGAAGCGGTGGGACGGACTCGCGGACCGCGCACAGGACGTCCACCCGGTTGGTGGTGATCGAGTCGACGCCCGCGGCCAGCAGCCGGCGCATCGAGCGGCGGGTGTCCGGGGTCCAGGCGGAGAGCAGACAGCCGTCGCGGTGGACGCGGTCGGCCAGCTCCCGGTCCACCAGCGGGAAGCGGTAGTTGAGCCAGCGCGGACGGACCGCCGCCAGCAGCGCGGGCCGGGGCGGCGCGAGCGTCGTCCAGGTCAGCGCGATCTCCGCCGCCGGGTCGGCCGTGCGCACGGCCAGCATGGCGGCGGCGCCGGCGCAGTAGTACACGCGGTCGGCGGCGCCGCACTCGGCGACCACGCCGACCACCCGGCGGGCGGCCCGCACGTCGGGGGTGCCGGGCAGGTCGAGCATCACCCGGTGGCCCTCGGTGGCGGCCAGCGCCTCCGCCAGCGTCGGCACCCGGCCCGCCGTCAGACCGCGCACCTCCTCGGCCGACAGCGCGAGCAGCGGACGGTCCTGCTCCCACAGGCGCTTCAGCGTCCCGTCGTGCAGCAGCACGGGCACGCCGTCCCGGGTCAGCCGTACGTCGATCTCGACCGCGTCCGCGCCGCGGCGCAGCGCGGAACGCAGGGACTCGAGTGTGTTCTCGCGGAAGCGGTAGGGATCGCCGCGGTGGGCCACGGCGGTCACTCGCTGCGGGGCGCTCATCGGGCGGCGAGCCAGTCCGACGTGTACGTGTCGATCTCGTCGCTGATACGGGCCTTGCCCGCGGGGTCCAGGAAGGACGCCTCGACCGCGTTCTTCGCCAGGCCGGCGAGCCCGCGCTCGTCGAGGCCGAGCAGCCGGGCGGCGACCGCGTACTCGTTGTTCAGGTCGGTGCCGAACATCGGCGGGTCGTCGGAGTTGATCGTCACCAGGACGCCGGCCCGGACGAACTCCTTGACCGGGTGCTCGTCCAGGACGGTCACCGCGCGGGTGGCGATGTTCGAGGTCGGGCAGACCTCCAGCGCGATGCGCCGCTCGGCCAGGTGCTCCAGGAGCCTCGGGTCGCGGGCGGAGCTGGTGCCGTGGCCGATGCGCTCGGCGCGCAGGTGGGTCAGCGCGTCCCACACCGTCTCGGGGCCGGTGGTCTCGCCGGCGTGCGGCACCGAGTGCAGCCCGGCGGCGATCGCCCGGTCGAAGTACGGCTTGAACTGCGGCCTGGGGACGCCGATCTCGGGGCCACCGAGACCGAAGGAGACCAGGCCCTCGGGGCGCAGCCGGTCGTCGGTGGCCAGCCGCGCGGTCTCCTCGGCGGACTCCAGGCCCGCCTCGCCGGGGATGTCGAAGCACCAGCGCAGCACGGTCCCGAACTCGGCCTCGGCCGCCTTGCGGGCGTCCTCGATCGCGTCCATGAAGGCCCGCTCGTCGATGCCGCGCCGGGTGGAGGAGAAGGGGGTGATGGTCAGCTCGGCGTACCGCACCCGCTGCCGGGCCATGTCCCGGGCCACCTCGTACGTCAGCAGCCGGACGTCCTCCGGGGTGCGGACCAGGTCCACGACGGACAGGTAGACCTCGATGAAATGGGCGAAGTCCGTGAACGTGAAGTAGTCGACCAGGGCCTCGGGGTCGGTGGGGACCTTGGAGTCGGGGTGGCGGGCGGCCAGTTCGGCGACGATCCGGGGAGAGGCGGAGCCGACGTGGTGGACGTGCAGTTCGGCCTTGGGCAGCCCGGCGATGAAGGCGCCCAGGTCGCGCGGTACGTCGGGCTGGACGAGGTGCTCGGTCAAGGTTTTCCTCCCCGGAGGCGGCGTCCCGGGCCGGCCGGGCGGCGGGACGCGGGTGATCGGCTGATCGATGGGTCGGGGATCATCGTAGGCCGGTCTCACGCGCCGAGGGCCGGGGCCGTAGCATGGCGGGCACGATCGACCCAGGGGGACGCGACATGACGGACGCACAGCAGCCGGGCCGGGACGCCGCCGGCGGCCACGATCCGTGGGCGCCGCCGGAGAGCCGGCCGTCGCTGGACAAGGACCGCGGCGACGCCGCGACGAACCGGCCGCCCGCCGCGGGCGGGCCGCCCGGGCAGCAGCCGCCGTCCGTGCACGACCAGGCCACGGTCACCTCGATGCCGGCGGCCGGTTTCGGCGGCCCCCAGCAGCCCACCCCGCCCGGCGCCACCCCGCCCGTCGGCGCCGCACCCGGCGCGGACCCGTTCGGGCCGCCCGGAGCGGCCGTGCCGCCCCCGCCGGTCGCCCCCGGCGGCCCGGGCACCCACGGAGGCCACACCGGAGCCGGATACGGCTACCCGGGCTACCCCCAGGGCGGCTACGGCTGGCCCGGTGGGCCGATGGGCCCCCAGCCGCAGAACGGCATGGGCATCGCGGCGATGGTGCTCGGCATCCTCGCCTGCTGCCTGTTCTGCTTCTACGGCGTGGTCTCCGTCGTCCTGGGCATCCTCGCCGTGGTCTTCGGCGTCAAGGGCCGCAAGCGGGCCGAGCGCGGCGAGGCCACCAACCACGGGCAGGCGCAGGCCGGTCTGGTCATGGGCGTCATCGGCCTCGTCCTCGGCATCGCCGTGATCGTCCTGATCGCCGTCGGCATCACCGCCGCCATCAACAGCGACCTCGACTCCGACTCCGACCCCTACGGCGATCCCTACTACGGCGCCGGCCGTCCGGCGGCCGTCTCCGTCGCAGAGAATCGCTGACTCCCTTGCTCCCGGGGCGACTACGATGCCCGAGTTGTCAACGAGGGGAGCAGTCATGTCGCACGCCAATCCCGGACCCGGCGGGTACGGGCCACCGTCACAGCCGCCCGCCGGCGGCTACGGGCAGCCGCAGTCCGGACCGGGATACGGCTACCCGGGCGCAGGGCAGTCCTACCCGGCGGCCCCGCCCGTGGGCTACCCCCAGGCGCCCGGCTACGGCATGCCGGTCCAGCCGAGCAACGGCATGGGAACCACCGGACTGGTGCTGGGCATCATCGGCGTGGTGTGCAGCCTGACCTTCTTCCTGTGGTTCTTCGGCGTCATCCTGGGCATCCTCGGGATCATCTTCGGCGCCATAGGCCGCGGAAAGGCCAACCGGGGCGAGGCCACCAACAAGGGCGCCGCCACCGCGGGACTGGTCTGCGGGATCATCGCCACCGTCGTCCTGCCGCTGCTCGGCATCCTGCTGTTCGCGAGCGTCATGGGCGCCGCGGGAGCCGCCTGACCCGGCCGTCGCCGACGGCCACCGGGCACCGCGCCGGGGCCGGCCTCCGGGCCGGCCCCTCTCGGCTCAGCAGGCCCGCAGCCGCTCCCGTGCCACCATCAGCGCGAAGCCCAGCAGATTCGGCCCCCGCCAGCGCTCCGGGTCCGCCGCCGCCTCGTCGTCCGCGGCCAGACCGATGCCCCACACCCGGTCCACCGGACTCGCCTCCACCAGCACCCGGTCGCCGGTGTTCAGCAGGAACGCCCGCAGCGCGGGGTCCGAGGCGAACTTGTGGACGCTGCCCTCGACGACGATCCCGAACCGCTCCCGCGCCCATGTCCCCTCGTCGAAGCCGCGCACCAGCCGCCCCGCCTTCTTCGCCTCGGCCGGATGGACCGCGGCCAGCACCCGGCGCTCCGCCTCCGCGTCCGCGAACAGCCGCGCCTTGCCCGCCATCATCCAGTGCTCGGCGGTCGCGTACTCCACCCCGTCCACCGTGAACGGCGAGGGCCACCACTGGCTCAGGCAGCCCGGCCCGAGCCGGCCGTCAGGCCGCGGCCGGTGCCCCCAGAAGCGCAGGTACTTCGCCCGGGCCCCCGCACGCACCCCGGCGAGCAGAGCCTCGCGGCTGTCGATCGCCCCCGTGATCTCTTCCCTCGCGCCCGTGACCTCTTCCATGCACGCGAGTGTGGCACGCGCCACTGACACACCGTCCGTCCTTTTCCGTGGTTACTCGACACCTGGTCGACAGATTCCGTCGCGTAACCAAAAGGCAACAACGGAATCCCTTGTTGGCGGTTCGTTGCTCTGTCAGGATCGGCACCCACATCGAGTCTGAGCCACGCCGGACCCCGTCGAGGGGACACCGAGGAGAGCCGACATGCACAACCCGGGCAACACCACCCCGGACCGCTTCCCGGCCCGAGACCGCTTCGCGGACGGGGCCCAGTACATCGCCGGTCGCCTCACGAAGGGCACCTCCGGCCGCACGCACGCCGTGATCGACCCCGCGTCCGGTGAGGAGGTCCTGACCTACGAGCTGGCCGGCACCGACGACGTCGACGCGGCCGTCGCCGCCGCCCGCGCCGCCTTCCCGGGCTGGTCCGCCGCCACCCCGGGCGAGCGCTCCGACGCCCTGCACCGGTTCGCGGCCGTGCTCGCCGACCGTGCCGAGGACCTGGCCCGCGCCGAGTCCCTCCAGTGCGGCAAGCCGCTGAAGCTGACCCGCGAGTTCGACGTGCCGGGTTCGGTCGACAACACCGCCTTCTTCGCGGGCGCCGCCCGCCATCTCCAGGGGCAGTCGGCGGGCGAGTACTCCGGCGACCACACCTCCTACGTCCGCCGCGAGCCGATCGGCGTCGTCGGCTCCATCGCACCCTGGAACTACCCGCTCCAGATGGCCGCCTGGAAGATCCTCCCGGCGATCGCCGCAGGCAACACCATCGTGCTCAAGCCCGCCGAGCTCACCCCGCTGACCTCCCTGATGTTCGCCCAGGCGGCCACCGAGGCGGGCATCCCGGACGGTGTCGTCAACATCGTCACCGGCACCGGCCGGGTGGCTGGCGAGCACCTCGTCGGCCACCCCGACGTCGCCATGACCTCCTTCACCGGCTCCACCGCCGTCGGCAGGCGCGTCGCCGAGGTCGCGACCGCCACCGTCAAGCGGATCCACCTGGAGCTGGGCGGCAAGGCCCCCTTCGTCGTCTTCGACGACGCCGACCTGGAGGCCGCCGCGCACGGAGCCGTCGCCGGCGCTCTGATCAACACGGGCCAGGACTGCACGGCCGCCACCCGCGCGTACGTGCAGCGGCCGCTGTACGAGGCGTTCGTGGAGCGGACGGCCGCCCTGATGGAGACCGTCCGGCTCGGCGACC
Source organism: Streptomyces sp. NPDC031049 (assembly GCF_055571015.1). Lineage (NCBI taxonomy): Bacteria > Bacillati > Actinomycetota > Actinomycetes > Kitasatosporales > Streptomycetaceae > Streptomyces > Streptomyces sp. NPDC031049. The sequence goes on from NZ_JBVIGC010000019.1 coordinate 114,499, forward strand.
CGTTCGCCCCCGGTACCGACCTCGGACCGCTGGTCAGCCACGCCCAGCGGGACCGCGTCGCCGGTTTCGTCGACCGGGCCCGCGGCTACGCGCGCGTGGTGACCGGAGGTGAGGCGCCGCAGGGCGAGCTGAAGAACGGCGCCTACTACCGGCCCACCCTCATCGCCGACGCCGCCCAGGACAGCGAGGCCGTGCAGTCCGAGATCTTCGGGCCGGTCCTGGTCGTGCTGCCCTTCGACACCGACGACGAGGGCATCCGCCTGGCCAACGACACCCCCTACGGGCTCGCCGCCTCCGCCTGGAGCCGGGACGTCTACCGGGCGAACCGCGCCACCCGCGAGATCAAGGCGGGCTGCGTGTGGGTCAACGACCACATCCCGATCATCAGCGAGATGCCGCACGGCGGATACAAGGCGTCCGGCTTCGGCAAGGACATGTCCGCGTACTCCTTCGAGGAGTACACCCAGATCAAGCACGTCATGTTCGACAACACGGCGGTGGCCGCCAAGGACTGGCACCGCACCGTCTTCGGGGACCGATAGTCAGCCCGTCATCACCACGCAAGGCCGCCGACCACGGCCGACTCCATCCGAAAGGGCACCACGCGCATGGAGCACTACGAGCCCGACCGTCTCTCCCCGGCCCAGGAGGCGGCCGTACGGCGCAGCTTCCGCCAGGGCAGGGCCGCCATGACCCGCCGTTCGCTGCTGCGGGCCTCCGCGTTCGGCGGACTGGCGGTCGGCGGACTCGGATCGCTGAGCGCCTGCGGCATCCCCGCCGCCGGCCGGACCGAGGGCGGCACCTCCGCCGAGGACCACTCGGAGAAGGAGAAGAAGGTCAGCTTCTCCAACTGGACCGAGTACATGGACGTCGACGACAGCGGCAAGCGGCACCCGACGCTGGAGGCGTTCACCCGGCGGACCGGCATCAGGGTCGACTACAACGAGGACATCAACGACAACAACGAGTTCTTCGGCAAGATCAAGCCGCAGCTCGCCGCCGGCCAGGACACCGGCCGGGACCTGATGGTCGTCACCGACTGGCTGGCCGCCCGGCTGATCCGCCTCGGCTGGGTGCAGAAGCTCGACCCGGCCAACCTGCCGCACGCCTACGCCAACCTCTCGCCGCAGTTCCGCATGCCTGACTGGGACCCCGGCCGCGCCTACTCCTACCCCTGGCAGTCCATCGCCACCGTCATCGCCTACAACAAGAAGGCCCTCGACGGCATGGAGGTCAGGACCCTCTCCGACCTGCTGGACAACCCCAAGCTCAAGGGGCGCGTCGGGCTGCTCACCGAGATGCGCGACACCATGGGCATGGTGCTGCTCGACATGGGCAAGGACCCGGGCCGCTTCTCCGACGACGACTACGACGCCGCGATCGCCCGGGTCCAGAAGGCCGTCGACCGCAGCCAGATCCGCCGCTTCACCGGCAACGACTACACCGCCGACCTGACCAAGGGCGACTTCGCCGCCTGCCTCGCGTGGGCCGGCGACGTCGTCCAGCTCCAGGCGGACAACCCCGACGTCGGCTTCCTCATCCCCGACAGCGGCTACATGACGTCCAGCGACAACCTGCTCATCCCCAACAAGGCGCGCCACAAGACCAACGCCGAGCGGCTCATCGACTACTACTACGAGCCGAAGGCGGCCGCGCAACTCGCCGCTTACATCAACTACGTCTGTCCCGTGGACGGCGTGCGGGACGAGCTCGCGAAGATCGACCCGGAGGCGGCCGACAACCCGCTGATCATTCCCGACCAGGACATGCAGGCCAAGACCCGTGCCTTCCGCTCGCTGAGCGCGAAGGAAGAGACGGCCTACGAAGCGAAGTTCGCGAAGCTCACAGGGGCGTGACCACCACGATGACGAACGACAACAGCGGCGACGTCCGCCTCTCCGGCATCAGCAAGACCTACGGCTCCTTCACCGCCGTGCACCCGCTCGACCTGACCGTGCCGCAGGGCTCCTTCTTCGCCCTCCTCGGCGCCTCCGGCTGCGGCAAGACCACCACCCTGCGCGTGATCGCCGGTCTGGAGGAGCCCAGCACGGGCACCGTCCACCTCGGCGACCAGGACGTGACGCACCTGCCGCCGTACAAGCGGCCGGTGAACACCGTCTTCCAGTCCTACGCCCTCTTCCCGCACCTGGACATCTTCGAGAACGTCGCCTTCGGCCTGCGCCGGCGCGGCATCAAGAGCGTGAAGAAACAGGTCGAGGAGATGCTCGACCTGGTCCAGCTCGGCGAGCAGGCCCGCAAGAAGCCGCACCAGCTCTCCGGCGGCCAGCAGCAGCGCGTCGCCGTGGCCCGCGCGCTGATCAACCACCCCAAGGTGCTGCTCCTCGACGAGCCGCTCGGCGCCCTGGACCTGAAGCTGCGCCGCCAGATGCAGCTGGAGCTCAAGCGCATCCAGACCGAGGTCGGCATCACCTTCGTGCACGTCACGCACGACCAGGAGGAGGCCATGACGATGGCCGACCGCGTCGCCGTGATGAACGCGGGCCGGGTGGAACAGCTCGGCGCGCCCGCCGACCTCTACGAGAACCCGCGCACCACGTTCGTCGCCAACTTCCTCGGCACCTCGAACTTCATCGAGGCCGAGGTGGACGGCACCGGCGGCGGCGAGATCGTCCTCAAGGCGGGCGGCGGCAAGCTCGTCCTGCCCGAGGAGCGCTGCGGCGCGTCCGCGGCGGCCGGCGACAAGGTGCTGGTCGGCGTACGGCCCGAGAAGATCTCCCTGACGCACGCCGACGACGCCGGGCGGATACCCGGGGGCCGCAACCGCATCGCCGGCAAGATCGCCGACGCGAGCTTCATCGGCGTCTCCACGCAGTACGTCGTCGACAGCCCCGTCTGCCGCGAGTTCGCCGTCTACGTCCAGAACGTCGACCGCGACCCGCGCCTGGTGCCCGGCGCCGACGTGGTCCTGCATTGGAGCCCGGCCCACACCTTCGGCCTGGACGCCGCCCAGGACGTCGAGGCCGGCGTGGAGGAGGCGGCCTGATGACGACGCTCACCGAGGCGCCACCGCCTCTCAGCCCGACCGCACCGGAGAAGAAACCACCCCGCAGGCGGGGCCGCCTCACGCCGTACTGGCTGCTGCTGCCCGGCATCCTGTGGCTGGTCGTCTTCTTCGCGCTGCCGATGATCTACCAGGCCTCCACGTCCGTACAGACGGGCTCCCTGGAGGAGGGCTACGAGGTCACCTGGCACTTCGCCACGTACTGGGACGCCCTGACCGAGTACTGGCCGCAGTTCCTGCGGTCGGTCGCCTACGCCGCGAGCGCGACCGTGCTGTGCCTGCTGCTGGGCTATCCGCTGGCCTACCTCATCGCGTTCCGCGCGGGCCGCTGGCGCAACCTGATCATGATCCTGGTGATCGCGCCGTTCTTCACCAGCTTCCTGATCCGCACGCTCGCCTGGAAGACGATCCTCGCCGACAACGGCCCGGTCGTCGAAGTCCTCAACGCCCTGCACGTTTTGGACGTCACCAGTTGGCTCGGCTGGACGGCCGGCGACCGCGTGCTGGCCACGCCGCTGGCGGTGGTGTGCGGTCTGACGTACAACTTCCTGCCGTTCATGATCCTGCCGCTGTACACCTCGCTGGAGCGCATCGACCCGCGGCTGCACGAGGCGGCCGGCGACCTGTACGCAAGGCCCTCCACCACCTTCCGCCGGGTCACCTTCCCGCTGTCGATGCCCGGCGTGGTCTCCGGCACGCTGCTGACCTTCATCCCGGCCACCGGTGACTACGTCAACAGCTCGCTGCTCGGCTCGACCGACACCGTCATGGTCGGCAACGTCATCCAGTCGCAGTTCCTGCGGGTGCTGGACTATCCGACGGCGGCGGCACTGTCCTTCATTCTCATGGCCGCGATTCTCGCCATGGTCACGGTCTACATCCGCAAGTCCGGCACGGAGGATCTGGTTTAAATGACCTTCGTCAACTGGCTCAAGCGCAATCTGGTCGTCATCGCCGGACTGCTGACGCTCGCCTATCTGCTGCTGCCGAACATCATCGTGACGGTGTTCTCCTTCAACGATCCGAAGGGGCGCTTCAATTACGAATGGCAGCAGTTCTCCACGGACGCCTGGAAGGACCCGTGCGGCGTCGCCGACCTGTGCGGTTCGCTGTCGCTCAGCCTCCAGATCGCGTTCTGGGCGACGCTGGGCGCCACCGCCCTGGGCACGATGATCGCCTTCGCGCTGGTCCGCTACCGCTTCCGGGCGCGCGGCGCGATCAACTCGCTGATCTTCCTGCCGATGGCGATGCCCGAGGTCGTGATGGCCGCCTCGCTGCTCACGCTGTTCCTCAACATGGGGGCGAAGCTGGGCTTCTGGACGGTCCTGATCGCCCACATCATGTTCTGCCTCAGCTTCGTGGTGACGGCCGTCAAGGCGCGCGTGATGTCGATGGACCCGCGCCTGGAGCAGGCGGCACAGGATCTGTACGCCGGCCCGTTCCAGACCTTCTTCCGGGTCACCCTGCCGATCGCGGCCCCCGGAATCGCCGCGGGCGCGCTGCTCGCCTTCGCGCTCTCCTTCGACGATTTCATCATCACCAATTTCAACGCGGGCTCCACCGTCACGTTCCCGATGTTCGTCTGGGGATCGGCCCAGCGCGGTACGCCCGTTCAGATCAACGTCATCGGTACGGCCATGTTCGTCGTCGCCGTACTGTTCGTCCTGACCTCCATGGTCATCGGCAGCCGCCGAAAGCAGAAACACTCGTAGGGAGTTGAAATCATGGCCCCGAGCGCCATGAGCCGCCACAACGACTGGACGAAATCCCTCTCCGACGCCCAGCCGGTCCCGTACTGGCTGGACGACCCCGGCAGGCCCCGCCCCGAGCCCGCCCTCACCGGCGCCGAGACCTGCGACCTGCTGGTCGTCGGCGGCGGCTACAGCGGGCTGTGGACCGCGCTCATCGCCAAGGAGCGCGACCCGCAGCGGGACGTCGTCCTGGTGGAGGGCCGCGAGGCGGGCTGGGCCGCCTCCGGCCGCAACGGCGGCTTCTGCGCCGCCTCCCTCACCCACGGCCTGTCCAACGGCCTCACCCGCTGGCCGGACGAGATCCACAAGCTCCAGGAGCTGGGCGACCGCAACCTCGACGCGATCGAGGCCGCGGTCGCCCGCCACTCCATCGACTGCGACTTCGAGCGCACCGGCGAGATCGACGTCGCCACGGAGGCCTACCAGGCCCGGGAGCTGAAGGACTGGCACACGCGGATCACGGCCGAGGGCCTCGCCGACGGCATCGAGTACCTCGACGCCGACGCGGTACGCGAGCAGGTCGACTCGCCCACCTTCCGGGCGGGCCTGTACGACCGCCGGGGCGTGGCCATGGTCGACCCCGCCAAGCTCGCCTGGGGCCTGAAGCGGGCCTGCCTCGACCTCGGCGTGCGCGTCTACGAGCACACCCCCGCGCTCACCCTGAAGCCGTACGGCGCGGGGATGGCCGTACGCACCCCCTACGGCTCCGTCCGCGCCCGTGCGGTCGCGCTCGGCACCAACGTCTTCCCCAGCCTGGTCCGGCGGGTGCGCTCCTACACCGTCCCGGTCTACGACTACGCCCTGATGACCGAGCCGCTCGACGCCGGGCAGCTGGCGTCGATCGGCTGGAAGAACCGCCAGGGCCTCGGGGACAGCGCCAACCAGTTCCACTACTTCCGGCTCTCCGCCGACAACCGGATCCTGTGGGGCGGCTACGACGCCATCTACCCGTACGGCGGCCGGGTGCGCGCCGAGTACGACGACCGCCCGGAGACCTACGCCAAGCTCGCCGGGCACTTCTTCACCTGCTTCCCGCAGCTGGAGGGCGTCCGCTTCACCCACGCCTGGGGCGGCGCGATCGACACCTGCTCGCGCTTCTCGGCGTTCTTCGGCACCGCCCACCGGGGCCGGGTCGCCTACGCCGCCGGGTACACCGGCCTCGGGGTCGGCGCGACCCGCTTCGGCGCCGAGGTGATGCTCGACCTGCTGGCGGGGGAGCGGACCGAGCGCACCGAGTTGGAGATGGTCCGCCGCAAGCCGCTGCCCTTCCCGCCCGAGCCACTGGCCTGGACCGGCATCGCGCTGACCAAGTGGTCGCTGGCCCGCGCCGACGCCCACGGCGGCCGGCGCAACCTGTGGCTGAGGACGATGGACCGGCTGGGACTGGGCTTCGACAGCTGAACCGCCGGGGCGCGGGCCCCCTTCGCCGGCGCGCCGGATCGCGCTGCGGCGTGCGAGCCGCAGCCGTGTGAGCCGGTTCACTCCGACGTGGTGCGGGAACCGGCGTAATGCCCGGCGGGGACCTCCCTCTCCCTCGTGACGCGACCCGCGCGTCACGAGCGAAAGGGAGGTCCTTCATGCCTGGGGCGAAGACGGCCGCCGAATGGCTGGCATCCGCGGCGCCGGACCCCGAGGCCTGTCTGCGGGAGTGGGAGCTGAACCCCCTGGGGGTCGCCCTGCTGCCCGCCGGCACGGCCTGGGACGTGCTCATCCTGCCGAGCCGGCTCGGCTATCCCACCCTCGACGTCCTCACCCGCGTCCTGGACCGTCCCGGTCCGGTGCTCGTCGACTTCGGCGACGAGCGCACGGGGTTCTTCGTGCCGCCGGGCACCGCCGCCCGCTGGCTGGGCACCGGCATCCGGTCGGCCGGGAGCGGCACCTGGATCGTCGTGCCCTATCCGGGACGGCTGGCCTCCGGCGGCGTTCGCTGGCTGGTCCCGCCGGACGGCTCGGGCACGCTCACGGACCCGTCGCTGCTGGAACTGGCGATGCACGAGGCGGCGGCGGGCCGGGCCACGGGGGAGGAGGAGGGGAGGTGAGGCACGCGAGGGCTTGACAAGCGAATTGGTCTGGACCAAGTTGGCCGCGTTCCACCCCTCCAATTCCCCCATGCACGGAGGCACTTGTGGACCGCTCCAGACCTCTTCCGCGCAGACGGCTCGCCGTGCTGCTCACCGCCACGGCCCTCGCCCTGTCCGGCACGACCGCGCTCACGTCGGCCGCCCGTGCGGCCGACGCGGACCTCGCCAGGAACGGCGGCTTCGAGTCCGGGCTCGACGGCTGGACCTGCACCGCCGGCACGGTCGTGAACTCGCCCGTGCACAGCGGCACCTCGGCCCTGAAGGCCACCCCGTCCGGCGCCGACAACGCCCGCTGCACACAGACGGTCACCGTGAAACCGGACTCCCAGTACACCCTGTCGGCGTACGTCCGCGGCGCGTACGTGTACCTCGGCGCCACCGGCACCGGCACCACCGACGTGTCCACCTGGACCGCGTCCGCGCCCGACTGGCAGCGGCTCACCACCACCTTCCGCACCGGCCCGGCCACCACCCGGGTCACCGTCCACACCCACGGCTGGTACGGCACCGGCGTCTACCACGCCGACGACGTCTCCCTCGTCGGCCCCGGCGGCGAGACCGGGCAGCCGCCCGCCGCCCCGGCCGGCCTGACCACCGGCGCCGTCACCTCCTCCAGCGTCGCCCTGTCCTGGTCACCGGTCCCGGGCGCCACGGGCTACGCCGTCTACCGGGACGGCACCCGGGTCCGCACGGTGACGGGCACCTCCACCACGGTCACCGGCCTCAGCCCCGCCACGGCGTACGCCTTCCAGGTCGCGGCGGTCAACGACGCCGGGGAGTCCGCGCGGTCGGCCACCGTCACCGCGACCACCGCGCCCGGCTCCGGCGGCGGCCCCTCCGACCTGCCGCCGCACGCCCTCGTCGGCTATCTGCACGCCAGTTTCGCCAACGGCTCCGGCTACACCCGCCTCGCCGACGTCCCCGACAGCTGGGACGTCATCGACCTGGCCTTCGGCGAGCCCACCACCGTGACCTCCGGGGACATCCGCTTCGAGCGCTGCCCGGTCACGGAGTGCCCGAACGTGGAGAGCGACGCCGAGTTCAAGGCGGCGATCAAGGCCAAGCAGGCGGCCGGCAAGAAGGTGCTGATCTCCATCGGCGGCCAGAACGGCCAGGTCCGGCTGACCACCACGGCCGCCCGCGACACCTTCGTCGCCTCCGTATCGAAGATCATCGACGACTACGGACTGGACGGCCTGGACATCGACTTCGAGGGCCACTCCCTGTCCCTGGACGCCGACGACACCGACTTCAAGAACCCGAAGACCCCGGTGATCGTCAACCTGATCTCGGCCCTGAAGACCCTCAAGGCCCGCTACGGCGACGACTTCGTCCTGACCATGGCCCCGGAGACCTTCTTCGTCCAGCTCGGCTACCAGTACTACGGCACCGGCAAGTGGGGCGGCCAGGACCCGCGCGCCGGGGCCTACCTCCCGGTCATCCACGCCCTGCGCGACGACCTCACCCTGCTGCACGTCCAGGACTACAACTCCGGCCCGATCATGGGCCTCGACAACCAGTACCACTCCATGGGCGGCGCCGACTTCCACATCGCCATGACCGACATGCTGCTCACCGGCTTCCCGGTCGCGGGCGACGCCGGCAACGTCTTCCCGCCGCTGCGCCCCGGCCAGGTGGCGATCGGCATGCCGGCGTCGGTGAACGCGGGCAACGGCCACGTCCCGCCGGGCGAGGTGGTGAAGACGCTGAACTGCCTGACCATGGGCACCGACTGCGGCTCGTACACCACCCACGGCACCTGGCCGGCCCTGCGCGGCCTGATGACCTGGTCGATCAACTGGGACCGGTTCTCGGGCTGGGAGTTCCAGCGGACGTTCGACGGCTACTTCGGCTGAGGACCGCCCGGGCACCGGCCAGCAGCAGCGCGCCCAGGCACCAGCTCGCCACCACGTCCAGCGGCCAGTGGTAGCCCCGGCGCACCAGCCCGTAGGAGACCCCGAGCACCAGGGCCCCGCAGCCCAGCACCAGAAGGCGGCGGCCGGCCGCGGAGCGCAGCAGCGAAAGGAGGAACAGCGTGGCCGCGCCGTACGCGACCACGGCGGTGGCGGTGTGACCGGAGGGGTAGTAGCCGGTGGCCGGGGGCACGGCAGGGGTCCCCGGCCGGTCGGTCAGCTCCTTGAGCGGCACGACCAGGGCGGGTACGAGCGCCATCAGCACCGCCCCCGCGGCCGCCGGCCACCACCAGCGCCCGGCTCCGGCGGCCCGGCGCCGCCACACGACGTACGCCAGGACGAGGGCGAGGACGGGCACCGCGACCTCCACGTTGCCCAGGTCCGCGAGGAGTTCGGCGTCCCGGTCGGGGTGGATCAGCGCCCGGCTCACCCGCTCGTCCACCCGCACCAGCGGCCCGTCGGCCACGACCTGCCAGGTGATCAGCGCGAACAGGAGGGCCGGCAGGCCGAGCAGCAGCATGCGCACAGCTTGGCAAACACGCCGAAGGGCCGGCACAAGGGGGGGAGTGTGCCGGCCCTTCGGTGAACCGCCGTCCCGGATGCCGAGCCGGCCGTCCGGACCGGAACGTCGCACGCCCCGGGGGGTCTGGGGCGGGCGACCGTCCGATCGGTGAGGAGATCCAGAGCCGGTGGCTCCGGTTGTGCGCGAGGGCACGACCAGGCCGAAGCTGGGGAGGCCTCGCCCTGAGATCCGCCCACAGTCCCCTGTGAGCGGGGTGTATCTCTCATCTGCCGTAGAAACTACGACAGGGGCTGGGCGGACGACAGGGGCAACCGGGTCCTGTCATCCACCCCGCACACCTTCTTCACATGCCCTGAACTCAGCTGCGCGAGCCGTCACTCAGATGCGCCGGAAGGCCTGCTCAGATGCGGGCGAACGCCTGCTCGATGATGTCCAGACCCTCGTTCAGCAGGTCCTCGCCGATCACCAGCGGCGGCAGGAAGCGCAGCACGTTGCCGTAGGTGCCACAGGTCAGGACCAGCAGCCCCTCGGCGTGGCAGGCCTTGGCGAGCGCGCCGGTCGCCTCCGGGTTCGGCTCCTTGGTGTCGCGGTCCTTGACCAGCTCGATCGCGATCATGGCGCCCCGGCCGCGGACGTCGCCGATGACCTCGAACTTCTCGGCCATGGCCGACAGCCGGCCCTTCATGATCTCCTCGATCTTCTTCGCCTTGGCGTTGAGGTCGAGCTCCTTCATGGTCTCGATGGCGCCGAGCGCACCCGCGCAGGCCACCGGGTTGCCGCCGTAGGTGCCGCCGAGGCCGCCCGCGTGCGCGGCGTCCATGATCTCGGCGCGGCCGGTGACGGCGGCGAGCGGCAGGCCGCCCGCGATGCCCTTGGCGGTGGTGATCAGGTCCGGGACGATGCCCTCGTCCTCGCAGGCGAACCACTGGCCGGTGCGGCAGAAGCCGGACTGGATCTCGTCGGCGACGAAGACGATGCCGTTGTCCTGGGCGAACTTGCTGATCGCCGGGAGGAAGCCCTTGGCCGGCTCGATGAAGCCGCCCTCGCCGAGCACCGGCTCGATGATGATCGCGGCCACGTTCTCGGCGCCGACCTGCTTGGTGATCTGGTCGACGGCCTGGGCGGCGGCCTCGGGGCCGGCGTTCTCCGGGCCGGTCGGCCAGCGGTAGCCGTAGGCGACCGGGACGCGGTAGACCTCGGGCGCGAACGGGCCGAAGCCGTGCTTGTACGGCATGTTCTTCGCCGTCAGCGCCATGGTGAGGTTGGTCCGGCCGTGGTAGCCGTGGTCGAAGACGACGACCGCCTGCCGCTTGGTGTACGCGCGGGCGATCTTGACGGCGTTCTCGACGGCCTCGGCGCCGCTGTTGAACAGGGCGGACTTCTTGGCGTGGTCGCCCGGGGTCAGCTCCGCCAGCGCCTCGGCGACCTCGACGTAGCCCTCGTACGGCGTGACCATGAAGCAGGTGTGGGTGAAGTCGGCGAGCTGCGCGGACGCCCTGCGGACGACGGCCTCGGCGGAGGCGCCGACGGAGGTCACGGCGATGCCGGAGCCGAAGTCGATCAGACGGTTGCCGTCGACGTCCTCGATGATGCCGCCGCCCGCGCGGGTGGTGAACACCGGCAGCACGGAGCCCACGCCCTGCGCGACCGCGGCGGTACGGCGGGCCTGAAGCTCCTGCGACTTCGGGCCGGGAATGGCGGTGACGACGCGGCGCTCCTGCGGAAGTGCGGTCATGCGGGGCTCCTGTGGGATCTTGCTGACACTTGTCTTCTTTTCTCGCAGGCTAGGGCGGGGGGAGGGGGGCGGGCATGCTCCATGTGGGCGTTGTCGGGAGGCGACGTTGTCCGTGGTGGACATAGTGCGTGTCGCAAGGCCGGTGCGACCGGTGGGCGAGCGGTACAGGACGCCCGGCCGCGTAAGCGGTGGACTGCCCTCGGCAGGGCACTAGATTGACTCGCTGATGGTGGACGGAGCGGCAGGTCAGGGGGCAGGGTCGATGGACAGCGACGGGACGCACGAGGCACGAGGGACACACGCCAATCCCGTGCCGCGCCCGGCGGGACCTCCACAGATGCCGACGGCACCGCCCCGGCCGACCCGGGCGCCGGGGGTGTCCGACGGCTCGATGTTCCTGGCGTGGCTTCGGACGGAGCGGCCGGAGGCACCGCCGGGAGTGTGGCGGTTCGGGCACCGTCCCAAGCCGGAGGAGGAGCCCGAGCGGATCCCAGGAAGGCAGTTGCTGAGTGGCGCAGTGATCGCCTTCCTGTGCGGCTGGCTGATCTGCTCCTTGCTGTACAACGGCTACCTGGGCAGCTTCTGGCTATGGCCGTGGTTCGTGCTGGCGCCCGACGCATGGACGCTCGGGCAGGCGGGATCCGTGGGAGGAGTCGCCTCCTACCTCTACGAGGGCCTGGTCTTCGCCGCCGTCTTCGCTCTCTTCGGAAAGATCGGCCGTTGGGGTGAGATCTGGCGTCGTTACGGGCCGCCGGCCTGGCGGCGTGGCGATGCCGGGGGCGAGACGCCGTCCGTGCCCGAGGACGACCCCGCCGCATGGCCCGCGCTGCGTGCCGTCGGGGCCGTGGATGCCGCGGAGCGGCTGGCCGCAGATGCCCGTGCCGGGCTCATGCGGGACGTGGACCACGCCCGGATCACCCGCGCCTGGCAGGGCGTGACCAATGGCCGGCACAGCCTCGCCACCTTCACCGGTGCCGTGCTCAAGGACGGCGCCGCAGCCTGCCCGCACCCCTCCGGCGCCCGCGACCTGCCCGTCCGACAGGCCCGCCACGACCTGGTCACCGGCCAGGTGCGGATCGGCACCGCCGCCGACGACGCGCGCAACCCGTACGCCTACCGCGGCACCGGCCTGGCCCTCGGCCCCGAGCTGCTGGGCACCTCGCTGCTCGCCGTGGGCCCGGCCGGGTCCGGCAAGACCGGCAGCCTGGTTCGTCCGCTCGCCGAGGCGCTGTGCCTTCAGGCGCTCGCCGGACGGGCGGCCGTGGTCGTGGTCGGTGCGGCGGGCGCGGGCCTCGGCCCGGCCGACGCCTACGATGTCGTCGTCCGCATCGGCAACGAGGACTCCGTCTACGACCTCGACCTCTACGGCGGCACCACCGACCCTGACGAGGCGGCGGCCGTGCTCGCCGAGGCACTCGTCGGCGACCTCGCCGACCCGCACCCGGGCGGCGACAGCCGCCGCTCCACCACCGTCCTGGCCCAGCTGCTCGGCCCGTTCCGCGCGGTCCACGGCCGTTTTCCGTCCGTCCCCGAGCTGCGCCAACTGCTCGACGGGGCGCCGAAACCACTGGCCGCGCTGCGCGAAGGCCTCCAGACTGCGGGACAGGAGTCGCTGCTGCGCGAACTGGACGCGCGGGAGCGGCAGATGGGCCACCCGGGGGACGTCGGCGGCGTGCTGGCCGACCGGATCGCGCTCCTGGACCGCCCCGCATTCGCCGGCTTCTTCGACACCTCCGGCCGGTCCCGTCCCTTCTCTCTCAAGGCCCTCGACCACCCGGTGCGGGTCCGCATCGACCTGCCTGAGCGCGGGCACGCCGACGCCTCCCGCATCCTGGCGCGGCTGGTGCTGGCCCAGTACACCGCGAGCGCGGCGGTACGCGAGGACCGGTCGCTCTTCGCCTGCCTGGTGCTGGACGACGCCGCGGGGGTCGTCACGCCCGAGTCCGTCCGGGGCATCCAGCGGCTGCGGTCGGCCGGTGCCGGGGTCGTGCTGACCCTGCGCACCCTGGACGACGTACCGCGTCCGCTGCGCGGCCCGCTGCTCGGGGCCACCGGCTGCCGGATGGCGCTGTCCGGACTGACCCCCTGGGACGGTCAGGACTTCGCCGAGGTGTGGGGCAAGGAGTGGACCGAGGCCCGCGACGTCACCGACCGGCAGATCATCGCCGAGACCCCGGCAGGCAAGGCCGTGCACATGCTCCGCCGGGCGATCACGGGCAAGGCCGCGACCGCCCGGGCGGTGACCGTGCGCCAGGTCGAGCGCGAGCGGTGGTCGGCGTCCGAGCTGGCGCACGCGGTGCCGCCGGGGCACGCGGTGCTGTCGCTGACGACGGTCCAGGGCGAGCACGCGCCGCCGCTGCTGGTGGATCTGCGCGGCTGAGCCCCGGTCCGTCGCCGGCCGGGCACCCGGCGACCGTACGGTGAGGCAGAATCGAAGCAGGCCGTTCATACACGGCGGCCAAAGGATCACCGCCAGAGATCACGCCGAGAGATCACCGTCCAGAGAATCACCGCTCAGGGATCACCACCGTCCACGAGATCGCCGGGACGACAGGTCACCGGGACGACAGCTCACCGCCCACCGCTGACGCAGACCAGAAGGCCCCATGCCCCCGACCCTCGCCTCGCTCGTCCACCACTCCGCGCTGAAGCTCACCGTGCGGGCGGGCGGGGACCGCCTCGACGCGCCCGTGCGCTGGGCCCACGCCAGCGAGCTGGCCGACCCGGTGCCGTACATGGAGGGCGGGGAGCTGCTGCTGATCACGGCGCTGAAGCTGGACGCGGAGGACCCCGAGGCCATGCGCCGGTACGTCGGGCGGCTGGTGGCCGCCGGGGTCGTCGGCCTGGGCTTCGCCGTCGGCGTCCACTACGACGACATACCCCCGGCCCTCGTCGAGGCCGCCGAGCAGGAGGGGCTGCCGCTGCTGGAGGTGCCGCGCCGCACCCCCTTCATCGCCATCAGCAAGGCCGTCTCCGCGGCGATCGCCGCCGACCAGTACCGGGCGGTGACCGCGGGATTCGCCGCTCAGCGGGAGCTGACCAGGAAGGCGCTGAGCGACGGCCCCGAGGGGCTGCTCGCCGCGCTCGCCTCCCAGGTCGACGGCTGGGCGGCGCTCTACGACGCCTCCGGCGCGGTCGTCGCCGCCGCACCTGAGTGGGCGGGACGGCGCGCCGCCCGGCTCACCGCGGACGTGCAGCGGCTGCGGGAGCGGCCCACGCCGGCCTCCTCGGTGGTCGGCGGGGCGGAGTCCGCCGAGGACACCGACCGCGTCGAGCTGCACTCCCTCGGCACCTCCCGCAGGCCCCGGGCGGCACTCGCCGTCGGCACGGCCGCCGCCCTCGGCACAGCCGAGCGGTACGCGGTGCACTCGGCCGTCGCCCTGCTCACGCTGACCACGGAGCGGTCGCGGTCGCTGCACGCGGCCGAGCAGCGCATCGGCACCGCCGTGCTGCGCATGCTGCTCGCCGGGGAACCGGACCACGCCCGCGCCGTCGCCGGCGATCTCTACGGCGAACTGCTGGACGCGCCCTTCCGGATGATCGTCGCCGAGCACGCCTCGGGGACCGGTGACCCACTCGCGGCGCTGGCCGAGCTGATGGAGTCGGCGGCGGCCCGCGCGGGCGAGGCGGTGCTGGCCGTGCCGGAGGGGGAGCGGCTGGTGGTGCTGGCCGCGGACGAGGGCGCGGCGGTCGCCGCCTGCGCCGAGCACGCGGCGGCACTGGAGGCGGGGCGTGTGCCGCCGGGCGGCGAGACCGGGAACGGGGGCGAGGAGAACGGCGTCGTCATCGGGCTGTCCGCACCCTCCGGGCCGATCGCCGCGTCGGCCGCCTACAAGCAGGCCGAGCAGGCACTCTCGGTGGCCCGCCGCCGCGGGCGCGTGTGCGTGGAGCACGAGCAGCTGGCGGCCGGCTCGGTGCTGCCGCTGCTCGCGGACGACGCGGTGCGGGCGTTCGCCGACGGTCTGCTGCGGGCGCTGCGGGAGCACGACGCGACCGGGCGGGGGGATCTGGTGGCCTCGCTGCGGGCCTGGCTGTCCCGGCACGGGCAGTGGGACGCGGCGGCGGCGGATCTCGGGGTCCACCGTCATACGCTGCGCTATCGGATGCGGCGGGTGGAGGAGATCCTGGGCCGGTCGCTGGACGACCCGGATGTGCGCATGGAGCTGTGGCTGGCCCTGAAGGCGACGGCCACCTCCGACTGACGGCCTTGTCCTCGCCCCCGCCGCCCCTACCCGTCCCATCCTTCTGGGGGCTGCCGCCCCCAGACCCCCGCTTCGGCCTGAACGGCCTCGTCCTCAAACGCCGGACGGGCTGGAAATCCAGCCCCTCCGGCGTTTGAGGAGCGGGGGTCCGGGGGCAGCGCCCCCGGGATGGGACGGGTAGGGGCGGCGGGGGCGAGGAAACCCTCCCGGCCGTCCGCCGCCCCTGCCCCTCCCCGCCCCCGCCATTCCGTCGAATCCCCCACCCCCACCACTACACCTCGGACAAACACCACCCCCGCCGTCCCGCCCTACCGTGGACCCCGCACCCCGTACACCCCCAACGCGGAAAGGCCGGGACTCGACAATGACTTCCACCCACGCCTTCTGGCTCGCCGGCCGCCAGGTCACCGGCGAGGACACCTTCGACGTCACCTCCCCCTGGGACGGCCGGGTCGTCGGCAAGGTGAGCGTCCCGACCGAGGCCCAGGTCGAAGAGGCCGTGGCCGCCGCCCACGCCGTCCTCGACGACTTCGCCGCCACCCCCGCCCACGTCCGCGCCGCCGCCCTCGACCACGTCAGCCGCCGCCTGGCCGACCGCACCGAGGAGATCGCGAAGCTCATCTCCGCCGAGAACGGCAAGCCGATGAAGTGGGCCCGCGGCGAGGTCGGCCGCGCCGTCTCCGTCTTCCGCTTCGCCGCCGAGGAGGCCCGCCGCTTCAACGGCGGCGACGGCCAGCGCCTCGACACCGACGCCGGCGGCCAGGGCCGCCTCGCGATCACCCGCCGCTTCCCCAAGGGCGTCGTCCTCGGCATCGCGCCGTTCAACTTCCCGCTGAACCTGTGCGCCCACAAGGTCGCCCCGGCGATCGCCGCCGGCGTGCCCATCATCCTCAAGCCGGCCCCCGCCACCCCCCTGTCCGGCCTGATCCTCGGCGAGCTGCTCGCCGAGACCGGGCTGCCCGCCGGCTCCTGGAGCATCCTCCCGGTGCCCAACGACCGCATGCCCGCCCTGGTCCAGGACGAGCGGCTCCCGGTCATCTCCTTCACCGGTTCCGAGAAGGTCGGCTACGCGATCATGGACTCGGTGCCGCGCAAGCACTGCACCCTGGAGCTGGGCGGCAACGGCGCGGCCGTCGTCCTCGCCGACTGGGCGAGCGACGAGGACCTGGACTGGGCCGCGACCCGCATCGCGACCTTCTCCAACTACCAGGGCGGCCAGTCCTGCATCTCCGTGCAGCGCGTGATCGTCGACGCCTCCGTCCACGACCGCCTGCTGCCGCGCATCGTCGCCGCCGTCGAGGCCCAGGTCACCGGCGACCCGAACGACGACAAGACCGACGTCGGCCCGCTGATCGACGAGAACGCCGCCAAGCGCGTGGAGTCGTGGGTCGAGGAGGCCGTCGCGGCGGGCGCCACGCTGGCCACCGGCGGCACGCGCGACGGCGCCTCCTTCGCGCCGACCGTCCTGACCGACGTGCCCGCCGGCGTGACGATCGCCTGCGAGGAGGTCTTCGGCCCGGTCCTGACCGTGCAGAAGGTGAACGGCGAGGCCGAGGCCTTCGCCGCCGTCAACGACTCCAAGTACGGCCTCCAGGCGGGCATCTTCACCCACGACCTGCGGACCGCCTTCCGCGCGCACCGCGCCCTGGAGGTCGGCGGCGTCGTCATCGGCGACGTGCCCTCCTACCGTGCCGACCAGATGCCGTACGGCGGGGCCAAGCAGTCCGGTGTGGGCCGCGAGGGCGTGAAGTTCGCGATGGACGACTACACCTACGAGCGGGTCCTCGTCCTGACCGGCCTGGCCCTCTGAGCCGGCTCCGTGCCGGTCGCCGGCCGGCACGGAGCACGGACGGCCCGAGCCCGTGTGCGGGGGCTCGGGCCGTCCGCGTGCCGGTGTTCTTCCGGACCCTCAACCGGAGAACCCGACGTGCGCGAGCCGCACCGGCCCGCGCAGCCCGACGCGTACGTCGCGCACCCCGCGGGCCCGCAGGGCGGCGCGCAGTTCCACGTAGTCGTACGGCCCTGAGGTGGGCGCCTCGGGCGACAGCACGGCGGACGCCCCGCCGTCCGCCGCACCGACGCCGAAGCCGCTGTCGCCGTCACCACCGGCGCCGTCGCCGCCACCGGAGACGGTCACCTCCACCGACCCCGCGCCCGCCACCCGCACCGACACCTCGGTGACCCCGGCGCCGAAGTCGCAGTCCCGGTAGAGCAGTTCGCCGGCTCCGCACTCCGCGGGCGTCACCGCGTCGCCCGCCGTCTTCGTCAGGTCCACGATCTCCGTGCCGCTCTGCTCGTCGAAGCCGGCCGCTTCCAGGCCGCGTTCGCGCACCGGGCGGGGTGCGCCGGGCTCCCCGTCGAGCACGACGGTCGCCGTCAGCCGTACGTCCTCGCTGGACGCGCCGGCCAGCAGCGCGTACCGACCCGGCTCCACCCGCCACCGGCCGTGCGCCACGTCCCAGAACGCGAAGGCGGACAGCGGGAGTTCGAAGGCCAGTTCCGCCCGTTCGCCCGGCGCGAGCCGCACCCGCCGGTGCGCCACCAGCTCCCGGCGCGGACGCGGGACCGACGGCTCCTCGGCCCGCGTGTAGAGCTGGGCCACCTCGTCGGCGACGACGTCCCCGGTGTTGGTGACGGCGAAGCCGACCCGCACCGCGTCGCCCGCCACCCGCGCCGTGAGGTCCGTGTACGCGAACGACGCGTACGACAGGCCGTGCCCGAACGGGAACAGCGGCCGGCCCTCGAAGTACAGGTAGGTCTGCCGGGCGCCGATCACGTCGTAGTCCAGCAGGCCGGGCAGATCGGCGTCGTCGGCGTACCAGGTCTGCGGCAGCCGGCCCGCGGGGGAGACGTCACCGGCGAGCACCCGGGCCAGGGCGGTGCCGGCCGCCTGCCCGCCGTGCGCCGTCCACAGCAGCGCCGGAAGCCCGGCGGGCTCGACCGCGTACGGGTAGGACGACACCAGCGCCAGCACCGTGCGCGGATTGGCGGCGCGGGCCGCGCGCAGCAGCCGCTCCTGGTGGGCGGGCAGCCGCAGGGTCGTGCGGTCCTGCGTCTCCCGGCCGTTGATGTGCGGGTCGTTGCCCGCGACCACCACGACGACGTCGGCCTCCGCGGCGGCGCGCGCCACCGCGTCCTCGCCGCGTTCGGTCACGACGAGCCGGAAGACCTCCGCGCCGGTGTCGGCAACCTTCACACCGTCGGCGGCGACCGAGACGTGGCGACCCGTTCCCAGGTGCCTGAGGAGGTGACCGCCGTCGTGCGGCTCCAGCCGGAACGTCTCCTGCACCACCCAGCCGCCCGGTCGGCCGGCCGAGGAGCGCAGGTGTCCGTCCTGCGCGACGGACAGATAGCGGCCGTCCGGGGCGCGCAGGGTCAGGACGCCCTCGCCCCAGTCCACGAGGGCGAGTTCGGTCCCCGCCTCGTCCGTGGTGAGCGGCGGCAGATCCGTGCGGCCGGCCAGCAGGGCCGGGTCCAGGGCGCCCTGGTCGCCGGGTTCCCCGCCGGGTGGCTCACCGGCGCCGGCCACGGCCGCCGGCACGGACAGGAACGTACCGGCGGATGTCCGCAGCCGGACGCGGTCCACACCCTCCTCGAACCGCACCCGTTCCGCGCCGAAGCGCTCGTACAGGCCCTCCAGGGGAGTGGAGCGGCGGATGAGGGTGCCGCTGTACCAGTCGAGCTTGCACTCGTCGGCGAGCAGGCCGACCACGGCGACGCGGGTGTCCGGGGCCAGCGGCAGCAGGCCGTCGTTCTTCAGCAGGACGACCGCCTGCTCGGCGGCCTCCTGGGCGAGCGCCCGGTGCTCCGGGGTGTCGAACGCGCCCGGCTCCTCGTACCCGTCGAACTCGCCGAGCCGGAAGCGGACCGAGAGCTGGCGGCGGACCGCCGTGTCGATGTCCGCCTCGGTCAGCAGCCCCTGCTCGAGCGCCCCGCGGACGCGTGCGGTGACCGGCGCGGAGTCGGTGCCGTGGTCGGTGAAGCTGTCGACGCCCGCCAGCAGGGCGGCGGCGGTCGCCTCCTCGTGGGTGTCGAAGTAGTGCTCGGCGTCGACCAGGTTGGACGGCGCGCCCGCGTCCGAGCAGACCAGCAGGTCCTCCTCGGTCCAGGAGCGCAGGTGCTCCCGCAGGTAGGGGGAGAGGTGGTTGGGACGGCCGTTGACCAGGTTGTAGGCCGGCATCACTCCGGCCACCGCGCCCGCCCGCACCGTGTCCCGGAAGGCGCGCAGGTCGTACTCGTGGAGCACGCGCGGACGCACCGACGCCGACGACGTGGCCCGGTCGGTCTCGTTGTTGTGCGCCAGCCAGTGCTTGAGGACCGGCGCGGTGCGCCAGTACACCGGGTGGTCGCCGCGCAGGCCGCGGGTGTAGGCGGTGGCGATGGCGGAGGTCAGCGCCGGGTCCTCGGAGTAGCCCTCCTCGTTGCGGCCCCACAGGGGGTGGCGCAGCAGGTTCACGGTCGGCGACCAGACGTTGAGGCCGACCCGGTCGTCGCGGGCCCGCATCGCCCGTGCCTCCCTCGACACCGCCTCGCCGACCCGGCGCACCAGGTCCTCGTTCCAGGTGGCGCCGAGGCCGACCGCCTGCGGGAACACCGTCGCCGGTCCCATCCACGCCACGCCGTGCAGGGCCTCCTGGCCGGTGCGGAAGGCGGCGACGCCGAGGCGCTCGACGGCGGGGGCGAACTGGTGCAGGAACCCCGTCTTCTCGTCGAGGGTGAGCCGCGCCAGCAGGTCGTCGACGCGCTTGCCGATCGGCAGCCGCGGATCACGGAAGGGCGGGGCGGGCGGCGTGGGTGCGGTCACGTGGGGTTCCCCCTGGGGTGGAGCGACAGGGTGCTGTTGAAGCGCTTCGATGCTCATGCGCGGGTGCGGGACTGTCAAGACACGGGGGGTGGAAACACCGAGTTTGGGCATGGCTGACAAGACATAGCGGGGGCGGCGTGGTCGATCCACGGGACCGAGGAACCTGGGGAGCGACCCTTGTGCACCCTCGGCGCTTCACCTAACCTCGCAGCACATCGAAGCGCTTCGACTGAGCTGGCCACGAACGCGCTCACTCCGCCCAGTTCGATCACTTCGCTCAACGACACCGAGCCGACGGCCACCGCCGGGTGTCCTGGTGCGCCATGAAGGGTTGACGCAATGACGCCGAACGCCGCCTCCGCCTCCCTCAGCAGGAGAAGTGCCCCCAGCCGGCGGAGCTTCCTCGCCTCCACCGCGGTCGCCACCGCGGCGGTCGCGGGCGGGGCGCCGCTGCTCACCGCCTGCGGGGGCGGTGCGGACGGGGGCCGGAAGGAGGGCACCACCTCCGGCAAGGACGCCCGGAAGATCCTCCCGGCGTACGTGGCGTCGAACGTCGTGACGCCGGACATCCCGGCGAAGAACGGCTCCGCGGCCGGTTTCACGAAGGCCATCCCGGCGGCCGAGCTGAAGACCTCGGTGCCGAAGAAGCTGGGCAGCGGCGGGAAGCTCACCGCGCTGGCCCCGTTCTGGGGCACCCCGCCCAAGGGCGACAACCCGTACTACACGGCCATGAACGAGGCCACCGGCGTCCAGGTCGGCTGGCAGAACCAGGACGGCGTCACCTACGACCAGAAGCTCGGCGCGGTCCTGGCCTCCAGCGACATCCCCGACGTGGTCGTCGTCCCCGGCTGGAACCTGATGGGCCGGATACCGAGCGCCGTCAACGCCAAGTTCGCCGACCTCGGCCCGTACCTGTCCGGGGACGCGGTCAAGGACTACCCCAACCTCGCCGCCGTCCCCACCGAGGCCTGGCAGCGCGGCATCTTCGGCGGCCGGCTCCGCGGTGTCCCGATGCCCGCCCCGTACGTCACCGACATCGCGCCGCTGTACCGCCGGGACCTGTTCGAGAAGCGGGGCTACGACGTGCCGGGCAGCCCCGAGGAGTTCCTGGCCTGGGCCAAGGAGGCCACCGACGCCAGATCGGGCGTGTGGGCCTGCGACGACATGAAGTGGACGGCGTTCAACGTCTTCGGCGTCCTGTCCGGCGCCGACAAGGCGCTGTGGTGGAACCTGGACGGCGGCAAACTGGTCAACCGCATCGAGACCGAGGAGTACCTCGAGGCCCTGGAGTGGACACGCAAGCTCTACGCGGCCGAGGTGGTCCACCCGGACGCCGTGCAGGGCAAGGCGGGCGGCGACGCGGGCAACCGGTTCACCGCCGGTGAGGTGCTGGTCTACAACCAGAACATCTCCGACTGGTGGGGCAAGACCGCCGAACAGCGCACCCGGAACCCGGACTTCGACATGGCCGCGTTCGACGTCTTCGGCCCCGACGGCGGCGACCCGCGGCTGTGGGCGGTGCAGCCCGCCAACATCTTCACCTTCGTCAGCAAGGACGCGAGCGAGCGGCAGATCAAGGACTTCCTGGCGCTGTGCAACTTCTGCGCCGCGCCGTACGGCACCAAGGAGTTCATGCTGACCGCCTACGGCGTCGAGGGCACCGACTACGAGATGAAGGACGGCCTGCCGGTCAAGACCCAGCAGGGCATCAACGAGGTCAACGGCGCCTTCGACTACACCGGCAACCCCGCCCCGTACATCGCCTATCCCGACCTGCCCGAGGTCACCCGGGGCATGGTCGAGTGGCAGCAGCGCATGGGCGCCTTCACCAGGAAGTCGTCGTTCTTCGGGCTGACGGTCACCGAGCCCACCCGCTGGGCCACCCTCGCCGACGACTTCGAGCAGCTGGAGGACGACGTCGTCCGGGGCCGCAAGAAGATCGGCGACGTGCAGCAGGCGGTCTCCGACTGGAAGCAGAAGGGCGGCGACGACCTGCGGGACTGGTACCGCAAGCTGCTCGACGAGACCGGCTCGGCGAACTGACCGCCCCAGCGAGCGAGGAGAAGGCCGTGTCCCACAGCACGGTGCCCCGCGGCGGGACCGAGACACCTACGGCGGACCGGACCCCGGCCGAGGACCGGCTCACCGCCCCCGCCGGCCGCCGCCCGCGCGGCCGGGGCGGGAAGCGCACGACGGACAGGGTGAGCCTCAGGATCAGACTGCGCCGGGACCGCACCCTGATCCTGATGACCCTGCCGGCGGTCCTGCTGGTCCTGGTCTTCAACTACGTCCCGATCCTCGGCAACGTGGTCGCCTTCCAGGACTACGACCCCTACCTGGCCGAGAACGGCTTCGTCGCCATCTTCCAGAGCCCGTGGACCGGCTTCGAGCAGTTCGAGCGGATCTTCGCCGACTCGGCCTTCTGGCACGCGGTACGGAACACCTTCGTGCTGTTCTTCCTCCAGCTGGTGCTCTACTTCCCGATCCCCATCCTGCTGGCGCTGCTGATCAACAGCGTGCTCAGGCCCCGGGTCCGGGCGATCGCCCAGGCGATCATGTACCTGCCGCACTTCTTCTCCTGGGTCCTGGTCGTCACCGTCTTCATGCAGATCTTCGGCGGCGCCGGCATCATCGCGCAGACCCTGCGCCGGCACGGCTACGACGGCTTCGACCTCATGACGAACCCGGAGATCTTCAAGTACCTGGTCACCGCCGAGATGATCTGGAAGGACGCCGGCTGGGGCATCATCGTCTTCCTCGCCGCGCTCTCCGCCGTCTCCAACGATCTGTACGAGGCCGCCGCGATGGACGGCGCGGGTCGCTGGCGGCGCATGTGGCACATCACGCTGCCCGCCCTGCGCCCCGTCATCGCCCTGCTGCTGGTGCTGCGGGTCGGCGACGCCCTGACCGTCGGCTTCGAGCAACTGCTGCTGCAACGGCAGGCGGTGGGCGTCGACGCCTCCGAGGTCCTCGACACCTACGTGTGGTGGAAC
Organism: Streptomyces sp. NPDC031049; assembly: GCF_055571015.1. Classification (NCBI taxonomy): domain Bacteria; kingdom Bacillati; phylum Actinomycetota; class Actinomycetes; order Kitasatosporales; family Streptomycetaceae; genus Streptomyces; species Streptomyces sp. NPDC031049. Next base: position 137,523 of record NZ_JBVIGC010000019.1, read on the forward strand.
GGCATCCGCAACCAGGACTTCAGCTACGCCGCCGCCGCGGGCCTGGTCAAGGGCGTGGTCGGCCTGGCGCTGGTGCTGACCGCGAACAAGGTGGCCCACCTGATGGGCGAGCAGGGGGTGTACAAGAAGTGACCGCCGTCCTCGACACGCAGCACGACAAGCGGCCCGCGGCCGCGAAGCCGAGCCGGTGGGCGGCCCCGCCCCGCCCGGTCTGGGAGGAGGAGCCCTCCCGGGCCGGACAGGCCGGCAAGGGCCTGGTGCTCACCCTGGCCTGCCTGGCGATCCTCTTCCCGCTGTGGATCGTCGTCGTCACCAGTCTCCAGCCGAAGCGGGTCATCGACGAGGCCGGCGGCCTGGTGGTGATCCCCAAGGGCATCACCTTCGTCGCCTACCAGGAACTCCTCAGCGGCGGCCAGGTGCAGCGAGCCGCACTGGTCAGCGTCGGCGTCACCGTCGTCGGCACGCTGTTCAGCATGACCGTGTCGGTGCTGTGCGCCTACGGCCTCTCCCGCAGCGGCTCGGTCGGCCACCGCGGGATCCTGATGACCCTGCTCGCCACGATGTTCTTCGGCGCCGGCCTGATCCCGACCTATCTGCTGGTGCAGGCGCTCGGCCTGACCGACACCTATGCGGCGCTGATCCTGCCCAGCGCGGTCAGCGTCTTCAACATCCTGGTGCTGCGCGCGTTCTTCATGAACATCTCCCAGGAGCTGATCGACAGCGCCCGCATCGACGGCGCCGGCGACTGGCGCATCCTGTGGAAGATCGTGATGCCGCTCTCCCGCGCGGTCCTCGCGGTGATCGCCCTCTTCTACGCCGTCGGCTACTGGAGCGCCTGGTTCAACGCGTCGATCTACCTGACCGACCAGGACATGATGCCGCTCCAGAACGTCATGATCCAGCTGGTGCAGAAGCAGGAACGGCCGGTCGGCCTGTCCGCCCAGATCAACACCGGACAGCTGTCGCCGCTGGCCGTCCAGATGGCGGTGATGGTGCTGGCACTGCTGCCGGTGGCCGTGCTCTCCCCCTTCGTCCAGCGGCACTTCAAGAAGGGCATGCTGACCGGGGCGGTGAAGGGCTGATGCCGGGCCTGGGCGACGTCACCCGCGGCCGCATCCTCTACGGCGGCGACTACAACCCCGAGCAGTGGCCCGAGGAGACCTGGCACGAGGACGTCCGGCTGATGCGGGAGGCCGGGGTCAACTCCGTCACCCTCGGCGTCTTCTCCTGGTCGAAGCTGGAACCCCGGCCGGGGGAGCGGGACTTCGGCTGGCTGGACACCCTGATGGACCTGCTGCACGCGGCCGGCATCGGCGTCGTCCTCGCCACCCCCACCGCGTCCCCGCCGCCCTGGATGGGCCGGCTGCACCCCGAGACCCTGCCCCGCGACGAGGACGGCCGCACCGAGTGGTGGGGCGGTCGGCAGCACTTCTCGCACTCCAGCGCCACCTACCGCCGCTGTGCCGCCGCCATCACCGAGGACCTGGCCGCCCGGTACGCCGGTCACCCCGCCCTGACGATGTGGCACATCAACAACGAGTACTGCACCGCCGACTGGGGCGACGAGGCCGCCGCCCGCTTCCGCACCTGGCTCCGGAATCGCTACGGCAGCCTCGACGCGCTCAACACCGCCTGGGGGACCGCCTTCTGGAGCCAGGGCTACGGCGACTGGGCCGAGGTCCTGCCGCCCCGCCACGCCCACTATCTGAAGAACCCCGCACAGGTGCTCGACTTCCGGCGCTTCACCTCCGACATGCTCCTGGAGTGCTACCTCGCCGAGCGCGACATCGTCCGCCGCCACACCCCGCACCTGCCGGTCACCACCAACTTCATGCCGCTCTTCGCAGGCCAGGACGGCTGGCGGTGGGCCGAGGAGGAGGACGTGGTCTCCGTCGACCTCTATCCCGACCCGCGCGACCCGTTCGGCGCCCAGGCCGGCGCCCTCGTCCAGGACCTCACCCGCTCGCAGGCCCGGGGCCCGTGGATGCTGATGGAGCAGGCGGCGGGCCCGGTCAACTGGCGCGGGGTGAACCACCCCAAGCCGCGCGGCCTCAACCGCCTGTGGTCGCTCCAGGCCGTGGCCCGGGGCGCGGACGCCGTCTGCTTCTTCCAGTGGCGCCAGTCCCGGCAGGGCGCGGAGAAGTTCCACTCCGGCATGGTGAGCCACGCCGGGCCGGACGGCCGGACGTACCGGGAGGTCCGGCAGCTCGGCGCCGACCTGCGCCGGATCGCGCCCGAGACGTCCGGCCGCCCGGTCACCGCGCAGGTGGCCGTCCTGCACGACTGGCACTCCTGGTGGGCCGGCGCCCAGGACGCCCGCCCGTCCGCCGAGGTGGACCACGCCGCCGTCCTGCACGCCTGGCACCGCGCCCTGTGGCGGGCCCACCTCACCTGCGACTTCGCCCACCCCGAGCACGACCTGACCGGCTACCGGCTGGTCGTCGCCCCGCACCTCTACCTGCTCACCGACGCCGCTGTCGACAACCTCCTCGCGTACGTCCGCCGGGGCGGCACCCTCGTCTGCGGCTTCCTCACCGGCGTCGCCGACGAGGACGACCGGGTGCGGCCCGGAGGCATGGACGCCCGGCTGCGCGCGCTGTTCGGCATCCGCACCCTGCACGAGTGGTGGCCGCTCGAAGCGGGGGAGAGCCTCGCCTGCGAGGGCTTCCGGTGCACGCTGTGGTCGGAGGAGCTGGAGGCGGACGGCACCGCGGAGGAGACGATCCCGTACCGGGGCGGAGAACTCGACGGGCTCCCGGCGGTGCTGCGCAAGGGACGCGCCTGGTACCTCTCCACCCTTCCCGAACCGGACGCCCTGCGCGGCCTGCTCGCCCGGATCGCCGCCGGCGCCGGCGTCCGCCCGGTACTCGACGGACTCCCGGACGAGGTCGAGGCGGTACGCCGCGGTGAGCTGCTGTTCCTGCTGCACCACGGGCGCGAACCGGTGACCGTCGAGGTCCCCGGCACCCACCGCGACCTGCTCACGGACACCACCGTCACCGACCGGATCACCCTCGGCCGCCACGGAGCGGCGGTGCTGCGGCCATGACCGACGCCCCCGTCACCACCCGCGCCCCGGTCCACGGCACCTGGGAACCCGCCCCCGCCGCCCGCTGGGAGGACGCCTTCCTCAGCGGCAACGGCCACCACGGCGCCCTGGTGTCCGGTGACCCGGACGCCGACCGGGTCACCGTCACGCACCACACCCTGGTCCGCCCCAACGGCGGCGAACACGCCCGGCCCCCGCAGCTCGCCGCCGCCCTGCCCGCCCTCCAGGACCGGCTGCTCGCCGGCGACCTCACCGCCGCCGAGACCTTCACCGACGGCCGGCCCCTCCAGTGGGTGCAGCCCTTCCACCCCGCCTTCGTCATCCGGCTGGACGGACCCCCGCACGGCCGCCCGCACCCGTACCGGCGCTCCGTCGACTTCACCACCGGTGTCGTCACCGCCCGGTGCGCGGACCGGCACAGCCGGCTGTTCGTCTCCCGCGCCGACGACGTGATCGTCCACCGGGCCGACGCCCCCGCCCTCACCCTGGACATCCGGCTGGACCACCGCCTCCCGGGCGCCCCCGGCGCGCTCCGCGTCGGCCACGGCGCCGTCCTCACCCCCGAGGGCGCCCTGCTGAGCCTGCGCGTCCGCTACCCCGGCGGCGACCGCGCGTACACCGGCGTCACCCTGCTCGCCGTCACCGGGGGCAGCACGGAACTCAGGCCACCGGGCGTGCGCGTCGAGGGCGCCCGGTCCGTGCTGCTGCTGACCCGGGTGCGGCGGCACACCGCCGAGCCCGACGCGCTCGCCGAGGGGCGCGCCCTGCGCGACCTGGGCACGGACTACCGCGAGCTGCTCGACCGCCATCTCGCCCTGCACCGCACCGCCTACGAGCGCGTCACCCTCGATCTCTGCGCCGACCCGGCCGAACGCGCGCTGCCGGGCTCCGAGCTGCTGAAGCGGCCCCGCAGCCCCGCCCTGCTGGAGCGGCTGTTCGCGGCCGGCCGCTACCACCTGCTGTCGGCGAGCGGCCTGAACCCGCCCCGGCTCACCGGGCTGTGGACCGGCGAGTGGAACACCGCCTGGTCGGGCGCCTTCACCACCGACGCCAACCTGAATCTCCAGGTCTCCAGTGCCGCTGCCGCCGCCCTGCCCGAGGTCACCCGGGCCCACGCCGCCCTGGTCGACCGGCAGTTGCCCGACTGGCGGGACAACGCCCGCGCGGTGTTCGGCTGCCGGGGCGTCGTCGCCCCCGCCCACACCGACGGCGAGTCGGGACACTCGTACCACTTCAGCCGCGAATACCCGCTGCACCTGTGGACGGCCGGCGCCGACTGGCTGCTCAAACCCCTCGTCGACCACGACGAGACCTACGGCGAACGCGACCCCCGCACCGCCGCGGCCCTGGCCGAGACCGCCCGCTTCTACGAGTCGTTCCTGACCCGGACGGACGCCGACGGCCACCTGACCGTCGTCCCGTCCTACTCACCCGAGAACCGCCCGGCGAACGCGAGCTGGGGGGCGATCGACGCGGCGATGGACCTGTCCGCCGCCCGCCACGCCCTGCGGACCGCGGCCGCCTACCACCCCGGCACCGCCGAGGCCGGCCGCTGGCGCGCCCTCGCCGACCGCGTCCCGCCCCACCGGATCAACCCCGAGGGCGCCCTGGCCGAATGGGCCCGGCCCGGCCTCGCCGACTCCTACGACCACCGTCACCTCAGCCACCTCTATGCCGTCTGGCCCCTGGAGGAGATCACCCCCTACGACACCCCCGGCCTCGCCGCCGCCGCCCACCGCGCCCTGGAGCTGCGCGGCGCCGAGAACGACTCCGCGCACGGCCACCTCCACCACGCCCTCGTCGCCGCCCGCCTCCGGGACGGCGCCCGCGTCGCCGACGCCCTCGGCCGGGTCCTGGACGGCGACCACTTCCACGCCTCCCTGATGAGCGCGCACTACCCGCACCGGGACGTCTACAACGCCGACGCCGCGCACACCCTGCCCGCCGTGCTGATCGAGGCCCTCGTGCAGTCGACACCGGACCGGCTGGTCCTGCTGCCGGCGGCACACCCGGCCTGCCCGCGCGGCGAACTGCGCGGTGTGCGCACCCGGTTCGGCGCCGCACTCGACCTCACCTGGGGCCCGGACGGCGCCACCGCCGTGCTGCGCCCCACCCGCACCCGCCGCATCGAACTGAGGACTTCCGCCGGCGCGGAGCCGCTCGACCTCGTCGCCGGCGAGGACCGCGTCATCAGCGTCACGACGCGGTGATGCCCGCGATCCCCCCACCCATGGAAGGACGACCATGGCAGCACGCATCCGCATCACCCGGGCCCTGCCGGCCGCGGCCCTGGCGCTCGGCACCACCCTCGGCCTCGCCGCCGCCCCCGCCCAGGCCGCCGTCTGGCACACCTGCGACCAGTGGGGCAACACCACCCTGGACGGCTACACCCTCTACAACAACATCTGGGGCTCCGGCGCCGGCAGCCAGTGCGTCTGGGCCAACTCCGGCACCAACTGGGGCGCCTGGGCCGACCACCCGAACACCGGCGGCATCAAGTCCTACCCCAACGCGAAAAAGGTGATCAACAAGCCGATCTCCTCCCTCACCTCGCTCACCAGCAGCTATGACGTCACCGTCCCGGCGTCCGGCGCGTACAACACGTCGTACGACATCTGGGACACGGACTACGACTACGAGATCATGCTCTGGGTCAACCAGCACGGCCCCGTCGGCCCGCTCGGCAGCGCTCAGGGCACCGTCACCCTCGGCGGCCACACCTGGAACGTCTACAAGGGCGACAACGGCCACAACCAGGTCTTCTCGTTCCTGCGGACCTCCGACTCCACCTCCGGAACGGTGAACATCCTGCCCATCCTGAAGTGGATCAAGGACACCAAGGGCTGGATGGGCGACGAGACCATCGGTGACGTCCAGTTCGGCTACGAGATCACCTCGTCCGCCGGCGGCCTGGACTTCCGCACCGACCGCCTGACGGTCAGCGGCGGCTGAACCGGCGGGCCACCCGGCCGGACCGGTGGCCGCCCTACGGCCGGGCGGGCGCCGGTCCGGAGCTGGCGCGGACCGTCAGCTCGGGAGCGAGGAGCACGACCTCCTCGCTCCGGCGCCCGCCCAGCTTGGCCATCAGCTGCCCGACCGCGTGCCGCCCCATCTCCTGGGCGGGGACGGCGACCGAGGTCAGCCGCACCGAGGCCTGGACGGCGACCTGCTCGGGGCAGACCGCCACCACCGACACGTCCTCGGGCACCGCACGGCCCTGCTGACGCAGCAGCGCGAGCAGCGGCTCCACCGCCGACTCGTTCTGCACGACGAAGCCCGTGGTGTCCGGGCGCTCGTCGAAGATCCGGGCCAGCGTCGCGGCCATGGCGTCGTACCCGCCCTCGCACGGGCGGTGCAGCAGCCGCAGTCCCAGCTCCCGGGCCCGGCCGCGCAGCCCGTCCAGGGTGCGCTCGGCGAAGCCGGTGTGCCGCTCGTAGACCGCGGGGGCCTCGCCGATGACCGCGACGTCCCGGTGGCCGAGCCCGGCCAGATGCTCCACGCACAGCGCGCCGGTCGCCGTGAAGTCGAGGTCGACGCAGGTCAGCCCGGTGGTGTCGGCGGGCAGCCCGATGAGCACGGACGGCTGGCCGGACTCGCGCAGCAGCGGCAGCCGCTCGTCGTCGAGTTCGACGTCCATCACGATCATCGCGTCGGCCAGCCCGCTCCCGGTGACCCGGCGCACCGCGTCGGGGCCCTCCTCGCCGGTCAGCAGCAGCACGTCGTACCCGTGGGTGCGCGCGGTGGTCGCGACCGCGATGGCGATCTCCATCATCACCGGCACGTACATGTCCGTGCGCAGCGGGATCATCAGCGCGATGATGTTGGACCGGGCGCTGGCCAGGGCGCGGGCGCCGGCGTTGGGGTGGTAGCCCAGCTCGCGGATGCTGCGCTCGACCCGCTGCCGGGTGCTGGTGGAAATGGACCGCTTGCCGCTGAGGACATAGCTCACCGTGCTCGCCGAGACTCCGGCGTGCTGGGCGACCTCGGCGAGGGTGACCATCCGGCTCTCCAGAATGTGTGAAGCGCTTCGACAGCGCGTCCCGATCGAGGGGTCAGTGGGAAGAGTACGACACTAGCCTCCCTGCGAGTGGCTGTCCAGAGACGGAGTCGAAGCGCTTCGACAGCGCCCTCTTCAGGGAGTACGGGCACCGCGGAGGCGGCCGTCACCGTGCGGCCGAACGGCCGCACGGAGGGTGGTGGGGGCGCGGGGGGTCGGGTACATACGATCGAGTAGCACCGACTCGTCACGTACGCCCGCAAGATCCCGCACGGCGGTCTTCCCGGGCGTGCCACCGCCCCCGATTCGCGGCGAGGTGAGCCTCATGTCCGCACCACCCACTCCGTCCTCCCGGCCCGCCGTCACCGAACGCGAGGCCCGCCAGGTTGCGGAGGCGGCCCGGGAACAGGACTGGCGCAAGCCCAGCTTCGCCAAGGAGCTGTTCCTCGGCCGCTTCCGCCTCGACCTCATCCACCCCCATCCGCTCCCGGCCGCCGAGGACGCCCAGCGCGGCGAGGAGTTCCTCGCCAAGCTGCGCGACTTCTGCGAGACGAAGGTCGACGGTGCGGTGATCGAGCGCGACGCGCGCATCCCCGACGAGGTGATCACCGGGCTCAAGGAGCTCGGCGCCTTCGGCATGAAGATCGACACCAAGTACGGCGGCCTCGGCCTCACCCAGGTCTACTACAACAAGGCCCTCGCCCTGGTCGGTTCCGCGAGCCCGGCGATCGGCGCGCTGCTCTCCGCCCACCAGTCGATCGGCGTCCCGCAGCCGCTGAAGATGTTCGGCACCCAGGAGCAGAAGGACGCCTTCCTGCCCCGCTGCGCCCGCACCGACATCTCGGCGTTCCTGCTGACCGAGCCGGACGTCGGCTCCGACCCGGCCCGCCTGGCCACCACGGCCGTCCGGGACGGCGACGACTACGTCCTCGACGGCGTGAAGCTGTGGACCACCAACGGCGTCGTCGCCGACCTGCTCGTCGTCATGGCCCGCGTGCCGAAGTCCGAGGACGGCAAGGGCGGCATCACCGCCTTCGTCGTGGAGGCGGCCTCCGAGGGCATCACCGTCGAGAACCGCAACGCCTTCATGGGCCTGCGCGGCCTGGAGAACGGCGTCACCCGCTTCCACCGGGTCCGGGTGCCCGCCGCCAACCGCATCGGCCCCGAGGGCGCCGGCCTCAAGATCGCCCTGACCACCCTCAACACCGGCCGGCTGTCGCTGCCCGCGATGTGCGCCGGCGCCGGCAAGTGGTGCCTGAAGATCGCCCGTGAGTGGTCGGCGGCCCGCGAGCAGTGGGGCAAGCCGGTCGCGCTGCACGAGGCCGTGGGCTCCAAGATCTCCTTCATCGCGGCGACCACCTTCGCCCTGGAGGCCGTCCTCGACCTGTCCTCCCAGATGGCCGACGAGGACCGCAACGACATCCGCATCGAGGCCGCCCTCGCCAAGCTCTACGGCTCGGAGATGGCCTGCCTGATGGCCGACGAGCTGGTCCAGATCCGCGGCGGCCGGGGCTTCGAGACGGCGGCCTCCCTCCAGGCCCGCGGCGAGCGCGCGGTCCCCGCCGAGCAGCTCCTGCGGGACCTGCGGATCAACCGCATCTTCGAGGGCTCCACCGAGATCATGCACCTGCTGATCGCGCGCGAGGCCGTCGACGCCCACCTCTCGGTCGCCGGTGACCTGATCGACCCCGACAAGTCCCTGTCGGACAAGGCGAGGGCCGGGGCGAACGCCGGCGTCTTCTACGCGAAGTGGCTGCCGAAACTCGTCGCCGGACCGGGACAGCTGCCCCGCTCCTACGGCGAGTTCCACCCCGCCGGCCACGCCGACCTCTCCGGCCATCTGCGCTACGTCGAACGCACCGCCCGCAAGCTCGCCCGCTCCACCTTCTACGCCATGTCCCGCTGGCAGGGCCGGATGGAGACCAAGCAGGGCTTCCTCGGCCGGATCGTCGACATCGGCGCGGAGCTGTTCGCGATGAGCGCCTCCTGCGTCCGCGCCGAGCTGCTGCGCGGCCGGGGCGAGCACGGCCGGGAGGCCTACCAGCTCGCCGACGCATTCTGCCGCCAGTCCCGCATCCGCGTCGAGGAACTCTTCGGCCGCCTGTGGACCAACACCGACGACCTCGACCGCAAGGTCGTCAAGGGCGTGCTGTCCGGCACCTACGAATGGCTGGAGGACGGCGTCGTCGACCCCTCCGGCGACGGCCCGTGGATCGCCGAGGCCGCGCCCGGCCCGAGCACGAAGGAGAACGTCCACCGTCCCATCAGGTGATCGACGACCGGTGCGTCCGCCGGGCGGAAGGAACGACACCCGCCCGACGGAGGCCCTGTCCTGCCGGGCGGCGGATGCGGCAACAATAGGGGGATGAGCGACAGCCCTGCCCCCCTCGCCGACCCGCACCTCGTCTACGACCCCGTGGCGGGCGACGGCCCGAAGGACGTGGTGATCCTCGGCTCCACCGGGTCGATCGGCACCCAGGCCATCGACCTCGTCCTGCGCAACCCGGGCCGCTTCCGGGTGACCGGCCTGTCCGCCAACGGCGGCCGGGTCGCCCTCCTCGCCGAGCAGGCCCACCGGCTGCGGGTACGGACCGTCGCGGTGGCCCGCGAGGACGTCGTACCGGCGCTGCGCGAGGCACTGCGGGACCGGTACGGCTCCGGGGAGCCGCTCCCGGAGATCCTCGCGGGACCGGAGGCGGCCACGCAGGTCGCCGCCTCCGACTGCCACACCGTCCTCAACGGCATCACCGGCTCCATCGGACTCGCCCCCACCCTGGCCGCCCTGGAGGCGGGCCGCACCCTCGCGCTCGCCAACAAGGAATCGCTCATCGTCGGCGGCCCGCTGGTCAAGGCCCTCGCCAAGCCCGGGCAGATCATCCCGGTCGACTCCGAGCACGCCGCCATCTTCCAGGCCGTCGCCGCCGGCACCCGCGCCGACGTGCGCAGGCTGATCGTCACCGCCTCGGGCGGCCCGTTCCGCGGCCGCACCAAGGAACAGCTCGCCCGGGTGACCGTCGAGGACGCCCTCGCCCACCCCACCTGGGACATGGGCCCCGTGATCACCATCAACTCCGCGACCCTGGTCAACAAGGGCCTGGAGGTCATCGAGGCGCACCTGCTCTACGACATTCCCTTCGACCGCATCGAGGTGGTCGTCCACCCCCAGTCGTATGTTCACTCGATGGTGGAGTTCACGGACGGATCGACGGTGGCGCAGGCGACACCCCCGGACATGCGGGGCCCGATCGCCGTCGGCCTCGGCTGGCCCGAGCGCATCCCCGACGCGGCCCCCTCCTTCGACTGGACCAAGGCTTCGACCTGGGAGTTCTTCCCGCTCGACAACGAGGCCTTCCCCTCGGTGAACCTCGCCCGGCACGTGGGTGAGCTCGCGGGCACCGCACCGGCGGTGTTCAATGCCGCCAACGAGGAGTGCGTGGAGGCCTTCCGCGCCGGTGCGCTGCCGTATCTCGGGATCATGGAGACCGTCACCCGGGTCGTCGAGGAACACGGCACCCCGGCCACGGGAACCTCGCTGACCGTCGCGGACGTCCTCGAAGCGGAGGCCTGGGCACGCACCCGGGCCAGGGAACTTGCGGCACAGACGGCAAAGGACCGTGCATGACGACCCTGATGTTCATCCTCGGCATAGTCGTCTTCGCGGTCGGCCTGCTGTTCTCCATCGCCTGGCACGAGCTGGGCCACCTGTCCACCGCCAAGATGTTCGGCATCCGCGTGCCGCAGTACATGGTCGGCTTCGGCCCGACCCTGTTCTCGCGGAAGAAGGGCGAGACCGAGTACGGCATCAAGGCCATCCCGTTCGGCGGCTACATCCGCATGATCGGCATGTTCCCGCCCGGACCCGACGGCCGGATGGAGGCCCGCTCCACCTCGCCCTGGCGCGGCATGATCGAGGACGCCCGCTCGGCGGCCTTCGAGGAACTCGAGCCCGGCGACGACAAGCGCCTGTTCTACACGCGCAAGCCGTGGAAGCGGGTCGTCGTGATGTTCGCCGGCCCGTTCATGAACCTGGTCCTCGCCGTGGTGCTGTTCCTCATCGTCCTGATGGGCTTCGGCATCTCCCAGCAGACCACCACGGTCAGCTCCGTCTCCCAGTGCGTCATCTCCCAGAGCGAGAACCGCGACGACTGCCGCAAGGGCGACGCCCCCTCCCCGGCCGCCGCGGCCGGCCTCAAGGCGGGCGACACCATCGTCGCCTTCGACGGCGTCCGGACCGACGAGTGGAACGAGCTGTCCGACCTGATCCGCGCCCACCCCGGCGAGCAGGTGCCCATCGTGGTCGACCGCGACGGCCGCGAGGTGACCCTGCACGCGACCATCGCCACCAACCAGGTCGCCAAGAAGGACGCCGCGGGCCAGATCGTCGAAGGCCAGTACGTCACCGCGGGCTTCCTGGGCTTCAGCGCCGCCACCGGCATCGTCAAACAGGACTTCGGCGAGTCCGTGACCTGGATGGGCGACCGGATCGGCGACGCCGTCGACTCGCTCGCCGCGCTGCCCGCCAAGATCCCCGCCCTGTGGGACGCCGCCTTCGGGGACGGCCCGCGCGAGCCCGACTCCCCGATGGGCGTCGTCGGTGCCGCCCGCGTCGGCGGCGAGATCTTCACCCTCGACATCCCGCCCACCCAGCAACTGGCCATGGCCGTGATGCTGGTCGCCGGCTTCAACCTCTCCCTGTTCCTGTTCAACATGCTGCCGCTGCTGCCCCTGGACGGCGGCCACATCGCGGGCGCCCTGTGGGAGTCGCTGCGCCGGAACGTGGCGAAGGTGCTGCGCCGCCCGGACCCCGGCCCGTTCGACGTGGCGAAGCTGATGCCGGTGGCGTACGTGGTGGCCGGGATCTTCGTCTGCTTCACCATCCTGGTGCTGATCGCCGACGTCGTTAACCCGGTGAGAATCTCCTAGCCACCACAGGTTCCCGGCGGCCCGGCAGACTCGTCCTCCGGGCCGCCGCCCTTACCCCCAGCCGCCATCCTTCGAGTGTGTTTACCGGGCGTGATGTGCTGTGGCCGACGCCCGTGCCGTAATCTCGAAGCCCGGAGCCCGCCGCTGACGGGATTCGGGCCTTGAACCACGACTTGGGGTTGCACAGCAGATGACTGCGATTTCTCTCGGCATGCCGTCCGTTCCGACCAAGCTCGCCGAGCGCCGGAAGAGCCGGCAGATCCAGGTCGGATCCGTGGCGGTGGGCGGGGACGCCCCGGTGTCCGTGCAGTCGATGACCACCACGCGGACGTCGG
>NZ_JBVIGC010000020.1:0-63824 GCF_055571015.1 Streptomyces sp. NPDC031049
GTTACATTCCGAACCCGGAAGCTAAGCCTTACAGCGCCGATGGTACTGCAGGGGGGACCCTGTGGGAGAGTAGGACGCCGCCGAACAATTCTTGAAAGGGTTGGACCCGGAACTTCTGTTCCGGGTCCAACCCTTTTTTGTTGCTTGTCACTTGGCGTTCACGTTCCGCAACCACCATCCACACCATGGGTACTGCAGCCATGCTGAGGGCCGCCGGCGTCGGGGTCGGGGACGAGGTCATCGTGTCGGCCTTCGGGAACGTGGAGGTCGCCGAAGCCGTCGCCCAGGCCGGGGCGCTTCCGGCGTTCGCCGACATAGACCCGGTCACGTACTGCCTCGATCCGTCCGCCGTGGAGGCCGCCATCGGCCCCCGTACTGCCGCCGTGGTCGCCGTACACCGCTTCGGTCGGCCGGCGGACATGCCGCGGCTGCTCGACATAGGTGAGCGGCACGGGCTGCTGGTGTTGCAGGAACGTGAGTCCGAGGCCGCGCTCGACGAGATGGCACAGCGGCGGCAGCGGGCCGCCTACCTCGACGCGAAGCTGCGCGGGGTGCGCACACCGGACGGTGGGGCCGGGCACACCTATGAGCAGTACGTGGTGCGCGTGCCCGGGAACGGAAGGCCGGACCGGGACGCGTTCGCTCGGGCCGTGCGCAGCCGGGGCGTCGCCTGCCAGGTGCCGGTGAAGACGCCGGTGCACCGACTGCCGGAGTTCCGGCGGTGCGTGGCGCTGCCGGAGACGGAGCGCGCCGCCGAGGAGACGCTCGCGCTGCCGGTGGAGGCCACGTTGACCAAGCGGGACATGCAGCGCATCGTCGCGGCCTGCAACGCCCTCGGCGGACTTCTGCAACCGGCGGTGTGACGGACGGCTGGTTAGGAGCACGGCTCTGTTCGGGGTATGATCTATTCCGTTGCCGCGGGGGAAACCCCGAAGAGGCGACAGGCCCCTATAGCTCAGTCGGCAGAGCGTCTCCATGGTAAGGAGAAGGTCAACGGTTCGATTCCGTTTGGGGGCTCCAGCCAAAAGGCCCCGCCCATCGGGCGGGGCCTTTGTCGTGCCCGGGTGCGCAGGTCGCGCACCGCCGGGTCGCGCACCGACAGGCCGCGCGCCGGCGGCTAGTCCTGGTGCGGCTCCGGGACCCGCATCGCCAGGATCGCCATGTCGTCCGACGGGGCGTCCGACGCGAAGCGCTCCACCGCGCGCATGATCCGTGCCGCCACCGCGCCCGCGGTGAGGCCCGTGCACGTCGTGAGGACGTCGGCGAGGCCGTCGTCGCCCAACATGCGGGAACCCTCGCGGCGTTCGGTGACGCCGTCCGTGACGCACAGCAGGACGTCACCCGGGTCGAGCGTGACCGTCTCCTCGTACAGCTCCAGATCGTCGATGACGCCGAGGAGCGGCTGGGGCTCCGCGGCCGGTTCCACGGTGCCGTCCTGCCGGAGGCGCAGCGGGAGGGGATGGCCGGCGCAGACCACCTTCAGTTCCGCGCTGCCGTCCCCCTGGGGGCGCATCTCGCCGTACAGGAGCGTGAGGAAGCGGCTGCGGGCTCCCTCGTCGAGGATCGCGGAGTTCAGGCGCTCCAGGACCGCCGGGCCGCTGAGACCCTCGCGGGCCAGCAGGCGCAGGGCGTGCCGGGCCAGGCCCGTGACCGCCGCCGCGTTCGGGCCCGTACCGCAGACGTCGCCGATGGCGAAGCCGTAGGCGCCGTCGCTGATGGGGAAGACGTCGTAGAAGTCGCCGCCGACCTCGTTGCCCTCGCCGGCCGCGCGGTAGATGACCTCGACCTCCACGCCCTCGATCTGCGGGAGTTCGGGCGGCAGGAGACTGCGCTGGAGGGACTGGCTGATGGCCGTGCGCTCCGAGTACAGGCGGGCGTTGTCCAGGGCCAGGGCGGCCCGGCGGGACAGATCCTCGGCCAGTTCCAGGATCTCCTGGCGGAAGTGCTCGTCGGTGGGCTTGCCCAGCGTCAGCATGCCGATGACGCGGTTGCGGGCGACGAGGGGGAGGACCACCGTCTCGCCGCCGACGGCGGAGGCCGTGGCCAGCGTCGGGCCGATGCCCGGCGTCACCCGGTGGGTGGGGCCGCCGCTGAGGCCGAGGCTGCGCATCGAGGAGCGCAGCGCCGCCTGGTGGGCGACCTCACTGGGCGCGTTCCAGACGCGGGCGCCCGGGGTGGGCACCGGGTCGGGCGGCGGCATCTTCGACAGCAGGGACTTGATGCCGTCGATGAGTTCCTCGTCCTCGTGCAGGACGTAGGAGAGATACGGCTCGGAGGCCTGGTCGGCGATGGTGTAGACGGCGCACCAGGTGGCCAGGGTCGGGACGGTCATCTGGGCCATCAGGGCCAGGGTCTGGTCGCGGTCGAGGGTGCCGGCCAGGAGGTCGGAGGCCTCGACCAGGAAACTGAGCGAGCCGCGGCGCAGCCGCTCCAGCTCGCCGAGGCGGGCCGACTCGACGGCCAGGGCGATGCGGTCGGCCGCGAACTGAAGGCGCAGCGCCTCCTCGTTGGAGTAGCGGCCGGGGGCCTCCGCGGCGACGCCGAGGGAGCCGGTGAGACGGCCCTCCACCTTGAGCGGGACCGTGACGACCGAGCGCATGCCCGTGCCGTTCAGCAGGGGGACGGCGCCAGGGACGACCGTGAGGTCCTCGTGGACGGCCGGCATGCGGGCGGAGCCGTAGCGGCCGGGGCCGGCCTCGACGGGGACGCGGGCGAAGCGCTGCCGGGCGGAGGGCAGCCCGGTGGAGGCGCGGACCTCCAGCTCGGTCTCGTCGTCGGTGGCCAGGAGCAGGAAGGCGGCGTCCGCGTCGAGCATGTCGCGGGCGCGTTCCACCGTGCGCTGGAGGAGGCCGTCGAGGTCGTCCGGGGCGGGGGAGCCGATGAAGACCTCGAAGGGGTCGGTGCTCTGGCCCTCGGAGGACGCGGCGGTGTCGGACGCGGGGACGCGCAGCGGAGTCTGCAGGACCGCGCGCTCGTGGTCCCGGACCAGGAGACACACCGTGGACGGCTCGCCGCCGGTGTCGCGGACCCTGAGGTGGGAGGCGTAGACCGGGGTGACGCGGCCGTTGGCGCCGCGGATGCCGTAGCTGCCCTCCCAGCGGGAGAGCTGGAGCGCCTCGGCGATGCCGGTGCTGGTGCCCGGGGTGTGCGGCCAGGCCGCCAGGTCGGTCAGCGGTTTGCCGGTGACCTGCTCGGCCGGGTAGCCGAAGAGTTCCTCGGCGTCCTCGCTCCACGCCGTGATGGCGCCGGTGCGGTCGATCTGGACGACGGCGACGCGGACCCGGCCGTCGGCGAGCGGGAGCAGGTCGGCCGGGAGGGAGGGGCCGGCGGCACGGGTGCCGACGGGGCGCTCGGGGAGGTCGAGGTGGAACCAGACGGTCTTGTGGGTCGGGGTGTACTCGACGCCCCAGCGGCCGGCCAGCGCCGCGCACAGCTGAAGTCCCCGGCCGCCCTCGCGGTCGGGGCTGCCCATGGTGGCGGGCGACCCCTGGAGCGGGACCTCGCGCTCGGGGTAGCGGTCGGCCACCTCGATCCGCACGCCTTCGTCGCTGCGCAGACAGACGACGTCGGCGGAGGTGCCGGCATGCACCACGGCGTTGGTGACCAGCTCGCTGGTGAGCACCACGGCGTCGTCGACGATGTCGGCGTAGCCCCAGCCCTGGAGGGTGTCGCGGACGAAGGAGCGGGCGCTCGCCACCGACCGCCCGACGGGCTCGAAGCTGGCGGCCGCGCGCGCGGTGATCACAGGGCTCCTCGATCCTCTCTCTGTGTGCACGGTCTCCAGGCCGACCGGGTCGCGCCGCTGCTGCGGCAGGCCGCCCGTCGGCGTGGGCTCCGGGGGCTGTCCCCCCGGGATCAGTCCGGTCGTCATCTGTCCGGCCGCCCCTCCGATGCCCGCTCGTCTCCGTGCCACCGCCCAGGCCGGACGGACCGGCGCGGCTGGACAGCCGCATGCAAGGTTACTTACCTTCGCCGTCCATGCGGATGCCGGTCTGCAGTGTTTCCGCCCGGAGGGTGTGCGGACGATGTGCGAAGCTGCCGAACTGTTATGGCCTGGTTCGGCCGGGGTGAAACACTGGGCAGGCTTTCCGGGAAGGTCCGGGCAGGCTGAGTGTCGACCGCGTACGACGGGCAGCAGCCCGGGAGCGGCCCGGCGGGCCGGGCGGAAAAGCACAGTAGTACAGGAAATACGCGGTAGTAACCGGTACGCCGAGCGGTGATACCCGGTCACTGCAGTGACGGTCGATCCCTGCGGGAGGGACAAGTGGAGTCTGGCGCAGCGACGCGGGGCACGAAGACGCGCGCGAAGGGCGGACAGTCCCCAAGCAACCAGGGCAAACCGAACAATCAGGGCAAACCGCGAGGTGGGGCCGGTCGGGGCGGGACCACCGAGGTGGACACCGCGGCCCTGAACCGGCTGCTGGCGGCTCTGGTGTCCATGCGGGACGGGAACTTCCGCAAGCGGCTCACGGTGTCCGGCGACGGCGTGATGTCGGAGATCGCGGCCGTGTTCAACGAGGTGGCCGACCGCAATCTGCATCTGACGGGTGAGCTGGCGCGGGTGCGGCGCATGGTCGGCCGTGAGGGAAAACTCACGGAACGGCTGGAGACGGGTGCCTGCGAGGGCTCCTGGGCGACCGCGATCGACAACTCCAACGCGCTGGTCGACGATCTCGTACGGCCCGTCTCCGAGGTGAGCCGGGTGCTGTCGGCGGTGGCGGACGGTGATCTGTCGCCGCGGATGGAGCTGCGGACGCTGGCGCCGGAGGGCGCCGGACATCCGCTGCGAGGCGAGTTCCTGAAGGTCGCCCGCACCGTGAACAACCTGGTCGACCAGTTGTCGACGTTCACCGACGAGGTCACGCGCGTGGCCAGCGAGGTGGGCACCGAGGGCAAGCTGGGCGGGCAGGCCCGGGTGCGGGGCATGTCGGGTTCGTGGAAGGACCTCACGGACTCCGTCAACACGATGGCCTACCGGCTGACCGCGCAGGTCCGGGACATCGCGCTGGTGACGACGGCCGTCGCCAAGGGCGATCTGTCGCGCAAGGTCACGGTGCACGTGGCCGGCGAGATGCTGGAGCTGAAGAACACCGTCAACACGATGGTCGACCAGCTCTCGGCGTTCTCCTCCGAGGTGACGCGGGTCGCACGTGAGGTCGGCACCGAGGGCGCGCTCGGCGGTCAGGCCCAGGTGCCCGGGGTGGCCGGCGTGTGGAAGGAGCTGACCGACTCCGTCAACACGATGGCCGGAAACCTCACCGCCCAGGTGCGCGGCATCGCCGAGGTGACCACCGCGGTCGCCAACGGTGACCTGTCGCGGAAGGTGACCGTGCCCGCGCGCGGCGAGGTCGCGCAGCTCGCCGACACCATCAACCAGATGACCGAGACGCTGCGGATCTTCGCGGACGAGGTCACGCGCGTGGCGAACGAGGTCGGCGCCGAGGGGCGGCTCGGCGGCCAGGCGAACGTGCCGGGTGCCGCCGGGACGTGGAAGGACCTCACCGACTCCGTCAACACCGTCTTCCGGAACCTGACCACGCAGGTGCGCGACATCGCCGCGGTGACGACGGCGGTGGCCAACGGCGACCTGTCGCAGAAGGTCACCGTGGACGTGGCCGGCGAGATGCTGGAGCTGAAGAACACCGTCAACACGATGGTGGACCAGCTGTCCGCCTTCGGTGCCGAGGTCACGCGCGTGGCGCGGGAGGTCGGTGTCGAGGGAGAGCTGGGCGGCCAGGCCCAGGTGCCCGGGGCGGCGGGGACCTGGAAGGACCTCACCGACTCGGTCAACACCGCCTTCCGCAACCTCACCGGACAGGTGAGGAACATCGCCCAGGTGACGACGGCGGTGGCCAACGGGGATCTGTCGCAGAAGGTCACCGTCGACGTCTCCGGCGAGATGCTCCAGCTGAAGAACACCGTGAACACCATGGTGGACCAGCTGTCCTCCTTCGCCGACCAAGTGACGCGGATGGCCCGGGACGTGGGCACCGAGGGCCGCCTCGGCGGTCAGGCCCGCGTGGACGGCGTCTCGGGCACCTGGAAGGAGCTGACGGACTCCGTCAACTCCATGGCGTCCAACCTGACGGGTCAGGTCCGCAACATCGCCCAGGTGACGACGGCCGTCGCGCGCGGTGACCTGTCCCAGAAGATCGACGTGGACGCGCGCGGGGAGATCCTCGAGCTGAAGAACACCATCAACACGATGGTGGACCAGCTGTCGTCCTTCGCCGAGCAGGTCACGCGCGTGGCCCGCGAGGTGGGCACCGAGGGCCGCCTCGGCGGCCAGGCGCAGGTGCCCGGCGTCGCCGGTGTGTGGCGCGATCTGACCGACTCGGTGAACGGCATGGCCGGCAACCTCACCGCCCAGGTGCGCAACATCGCGCAGGTCGCGACCGCGGTGGCGCGCGGTGACCTGTCCCAGAAGATCACCGTGGACGCCCGCGGGGAGATCCTGGAGCTGAAGAACACCCTGAACACGATGGTGGACCAGCTGTCGTCGTTCGCCCAGGAGGTCACGCGCGTGGCCCGCGAGGTGGGCACCGAGGGCATCCTCGGCGGCCAGGCCGAGGTGCAGGGCGTCTCCGGCACCTGGAAGGACCTCACCCAGTCGGTGAACGGCATGGCGAACAACCTCACCATGCAGGTGCGGAACATCGCCGAGGTCACGACCGCCGTCGCCAAGGGCGACCTGTCGAAGAAGATCACCGTCGACGCCAAGGGCGAGATCCTCGAACTCGTCACGACCGTGAACACGATGGTCGACCAGCTGTCGTCGTTCGCCGAGCAGGTCACGCGCGTGGCGCGCGAGGTGGGCACCGAGGGCATCCTGGGCGGCCAGGCGCACGTGCCCGGTGTGGTCGGCATCTGGAAGGATCTCAGCGACAACGTCAACCTGATGGCGAAGAACCTCACCGTCCAGGTGCGGAACATCTCCCAGGTGGCCGCAGCCGTCGCCAACGGCGACCTGACGCGGACGGTGACGATCGAGGCGCGCGGCGAGGTCGCGCAGCTCGCCGAGACGTTCAACACCATGGTGAAGACGCTCAGTTCGTTCGCCGACCAGGTCACCAAGGTGGCCCGCGAGGTGGGCACGGACGGCATCCTGGGCGGCCAGGCGCACGTGCCCGGTGTGGCCGGCACGTGGAAGGACCTCACCGAGTCGGTGAACCAGATGGCGTCCAACCTGACCGGTCAGGTGCGCAACATCGCCATGGTCACCACCGCGATCGCCAAGGGCGACCTGACCAAGAAGATCGACATCGACGCGCGCGGCGAGATCCTGGAGCTGAAGACGACCATCAACACCATGGTCGACCAGCTGTCCTCCTTCGCCGAGGAGGTCACCCGCGTCGCCCGCGAGGTGGGCACCGAGGGGCAGCTCGGCGGGCAGGCACGCGTGCGTGACGTCGACGGCACCTGGCGGGACCTGACGGAGTCCGTGAACGAGATGGCCGGGAACCTCACCCGGCAGGTGCGCGCCATCGCGCGCGTGGCGACCGCGGTGACCCGCGGCGACCTCAACCTGAAGATCGACGTGGACGCCTCCGGGGAGATCCAGGAGCTTCAGGACTACATCAACAAGATGATCGCCAACCTGCGCGACACCACCATCGCCAACAAGGAGCAGGACTGGCTCAAGGGCAACCTCGCGCGGATCTCCGCGCTGATGCAGGGCCGCCGTGACCTCCAGGACGTGGCCTCGCTGATCATGAGCGAGCTGACCCCGGTGGTCTCCGCGCAGCACGGCGCGTTCTTCCTCGCCATGCCGCTGGTCGACGGCCAGGAGATCGCCAACACCGGGGAGGACCAGTACGAACTGCGCATGCTCGGGTCGTACGGCTACTCCATGGGCTCCATGCCGACGTCGTTCCGGCCCGGTGAGGCGCTGGTCGGCACGGCCGCGCAGGAGAAGCGCACGATCCTCGTGGAGAACGCGCCCAGCGGCTACCTGAAGATCTCCTCCGGGCTCGGGGAGGCCCCGCCCGCCCAGGTGATCGTCCTGCCGGTGCTGTTCGAGGGGAAGGTGCTCGGCGTCATCGAGCTGGCGTCGTTCACCCCGTTCACGCAGATCCAGAAGGACTTCCTCAACCAGATCGCGGAGATGATCGCGACCAGCGTCAACACCATCTCCGTCAACACCAAGACCGAGGTGCTGCTGAAGCAGTCGCAGGAGCTCACCGAGCAGCTGCGGGAGCGGTCGGAGGAGCTGGAGCAGCGGCAGAAGGCCCTCCAGGCGTCCAACGCCGAGCTGGAGGAGAAGGCCGAGCTGCTCGCCCAGCAGAACCGCGACATCGAGGTGAAGAACACCGAGATCGAGGAGGCCCGGCAGGTCCTGGAGGAGCGCGCCGAGCAGCTCGCGGTCTCCATGCGCTACAAGAGCGAGTTCCTGGCCAACATGTCGCACGAGCTGCGCACGCCGCTCAACTCGCTGCTGATTCTGGCCAAGTTGCTCGCCGACAACGCCGAGGGGAACCTCTCCCCGAAGCAGGTCGAGTTCGCCGAGACCATTCACGGCGCGGGCTCCGACCTGCTCCAGCTGATCAACGACATCCTCGACCTGTCGAAGGTCGAGGCGGGCAAGATGGACGTCTCCCCGACCCGCATCGCGCTCGTGCAGCTCGTGGACTACGTGGAGGCCACGTTCCGGCCGCTGACCGCGGAGAAGGGCCTGGACCTGTCGGTACGGGTCTCGCCGGAGCTGCCGGCCACGCTCCACACCGACGAGCAGCGGCTGCTCCAGGTGCTGCGGAACCTGCTGTCCAACGCGGTGAAGTTCACCGACTCCGGATCGGTCGAGCTGGTCATCCGGCCCGCCCGGGACGACGTCCCGCAGGGCATCCGGGAGCAGCTGCTGGAGGCCGGTTCGCTGACCGACCCGGACGCGGAGCTGATCGCGTTCTCGGTGACCGACACCGGCATCGGGATCGCGGCCAGCAAGATGCGGGTGATCTTCGAGGCGTTCAAGCAGGCCGACGGCACCACCAGCCGCAAGTACGGCGGCACGGGCCTGGGGCTGTCCATCTCCCGGGAGATCGCGCAGCTGCTCGGCGGCGAGATCCACGCGCAGAGCGAGCCGGGCCGCGGCTCGACGTTCACGCTGTACCTGCCGCTGCACCCGACCGAGCTGCCCCCGCACGGCTACGTCCAGCCGGTGAGCCCGCTGGAGCCGGGCGCCCTGGTCGCGTCCGCCGCCGGGGCCGAGACGGCCGAGGAGCCGGAGGTGGCGGCCGAGACGCCGCCCGAGGTGAAGTCGTACCAGGAGACCCAGAACGGCGCCGCCGCGCTGTTCCGCCGGCGCCGCAAGGAGCTGGGGCAGGGCGAGCCGCGGCCGGCGGTGCCGGAGCAGTGGCCGTCCGCCGCGGAGCAGGAGGCGGCGCCGAGGGCCGGCCGAGGCATCCGCTTCGGGGGCCAGAAGGTGCTGATCGTCGACGACGACATCCGCAACGTCTTCGCGCTCACCAGCGTCCTGGAACAGCACGGCCTGTCCGTGCTGTACGCCGAGAACGGGCGCGAGGGGATCGAGGTGCTGGAGCAGCACGAGGACGTGGCGGTCGTCCTGATGGACATCATGATGCCCGAGATGGACGGGTACGCGACGACCACGGCGATCCGCCGGATGCCGCAGTTCGCCGGGCTGCCGATCATCGCGCTGACCGCGAAGGCGATGAAGGGCGACCGGGAGAAGGCGATCGAGTCGGGTGCCTCCGACTACGTCACCAAGCCGGTCGACCCCGACCACCTGCTGACGGTGATGGAGCAGTGGATGCAGGGGGCGTGAGCGGTACGGTTCGGGGACGTGCGAACCTGGTGGGTGCGGACGGATCGGGAACCCGTGGTGCACACGCGGAGTTGCCGATTGCGTGTGCCCGAAGCCGTGTAGCGGGGCGCACATCGGGGAACCTTCTGGTCTCCCGCTGCGTTTCCGCTACGTGCACAGTGACATCGCGGTGACAGGGTGTGGCGACGAGCGGGGTGCGGCTACGATGACCGGCACAAGGACGGGCGGCGCAAGGGAGTCGTCCCCCGGGGCGGCCCCCACCGGCGCCGCTCCGAGTCCTGCGGACAGGGGAGGCCCCACGCCGGGGCGAGGAGGGCGGGCCATGGTGCAGAAGGCCAAGATCCTCCTGGTCGATGACCGGCCGGAGAATCTGCTGGCGCTGGAGGCGATCCTCTCTGCGCTCGATCAGACGCTGGTGCGGGCATCGTCCGGGGAGGAAGCGCTCAAAGCACTGCTCACGGACGACTTCGCGGTCATCCTGCTGGATGTGCAGATGCCGGGCATGGACGGTTTCGAGACCGCCGCCCACATCAAGCGGCGGGAGCGGACCAGGGACATCCCGATCATCTTCCTCACGGCGATCAACCACGGCCCGCACCACACCTTCCGCGGGTACGCGGCGGGCGCGGTGGACTACATCTCCAAGCCGTTCGACCCGTGGGTGCTGCGCGCCAAGGTCTCGGTCTTCGTCGAGCTCTACATGAAGAACTGCCAGCTGCGGGAGCAGGCCGCGCTGCTGCGGCTCCAGTTGGAGGGCGGCGGCGACAAGCCCGCGGCCGGCGAGGCCAAGGAGTCGGCCGGTCTGCTCGCCGAACTGTCGGCGCGGCTGGCGGCCGTCGAGGAGCAGGCCGAGGCGCTGTCCAAACAGCTGGGCGACGACTCCACGGACGCCGCGGCGGTGGCCACGGCGGCCCATCTGGAGCGCAAGCTCACGGGGTTGCGGCGGGCCCTGGACGCCCTGGAGCCCGGCTCCTCCGGAGGACAGCCCGCGGTCAACTGAGGCCGCCGGCACGATCGGGGCCCGCGTGCCGGTGAAATCCCGTCAGCGGGCCTGACGCACGCGTCAGTTCCCGTCCCACCGGGGGACGACACGAACGGGTGAAGCAGTGGGCACACGTGTCCGCCGTCGTCTCCCCCGGTAACCTCACACCCATGGCCTCACGTCCCTCCGCAGCCAAGAAGCAGCCCGCCAGGAAGGCGGCTGCTCCCGCGAAGGCTCCGGCGAAGAAGGCCGCTGCGAAAAAAGCCCCGGCCAAGAAGGCGCCCGCCAAGAAGGCCGCGAAGAAGCCCGTGCCCAAACCGGCGCCCAACCCCACCGGCGGCGTCTACCGCCTCGTGCGCGCCCTCTGGCTGGGTCTGGCGCACGCCGTCGGCGCCGTGTTCCGCGGCATAGGGCAGGGCGCCAAGAACCTCGACCCGGCCCACCGCAAGGACGGCGTCGCCCTGCTGCTGCTCGCCGTCGCGCTGATCGTCGCCGCCGGCACCTGGGCCGACCTGAAGGGTCCCGTCGGCGACCTGGTCGAGATCCTCGTCACCGGCGCCTTCGGCCGGCTGGACCTGCTCGTGCCGATCCTGGTCGCGGTCATCGCCGTGCGGTTCATCCGGCACCCGGAGAAGCCCGAGGCCAACGGGCGGATCGTGATCGGTCTGTCCGCGCTCGTCATCGGCGTGCTCGGTCAGGTCCACATCGCCTGCGGCTCACCCGCCCGCGGCGACGGCATGCAGGGCATAAGGGACGCCGGCGGCCTCATCGGCTGGGCGGCGGCGACCCCGCTGTCGTACACCATGACCGACGTCCTCGCGGTGCCGCTGCTGGTGCTGCTCACGGTCTTCGGGCTGCTGGTCGTCACCGCCACGCCGGTCAACGCCGTCCCGCAGCGGCTGCGGCAGCTCGGCGTGCGGCTCGGCCTGCTCGCCGACCCGGCGGCCGAGGAGTTCAGCGAGGACGACCAGCGCTACGAGGAGCAGTGGCGCGAGGCGCTGCCCGCCCGCTCCCGCAGGCGCGGTGCCCCGGCTCCCGAGGCCTACGACCCCGACGGCGCCGAGCAGGAGGCCCTCAGCCGGCGCCGCGGCCGGCCCCGGCGCTCCGCCGTCCCGCAGCCCGAGCCGGACCGTCCGCTGGACGCCGTGGACGTCGCCGCCGCTGCCGCCGCCGCGCTCGACGGTGCCGTCCTGCACGGAATGCCGCCGTCGCCCCTGGTCGCCGACCTCACTCAGGGCGTGCAGACCGGGGACCGCGAGCCGACGACACCGACCCCGACACCCGTGCCGGCGGCGCGACCGCAGCCGGGCAAGCGCAAGCAGGACGCCGAGCAGGAACCGCGGGAGCACCCCTCCGGCGCGGTCCCCGACCTCACCAAGTCCCCGCCGGCCCAGGAACGCGAGCTGCCGCCGCGCGCCGAGCAGCTCCAGCTCTCCGGCGACATCACCTACGCCCTGCCCTCCCTGGACCTCCTCACGCGCGGGGGCCCCGGCAAGGCGCGCAGCGCCGCGAACGACGCCGTCGTGGAGTCGCTGACCACCGTCTTCACCGAGTTCAAGGTCGACGCCCGGGTCACCGGCTTCACCCGCGGCCCGACGGTCACGCGCTACGAGGTGGAACTCGGTCCCGCCGTGAAGGTCGAGCGGATCACCGCGCTGACCAAGAACATCGCGTACGCCGTCGCCAGCCCGGACGTGCGGATCATCAGCCCGATCCCCGGCAAGTCCGCGGTCGGCATCGAGATCCCCAACACCGACCGGGAGATGGTCAACCTCGGCGACGTGCTGCGGCTCGCGGAGTCCGCCGAGGACGACGACCCGATGCTGGTCGCCTTCGGCAAGGACGTCGAGGGCGGCTACGTCATGCACTCGCTGGCGAAGATGCCGCACATGCTGGTCGCCGGCGCCACCGGATCCGGCAAGTCGTCCTGCATCAACTGCCTGATCACGTCGATCATGATGCGGGCGACCCCGGAGGACGTCCGGATGATCCTGGTCGACCCCAAGCGCGTCGAGCTGACCGTCTACGAGGGCATCCCGCACCTGATCACGCCGATCATCACCAACCCCAAGCGGGCCGCCGAGGCGCTCCAGTGGGTCGTGCGCGAGATGGACCTGCGCTACGACGACCTCGCCGCCTACGGCTACCGGCACATCGACGACTTCAACCGCGCGGTGCGCGAGGGCAAGGTCAAGCCGCCCGAGGGCAGCGAGCGCGAACTCCAGCCGTACCCGTATCTGCTGGTGATCGTCGACGAGCTGGCCGACCTGATGATGGTCGCCCCGCGGGACGTCGAGGATGCGATCGTGCGCATCACGCAGCTCGCGCGCGCGGCCGGCATCCACCTGGTCCTCGCCACGCAGCGGCCGTCGGTCGACGTGGTCACCGGCCTGATCAAGGCCAACGTGCCCTCGCGGCTGGCGTTCGCCACTTCCTCGCTCGCCGACTCCCGCGTCATCCTCGACCAGCCCGGCGCCGAGAAGCTGATCGGCAAGGGCGACGGGCTGTTCCTGCCGATGGGCGCGAACAAGCCGACGCGCATGCAGGGCGCGTTCGTGACCGAGGAGGAGGTCGCGGCCGTCGTCCGGCACTGCAAGGACCAGATGGCGCCCGTCTTCCGGGACGACGTCGTCGTGGGCACCAAGCAGAAGAAGGAGATCGACGAGGACATCGGCGACGACCTCGACCTGCTGTGCCAGGCCGCCGAGCTGGTCGTCTCCACCCAGTTCGGGTCGACGTCCATGCTCCAGCGCAAGCTGCGCGTCGGCTTCGCCAAGGCCGGCCGGCTGATGGACCTCATGGAGTCCCGGAACATCGTCGGGCCCAGCGAGGGCTCGAAGGCTCGTGACGTTCTTGTGAAGCCTGACGAGCTGGATGGCGTGCTCGCGGTGATCCGGGGGGAGTCTGAAGGGTAGGGGAGCCGGCGGCGGTGATCGTCTCGCCGGGTGGCGGATGCGCGGCGGCCGTGTCGCCGTCGTGACCCACCCGTTAGGGATCATTGAGCAACCGTTTCCCCGGCCCGTACGTCAAGTTGAGGGAAGAGACAAACAGGTAGTCCACCATCGGCGTGTCGGGCCATACCGATGGCGTAAAGGTCGGACCGCCCGGTTGCCCCACCCATTCGTACCCCCCCTAGACTGAACGTCCAGCACAGGCGGCTACACGCTCGAAAGGCGCCCCCGTGTCCATCGGCAACTCCCCTGAAGACGAGCGTCCGTTCGACAACGTGTCCGAAGACGTTTCCGAGGAAGCCCGCCCCTCCATCGGCCGTGCCCTCCAGCAGGCCCGCATCGCCGCCGGGTTGACCGTCGACGACATCAGCAGCGCCACCCGCGTCCGCATCGCCATCGTGCACGCCATCGAGGCCGACGACTTCGGACCCTGCGGCGGAGACGTCTACGCCCGTGGGCACATCCGCACCCTGGCCAGGGCCGTCCACCTCGACCCCGCCCCGCTGATCGAACAGTACGAAGCCGAGCACGGCGGGCGTCCGGCACCGACCCCGGCCGCGCCCCTGTTCGAGGCGGAGCGCATCCGCCCCGAGCGGCGCGGCCCGAACTGGACCGCCGCGATGGTCGCCGCGATCGTCGCCGTGATCGGTTTCGTCGGCTTCACCGTGGTCAAGGGGGGCGACGACGGTGGCTCCGAGGCGAGCGTCGCCGAGGGAGCCGTGCCGTCGGCGAGCGAGTCGTCCTCGCCGAGCGCCAAGCCGAAGAAGCCCGCCGACCCCAAGCCGGACCCCACCGACAGCGCCATCGCCGCCGCGCCGCGGGACAAGGTGACCGTCCAGGTGAGCGCCACCGGCGACGGCAGCTGGATCTCCGCCAAGGACCACAACGGCCGGCTGCTCTACGACGGCCTGCTCAAGCAGGGCCAGAGCAAGACCTTCCAGGACGACTCCAAGATCAGCCTCGTCCTCGGCGACGCGGGCGACGTCCAGCTGCACGTCAACGGCAAGAAGATCGACGACTTCGAGCCGGGCGCCGTGGAGCGGCTCACCTACACCAAGGGCGACCCGCAGGTCGGATAAGGACGGCCCGAAGGGACGAGTCAGTACGGGGTTGGCCAAGATCGGCCAACCCCGTCGACGTGGGCTGTCGGTGGGACGAAGTAGTCTTGAGCCCATGCCTGAACGCCGCACCGTCGCACTCGTCACCCTTGGCTGCGCCCGTAACGAGGTGGACTCGGAGGAGCTCGCAGGCCGTTTGGAGGCGGACGGCTGGCAGCTCGTGGAGGACGCCGAGGACGCGGACGTCGCCGTCGTGAACACGTGCGGCTTCGTCGAGGCCGCCAAGAAGGACTCCGTCGACGCACTCCTGGAGGCCAACGACCTCAAGAGCCACGGCAGAACGCAGGCCGTGGTGGCGGTGGGCTGCATGGCCGAGCGGTACGGCAAGGAACTCGCCGAGGCCCTGCCCGAGGCCGACGGCGTGCTCGGCTTCGACGACTACGCGGACATCTCCGACCGGCTCCAGACCATCCTCAGCGGCGGCATCCACGCCGCCCACACCCCGCGCGACCGGCGCAAGCTGCTGCCGATCAGCCCCGCCGAGCGGCAGGAGGCCGGCTCCTCCGTCGCCCTGCCCGGGCACGGCCCGGCCACGGCCGAGGACGGCGGCGGGCAGCCCGAGGACCTTCCGGAAGGCGTCGCCCCGGCCTCCGGGCCGCGCGCGCCGCTGCGCCGCCGGCTGGACGGCTCCCCGGTCGCCTCCGTGAAGCTCGCCTCCGGCTGCGACCGGCGCTGCTCCTTCTGCGCCATCCCCTCCTTCCGCGGCTCCTTCATCTCCCGCCGCCCCAGCGACGTGCTGAACGAGACCCGGTGGCTGGCCGAGCAGGGCGTCAAGGAGATCATGCTGGTCTCCGAGAACAACACCTCCTACGGCAAGGACCTCGGCGACATCCGCCTCCTGGAGTCGCTGCTGCCCGAGCTGGCCGAGGTCGACGGCATCGAGCGGGTCCGCGTCAGCTACCTCCAGCCCGCCGAGATGCGCCCCGGCCTGATCGACGTGCTGACGTCGACGCCGAAGGTCGCCCCCTACTTCGACCTGTCCTTCCAGCACTCCGCTCCGGACGTCCTGCGCGCGATGCGCCGCTTCGGCGACACCGACCGCTTCCTGGAGCTGCTCGACACCATCCGCGGCAAGGCGCCCGAGGCCGGTGTGCGCTCCAATTTCATCGTCGGCTTCCCCGGCGAGTCCGAGGCCGACCTCGCCGAGCTGGAGCGGTTCCTGAACCACGCGCGGCTGGACGCCATCGGCGTCTTCGGCTACTCCGACGAGGAGGGCACGGAGGCCGCCGGCTACGACGGCAAGCTCGACGAGGACGTCGTCGCCGAGCGGCTGGCACGTGTCTCGCGGCTGGCCGAGGAACTCGTCTCGCAGCGGGCCGAGGAGCGCGTGGGTTCCACCGTGCGCGTCCTGGTCGAGTCCGTCGACGACGCCGAGGGCGTGTACGGCCGGGCGGCCCACCAGGCCCCCGAGACGGACGGCCAGGTGCTGCTCACGAGCGGCGAGGGTTTGAGTGTCGGTCGTATGGTCGACGCGAAGGTGGTCGGTACGGAAGGTGTCGACCTGGTGGCCGAGCCGCTGCGGGGCTCGCTCGCGTGGACCGAGGAGGCGGGCAGATGACCGGAGTACCGGCGTCCGCAGCGGGAGGCTCCTCCGGCGCGCGGAGGGCCGTCCCGCGCGTGGCATCCGGGGCGACCGCGCACGGGGCGGCGGAGCGCAGTGCTTCGGGCCGCGCCGAGCGCGGGGCCACCGGCAGCGGGGCCGAGCCGGGCCGGACCGGGCGCGGGGCCGGGGACGGCACCGAGCGCGCCGGCTCCGCGCGCGGTGCCGTGGCCCGGGACACCGCCGCTCGCGGTGCCGGCGGCCGGGACGTGGCCGGCGGGCCGGGTACCGAGGCGGCGCAGGACGGCAGCGGCGGTCAGCAGCGGGCCGGACGGGGCGCCGGGGGCGCTGCCGGGGCGCAGGCCGAGGCGACGGGCGGGGTGAAGCCCGCGCGGGGCGGCAAGATCGCTGCCGCCGCCGTCGACCAGGCCAGCGTCTGGAACGTCGCCAACCTCCTGACGATGCTCCGGCTGATCCTCGTCCCGGCGTTCGTCGCGCTCATGCTCGGCAACGGCGGGTACGACCCGGCATGGCGCTCGTTCGCCTGGGCGGCGTTCGCCATCGCCATGATCACCGACCTCTTCGACGGCCACCTGGCGCGCGCCTACAACCTGGTCACCGACTTCGGCAAGATCGCCGACCCCATCGCCGACAAGGCGATCATGGGTGCGGCTCTGATCTGTCTGTCGGTGCTGGGCGACCTGCCGTGGTGGGTGACGGCCGTCATCCTCGGCCGGGAGCTGGGCATCACCCTGCTGCGCTTCGTGGTCATCCGGTACGGCGTCATCCCCGCGAGCCGGGGCGGCAAGCTCAAGACGCTCACCCAGGGCGTGGCGGTGGGCATGTACGTGCTGGCGCTCACCGGTCCGCTGGCGACCCTGCGCTTCTGGGTGATGGCGCTCGCCGTCGTCCTGACCGTGGTGACGGGGCTGGACTACGTGAAACAGGCCATTGTGCTGCGCCGGCGGGGAATCGCCGAGCGCAGGGCGGTGTTGAAGGAGACGGACGCTTGAGTTCCCCGGCCGCCGACGTGGTGCGGCTACTGTCGGTGAAGGGCAAGACCCTGGCGGTCGCCGAGTCGCTGACCGGTGGCCTGGTCGCTGCCGAGATCACCTCGGTGCCCGGCGCCTCCAAGGTCTTCCGCGGCTCCGTGACCGCCTACGCCACGGAGCTCAAGCATCGGCTGCTCGGTGTCGACTCCCGTCTGCTGGCGGCACACGGCGCGGTGAACCCGCAGGTCGCCGCCCAGATGGCGGTCGGTGTACGGAAGGCGCTGGGCGCCGACTGGGGCCTTGCGACAACGGGCGTCGCCGGCCCCGATCCGCAGGACGGACAGCCGGTCGGGACGGTCTTCGTGGCCGTGGACGGGCCCGGGGGAGCGGCATCGGGTTCCGCCCCTGGCGGAAAAGTGGAGGCGTTGCGGTTGAACGGCAGCCGCGCGGACATTCGTATGGAGAGTGTACGGAGCGTACTCGCACTGCTCCTGAAGGAGCTTGCGGGCGAACAGACTGGGAATGAGCGGGCACAGGATACGGAACGGAACGGGGGGTTTTGATGTTTGCAGCCCTGAGTGAACACGACATCGCTCCCCGCACGGCCGCGGCGCGAGGCGGTACGGTGGGGCGAGAAGGATGCGGTTACGCGGTCCGAGGAGGGAGCCACCGATGATTCTGCTCCGTCGCCTGCTGGGTGACGTGCTGCGTCGGCAGCGCCAGCGCCAGGGCCGTACTCTGCGCGAAGTCTCCTCGTCCGCCCGAGTCTCGCTCGGCTATCTCTCCGAGGTGGAGCGGGGGCAGAAGGAGGCTTCCTCCGAGCTGCTCTCCGCGATCTGCGACGCGCTGGACGTACGGATGTCCGAGCTCATGCGGGAAGTGAGCGACGAGCTCGCCCTCGCCGAGCTGGCCGAGTCTGCTGCGGCCACCCCCAGCGAATCCGTGCCCACGCCGGTTCGTCCGATGCTGGGCTCCGTCTCGGTGACCGGCGTGCCACCGGAACGGGTGACCATCAAGGCGCCCGCCGAAGCGGTGGACGTCGTCGCCGCCTGACTGCCGCGCGCCTGCGGGGCGCGTGGGCGCCGGTGAGGCGCGAGAAGATGTGACAGGCCCCGGCCGGGGCTTCTCCGGTGGACCGGAGGAGTGCGGTCGGGGTTTTCGCATGCCCGTGCGTTTGCCGGTCCCGGGGGCTGCGGTCATCGTGGAGGGACATGGCGGGGGGTACTCGACGGAGGTTGCGGATGTACGTCGTGAAGAGCCCGTTGTCCGACGCGAACCTGCAGACCGTTTCCGAGGCCCTGCAGGGCGCGCTCGTCGATCTGGTGGACCTCGCGCTCGTCGCGAAGCAGATCCACTGGAACGTGGTCGGGCCACGCTTCCGTTCCGTGCATCTTCAGCTCGACGAGGTCGTGGGCACCGCGCGGACGCACTCCGACACCGTTGCGGAGCGCGCCGCCGCCCTGGGTGTACCGCCGGACGGACGAGCGGCGACGGTGGCCGTCGGCAGCGGGATCGGTGTCACGCCCGAGGGCTGGGTCGACGACGACACGGCCGTGGGCGCGATCGTGGACGCGCTGGGTGCGGTGATCGCGCGCATGCGTGAGCGGATCGAGGCGACCGGAGAGCCCGACCCCGTGAGTCAGGACATCTTCATCCAGGTCACGGCGGACCTCGAGAAGCACCATTGGATGTTCCAGGCCGAGAACGGCTGAGCCCCGTGCGCCCGGGGCGGATAGCGCGCTGGGGGGCCTTGGTGGGGGCGGGTGCGCTGTGGTGGTGGGCCGTGCTCCGGCTGGCGCTGGTGCCCGGCGCCGGGGCGGTGGAGGGGGCGGTCGCGGCCGGGGGCTGGGGGCTGAGCCTGCTGCCGGTGCACTGTGTGCCGAAGGGGCGGGCGCAGGGGGCGCTGGCGGCGGGGCGGTGGCGGCGGGCGTGGCGGATGTGGCACGTGCGGCGGGGTGGCGGGCTTCCGGCGGGGGCCGGTGGGGCTGATGGGGCTGATGGGGCCATGTGACGGCGGGCGGGGCCGGTCGTGACGGCGGGCGGGTTCGCGACCAGGTGCCGGGGGTCGACTAGGCCGGGCGGGAGCCGTGTCCTCGGGCGGGCGCCGGTGCCGGGCCCGGCTGGCAGTCCGGGCACCAGTACGTCGGGCGGTCGCGGGAACCGTCGCCCTGGTCCGCGACCCGGACGGACGTGCCGCAGCGCAGACAGGGGCGCGGCGCCCGGCCGTACACGAACAGGCCGGGCGCACGCCGGCCGGTGGTGTTGCGGTCGGGGCGGTCGCGGTTGGCCTCCAGGAGCCGCTTGGCGAGGCCGGGCAGTGCCGTCGCCCGCTCGGCCGGCAGGTCGCCGACGGGGAGCCAGGGAGTGACGCCGAGCAGGAAGCACAGCTCGGACTTGTACACGTTGCCGACGCCGGCGAGGTTGCGCTGGTCGAGCAGGGCCTCGCCGAGCGGACGGGCGGGGTCGGCGAGGAGGTTGGCCAGCGCCCGCTCGGGGTCCCAGTCCGGGCCCAGCAGGTCGGGGCCGAGATGGCCGACGACGCGCTCCTCGTCGGAGGTGCGCAGCAGCTCCAGGACCGGGAGGCGGTACCCGACGGCAGTGCGGTCGGCGGTGCCCAGGACCACCCGGATCTGATGGGCGGGGCCGCCGCTCCAGCGCCGGCCGGGTTCGAAGACCTTCCAGGAGCCGTCCATCCGCAGGTGCGTGTGGAGCGTCACTCCGCCGCCGATACGGGTGAGGAGGTGCTTGCCGCGCGCGATGACGTCGTGGACCGTGCGACCGGTGAGGTCCACCGTGGCGTACTGGGGCACACGGAAGTCGCTGCGGGTCAGCACCTTGCCCGCCAGGGCGCCGTGCAGCCGCTGTGCGGCCTGCCAGACCGTGTCTCCTTCGGGCATGGGTCAAGGGTGGCACGGCCGGCGTGTCCGGCGGGGCCGGCGTCGGTGCGCCCTCAGGCGCGGATGCGCAGGCCGCGTGGTGTGGCGACGAAGCCGGCTCCTTCCAGCAGGGTGCCGAACGGGGAGGTCAGGGCCGCGGCGCCGTTGATCCGCTCCACGGTGACCGTGCCGAGGGAACCGGCGCGGGCCGCTGCCGCGAGCGCCTCGGTGGCCGCTTGCAGGCGGGGGTCCTCGACGGCCTGGCCGTCCGGGTCGGACGGCCAGGCCAGCAGGGTCTTGCCGCCGCGCTCCATGTACAGCGCCAGCTCGCCGTCGACCAGCACCACCAGGGACCCCGCCTTGCGGCCCGGCTTGTGCCCGGCGCCGGTCGGCGGCTCGGGCCAGGGCAGGGCCGCGCCGTACGCGTTCGCCGGGTCGGCGGCGGCCAGGACGACGGCCCGGGCCGTGGTGGCGGCGGAGCGGGCACGGCGGCCGCCGGCCGGTGCCGGGGGCCGGGAGCCGTGGGCGTACGGGCCGCGGTCGTGGGCGCCGCGACCGTACGGACCGGCGCCGCGGGAACCGCGGTCGGGGCCGCCGCCGTACCAGCCGGTGCCGTCGGCGGCGTGACCGTACGGTCCGTCCGGGCCGCCGCCGCGTGGGCCTCCGGCACCCGGCGAGGCGAAGTCGGTGTCGAGCGCCGGGAAGGATCCCCCCGGGTGCGGGTGGCCGGTGTCGTCCTGCCGGCCGGAGCCGTCGGCCGGCCAGGACCAGTCGAGGTCGTCGTGGTCGTCGTTGCCGTCCAGGGTGCCGTGGCCGTCCGGGGTGCCGTGGCCGTCCGGGGTGCCGGGGTGCGGCCGTCCGCCGGGGGCCGGGCCGTCGGTCTCCCGTCCGGCGTGGACGGGGGCGGGACCCGGCGGGGTGTCGCCGCGCTCCCGGGCGTTCGCCACCGCGCGCAGCCGGTCCACGGCACCGTCCATGGCGAACTGCGCCGCGCCCAGCCCCTCCACCACGTAGCCGCGCCGGGCCTGGCCGCTCTCCTCGAAGACGGCCAGCACGCGGTACGTCGCCGAGAAGCCGCCCTCCACGCCCTCCGCGGACACCGCGCCGCGGGTCACCACTCCGTGCCGGTCGAGGAGCGTGCGGGCCAGGGCGTGGGCGCGCACGGTCGTGTCTGCCTCGCGGGCGGGCAGCAGCGACCAGCGGCCGGCGACGGTCGGCGGGCCGGACCGGGAGGCGGGCCGGGCGGCGGCCGTCAGCGAGCCGTAGCGCCCGCGCGGTGCCGTGCGCTTGGCCCGGTGGGCCGTCGAACCCGCTGTGCGGCCCGAGCCCAGGAAGGCGCGCAGGGGCGCGAGCGTGTCGTTGGTCAGCCGCCCGGACCAGGCCAGGTCCCACAGCGTGTCGGCCAGCTGGGGATCGGTGGCGTCCGGGTGCGTGGTGGCGCGGACCTGGTCGGCGATCTGACGGAAGAACAGGCCGTACCCGCCGGAGAGCACGTCCAGCACGGACCGGTGCAGCGCCGTAGGCTCCAGGGGCTGCGC
The DNA here is from genome assembly GCF_055571015.1 of Streptomyces sp. NPDC031049. Taxonomy (NCBI): domain Bacteria; kingdom Bacillati; phylum Actinomycetota; class Actinomycetes; order Kitasatosporales; family Streptomycetaceae; genus Streptomyces; species Streptomyces sp. NPDC031049. Next base: position 21,779 of record NZ_JBVIGC010000020.1, read on the forward strand.
GGGCGGCTGGAGCAGCGGGGCCGCGTCCGCCAGGTACAGCGAGATCCAGCCGTCCTTGCCGGGGAGCGATCCGGCGCCCGCCCACACGACCTCACCGGCCGCGGTCAGCTCGTCGAGCATCGTCGGCGTGTAGTCGGCCACCCGGGAGGGCAGGACCAGCTTCTCCAGCGCGGAGGCGGGGACGGCCGCGCCCTGGAGCTGCTCGACGGCACGGACCAGTCCGTCGATGCCGCGCAGCGCGTGGCCCTTGCCGACGTGCTGCCACTGCGGCAGGAACTGGGCGAGCGCGGCCGGTGGCACCGGTTCCAGTTCGTGCCGCAGCGCGGCCAGGGAGCGGCGGCGCAACCGGCGCAGCACCGCCGCGTCGCACCACTCCTGGCCGATGCCGGCCGGATGGAACTCGCCCTGCACGATCCGCCCGGCCGCCGACAGCCGGTGCAGGGCACCGTCCGTGACCGCCACACCGAGGCCGAAACGGGCCGCCGCCGTGGCCGACGTGAACGGGCCGTGGGTGCGGGCATAACGGGCGATGAGGTCGCCCAGAGGGTCCTTGACCGGCTCGGTGAAGGCCTCCGGCACGCCCACCGGGAGCGCCGTGCCCAGCGCGTCGCGCAGCCGGCCGGCGTCCTCGATCGCCGCCCAGTGGTCGGCGCCGCCGATCCGGACCTTGATCGCGCGCCGGGCCGCGGCGAGCTCCGGAGCCCACTGTGATTCCGCGCCGCGCTCCGCCAACTCGGCGTCGGTGAGCGGCCCGAGCATCCGCAGCACGTCCGCCACCCCTTCGATGTCCTTGATCCGCCGGTCCTCGGTGAGCCACTGAAGCTCGCGCTCCAGCTCCGTGAGCACCTCGGCGTCGAGCAGTTCGCGCAGCTCCGCCTGGCCGAGCAGCTCGGCCAGCAGCCGGGAGTCGAGGGAGAGGGCGGCGGCGCGGCGCTCGGCGAGCGGCGAGTCCCCCTCGTACAGGAACTGGGCGACGTAGCCGAACAGCAGGGAGCGGGCGAACGGGGACGGCTCCGGGGTGGTGACCTCCACCATGCGCACCTTGCGGGACTCCAGGTCGCCCATCAGCTCGACGAGACCGGGGACGTCGAAGACGTCCTGGAGGCACTCGCGGACCGCTTCCAGGACGATCGGGAACGAGCCGAACTCGCTCGCCACCTCCAGCAGCTGGGAGGCCCGCTGGCGCTGCTGCCACAGCGGGGTCCGCTTGCCCGGATTGCGTCGGGGCAGCAGCAGCGCGCGGGCGGCGCACTCGCGGAAGCGGGAGGCGAACAGGGCCGAGCCGCCCACCTGGTCGGTGACGACCTGGTCGACCTCGCCCTTGTCGAAGAGGACGTCGGCCGCGCCCACCGGGGCCTGCTCCGCGTCGTACTCCGTGCCGGGCTTCGACGGCTCCTGGTCGAGCAGGTCCAGGCCCATCAGGTCGGCGTCCGGCAGGCGCAGCACGATGCCGTCGTCGGCGTGCATCACCTGCGCGTCCATGCCGTACCGCTCGGACAGCCGGGCGCCGAGGGCGAGGGCCCAGGGGGCGTGCACCTGGGCGCCGAAGGGGGAGTGGACCACGACCCGCCAGTCGCCCAGTTCGTCCCGGAAACGCTCCACGACGATGGTGCGGTCGTCGGGGACGTGGCCGCAGGCCTCGCGCTGCTCGTCGAGGTAGGCCAGGACGTTGTCCGCGGCCCAGGCGTCCAGGCCGGCGGCGAGCAGGCGCAGCCGGGCGTCGTCCCTGGGCAGCGAGCCGACCTCGCGCAGGAACGCGCCGAGCGCCCGGCCCAGCTCCAGGGGACGCCCCAGCTGGTCGCCCTTCCAGAACGGGAGCCTGCCCGGCACACCCGGGGCCGGCGAGACCAGGACCCGGTCGCGCGTGATGTCCTCGATGCGCCAGGAGCTGGTGCCGAGCGTGAACACGTCCCCCACGCGGGACTCGTACACCATCTCCTCGTCCAGCTCACCGACCCGGCCGCCGCCCTTCTTCGGGTCCGCACCGGCGAGGAACACACCGAACAGGCCCCGGTCGGGGATCGTGCCGCCGGAGGTGACCGCCAGGCGCTGCGCACCGGGGCGGCCGGTGACCGTGCCGGCCACCCGGTCCCACACCACGCGCGGGCGCAGTTCGGCGAAGGCGTCGGACGGGTAGCGGCCCGCGAGCATGTCCAGGACCGCCGTGAACGCCGACTCCGGGAGCGAGGCGAACGGCGCCGCGCGGCGGACCACGGCGAGGAGGTCGTCGACCTGCCAGGTGTCCAGGGCCGTCATCGCGACGAGCTGCTGGGCGAGGACGTCCAGCGGATTGGCGGGGACCCGCAGGGACTCGATGGCACCGGTGCGCATCCGCTCGGTGACCACGGCGGCCTGCACCAGGTCGCCGCGGTACTTCGGGAAGACCACGCCGGTGGAGACCGCGCCGACCTGATGCCCCGCGCGGCCGACGCGCTGGAGGCCGGAGGCGACGGAGGGCGGTGACTCGACCTGGACGACGAGGTCGACCGCGCCCATGTCGATGCCCAGCTCCAGGCTGGAGGTGGCGACCACGGCCGGCAGCCGGCCCGCCTTGAGGTCCTCCTCCACCAGCGCGCGCTGCTCCTTGGAGACCGAGCCGTGGTGGGCGCGGGCGATCACCGCGGGGGCGCCGTGGGCCGCGCCGGAGCCGCCCATGAGGTCGGCCGGGGAGTGGTGCTCGTCCAGGGACTCGCCGGTGGCCCGCTCGTAGGCGATCTCGTTGAGCCGGTTGCACAGGCGCTCGGCCAGGCGGCGGGAGTTGGCGAAGACGATCGTGGAGCGGTGGGACTGGACCAGGTCGGTGATCCGCTCCTCGACGTGCGGCCAGATCGAGGGCCGCTCCGCGCCGTCGTTGCCCTCGGCGACCGGGGAGCCGCCCAGCTCGCCGAGGTCCTCGACGGGGACCACGACGGACAGGTCGAACTCCTTGCCCGAGGGCGGCTGGACGATCTCCACCTTGCGGCGCGGGGAGAGGAACCGGGCCACCTCGTCCACCGGGCGGACGGTGGCGGACAGGCCGACGCGGCGGGCCGGCCTCGGCAGCAGCTCGTCGAGCCGCTCCAGGGACAGCGCGAGGTGGGCGCCGCGCTTGGTGCCGGCGACCGCGTGCACCTCGTCGAGGATCACCGTCTCGACGCCGGCCAGCGCGTCCCGCGTGGCCGACGTCAGCATCAGGAACAGGGACTCCGGGGTCGTGATCAGGATGTCCGGGGGGCGGGTGGACAGCGCGCGGCGCTCGGCGGCCGGGGTGTCGCCGGAGCGGATGCCGACCTTGACCTCCGGCTCGGGCAGGCCCAGGCGGACGGATTCCTGGCGGATGCCCGTCAGGGGGCTGCGGAGGTTGCGCTCGACGTCCACGGCGAGCGCCTTCAGCGGGGAGACGTATAGGACGCGGCAGCGCTTCTTGGGGTCGGCGGGCGGGGGCGTCGAGGTCAGCTGGTCCAGGGCGGCGAGGAAGGCGGCCAGCGTCTTGCCGGAGCCCGTGGGGGCGACGACCAGGACGTCCGAGCCCTCGGCGATGGCCTGCCACGCGCCCGCCTGGGCGGCGGTGGGCGCGGAGAAGGCGCCCGTGAACCAGCCGCGGGTCGCGGGGGAGAAGCCGTCCAGGGCCGGGTGTGCGGAGCTGACCATGGATCCATCGTGCACCCCGGCACTGACAATCGGCGGTCCTGCACGGGGACGGGGGCGCCGTCCGCCGCGACCGGCCGCGGCCGGTCGCGGCCCGGTCCCGGTCGGGCCGCGGTCGGGCCGCGGTCGGGCCGCGGTCGGGTCGCGGACAATGGAGCCATGGGATCCGGGGAGCGGGCGCGGCACTGGCAGTACGCCGAGCTGCCCGGCGTCGACCTGCTGCGCGCCCGGTACATACACAAGACGTTCGTGCGGCACACGCACGAGCACTTCGTCATCGCCGCCATCGCGGACGGCGTGGAGATCTTCCACCACGGCGACGGGGACCAGTACGCGGGGGCCGGGGCGCTGGCACTGGTGAACCCGGACACCCCGCACACCGGACGGGCGGGGGTGCCGGAGGGGTGGCGGTACGGGGCCGTCTATCCGTCGCCCGAGGTCGTGGCGGACATCGCCGCGGAGACCACCACCTTGCGGGGCACGCCGGGATTCGTCCGGCCGGTGCTCGACGACCCGTACACCGTGGAGCTGGTGCACCGGGTGCTGCGGGCCGCGGACGAGGGAAACGCGCTCGCCGCCGACACCCTGCTCAGAGTGGTCGTGACACGGTTGCTGCGGTTGAACGGGGGATCGCTGCCGCGCCGGGAGGTGCGCTCGGCGGGCGCCCGGATCGCGGCACGCGCGCGTGCGGTGCTGGAGGAGCGGATGGCCGAGCCGCCGAGTCTGGAGCGGCTGGCCGGCGATCTCGGGACCAGCCCGTTCGCCTTGCTGCGCGCTTTCCGGGACGTCTACGGGATGCCGCCCCACACGTGGCTGACCGACGCCCGGGTGCGTCGGGCGCGCGGGCTGCTGGACGCCGGGGTCTCACCGGCCGAGGCGGCCCTCGCGGTGGGCTTCACCGACCAGCCGCACCTGAACCGCCACTTCAGCCGCATCGTGGGCGTGCCTCCCGGGGCCTACCAGCGGGAGCGCAAGAACGTACAAGACGCGCGCCGGGCGCCGGACGTAGCGTCCGGTCCGTGGCAGAACAGACAGCAGTTCCAGATCTAGACGCGGGAGGGAAGCCGGACTCCGCCGTCGTGCGGGACGCACTGGGCGTCGGTGTCGCCGTCGGGCTGTCCGGGTTCGCCTTCGGCGTGACGTCGGCGGGCAGCGGGCTGACCTTGCTGCAGACCTGCGCGCTCAGCCTTCTGGTGTTCACCGGGGCCTCGCAGTTCGCGCTCGTGGGGGCGCTGGCGGCCGGCGGGAACCCGTTCACGGCCGCCGCGGGGGCGTTCTTCCTGGGTGTGCGCAACGCCTTCTACGGGCTGCGGCTGTCGCAGTTGCTGGCGCTCCCGCGCGGGGTGCGGCCGTTCGCCGCCCAGTGGGTGATCGACGAGACGACGGCCGTGGCGCTGGCGCAGCCCACGCGGCGCGGTGCCCGGATCGGGTTCGCCGTCACCGGGCTGTCCTTGTACGTGCTGTGGAACCTGACGACCCTGCTGGGCGCGCTGGGCGCGGAGGCCATCGGGGACACCGACGCCTGGGGGCTGGACGCGGCCGGGCCCGCCGTCTTCCTGGCGCTGCTCGCCCCGATGCTGAAGAGCACCGTCGAACGCGCGGTCGCCGGGATCGCCGTGCTGCTGGGGCTCGGTCTGCTGCCCGTGCTGCCGGCGGGCGTGCCGGTGCTGGTGGCCGCGCTCGCCGCGCCGGTGGTGCTGTGGGCCGAGGGCCGCCGGTCCCGTGGGGAGGCCCGGTGAACGTCTGGATCGCGATCGCCGTGACCGTGGCCGGCTGCTACGCCGTCAAGCTGGCGGGTCTGCTGGTGCCCGCGGGCGCCCTGGAGAAGCCGCTGGTCAAGCGGCTCGCCGCGTTGCTGCCCGTGGCGCTGCTGGCCGCCCTCACCGCCCAGCAGACCTTCGCCGACGGGCAGACGCTGGTGCTGGACGCGCGGGCCGCGGGCGTGGCGGCGGCGGCCGTGGCGCTGGTGCTGCGCGCCCCGTTCCTGCTCGTCGTCGCCGCGGCGGTCGTGGTGACCGCGGGTGTGCGGGCCATGGGCGGATGAGGCGGGTCAGCCGAGGGGACGGCCGTACGCCCTGAGGGTGCGCAGCGCTTCCAGGGTCACCATGGGGCGTGCTTCGAGGACCGGGGCCGGTGCCCAGTGACGCCAGGTGACGGGCCAGCCCCCGTCCTCCTGCTGCCCGGCCGCCAGGTGGTCCAGCGAGCGTGCCATCTCCTCGTCGGTGAACCACGCGCGTGCGAGGGAGCGCGGGGTGCTCGCGTAGTCGTGCGGGAAGTGGTGCTCGCCGGGGGCGTAGCCGGGTGCGACCGGGTATGCGGCGATGTCGTCGGGGTCCAGGACCGCCAGGCGCTGCTCGCGCACCAGGCGGCCGAGGCGATCGGCCGCCGCCTCGGCGCGCGGGCGGTCGGGGGCCGAGTCGAGGAAGGTGACGGCGGCCTCGATCTCGTACGGGTGGGAGGTCCGCAGCGACTCGACCGCCCGCCAGCAGAAGTCGGTGGCCCGGAACAGCCAGGCGTGCCACACCTCGTTGCGGTGCAGCAGGCCGACCACCGGGCCGGTGGTCAGGAGGGCGCCGGGCGGGTCGTCGGCGATCGGCACGAAGGGGGCGGCCGGGTAGCCGCGCTGACTCGGGTGGATGGCCGGCAGGGCACCGTCCTCGGTGGAGACCGCCGTCAGATAGCGGCACACGCGTTCCACGCGCTGACCGCCGCAGCGGCCCACCGCGTCCAGGACGCGCAGGGCGCGCGCGGTGTGCAGCGGCTGGCTGACCGGGCCGCGCAGGTCGGGTTCGAGGGCGTGACCGTAGCCGCCGTCGGCGTTGCGGTAGGCGTCCAGCGCGGTCTCCACCGCGTCGGCGCTCCCGTCCCGGAAGTCGTGGGCGAACAGACGCTGCTCCAGCACGCGCGCGGTGAGCCACAGGAACCGCTCGGCGCGGGCCAGCGGGGAGTGCGTCGTGGGGAGGGGGGAAGCTCCGGTTTCGGCCATGGGTCAGACCGTAGGGCGCGAAGCGGTCCCGGCAGGGGGTACCGGGCAAGGCCCACCCTCAGGGGCGGGATACTGGTGTCATGCGGTTGACGGTCTTCTGGCAGCGGATGGCGGACCACTTCGGTCCGGGCTACGCCGACACCTTCGCGCGCGATCACGTGATGACGGAGCTGGGCGGGCGCACGGTGCACGAGGCCCTGGACGCCGGATGGGACGCGAAGGACGTGTGGCGGGTGGTCTGCACGGTCATGAACGTGCCGCAGGAAAAGCGCTGACCGGCCACGAAGACCGCCGGATGGCGTCCGGCTGTCGGTGGCGTGGGCGAGACTGGATCCGTGGCACCCACTGAGGAGACCGGGCAGGCAGGCCCGCAGACGTCCCCCTCCGACCCGACGCCGCCCGCCCCGCCCCCGGCCGCGGGCGCCGCCGGGCCGGACGGACGCATGCCCCGTTGGCTGCCGCGCGCCATGGTGCTGGCCCTGTCGCTCTACGCCGTGTTCCAGCTGGGCAGCTGGGCCTTCCACCAGCTCACCGCCCTGCTGATCAACATCCTCATCGCGTTCTTCCTGGCCCTCGCCGTCGAGCCGGCGGTCAGCTGGATGGCGGGCCGCGGCGTGCGCCGGGGGCTGGCCACCGCGGTGGTCTTCCTCGCGGTGCTCGCCGCCGCGGCGGGCTTCGTGACGCTGCTCGGCTCCATGCTCGCCGGCCAGATCGTCAAGATGGTCGAGGATTTCCCGGAGTACCTCGACTCCGTCATCAACTGGATCAACACCCACTTCCACACCGAGCTGAGACGGGTCGACGTCCAGGAGGGCCTGCTCCGCTCCGACTGGCTGCGCAACTACGTGCAGAACAGCGCGTCCGGGGTGCTGGACGTGTCCGCCCAGGTGCTCGGCGGGCTCTTCCAGCTGCTGACGATCCTGCTGTTCTCGTTCTACTTCGCCGCGGACGGACCCCGGCTGCGGCGCGCGCTCTGCTCGGTCCTGCCGCCCGCCCGGCAGGCCGAGGTGCTGCGCGCGTGGGAGATCGCCGTGAACAAGACCGGCGGGTACCTGTACTCGCGCGGCCTCATGGCGCTGATCTCGGGCATGGCGCACTACGTCCTGCTGGAGATCCTGGGAGTGCCCTACGCACCGGCGCTCGCCGTGTGGGTGGGCCTGGTGTCGCAGTTCATCCCCACCATCGGCACCTACCTGGCCGGCGCCCTGCCCATGCTCATCGCCTTCACGGTCGACCCGTGGTACGCGCTGTGGGTGCTGGGCTTCGTGGTGGTCTACCAGCAGTTCGAGAACTACGTGCTCCAGCCGAAGGTGACGTCCAAGACCGTGGACATCCACCCCGCGGTCGCCTTCGGCTCGGTCGTCGCGGGCACCGCTCTCCTCGGCGCCGTCGGCGCGCTCATCGCCATCCCCGCGGTCGCCACCCTCCAGGCGTTCCTGGGGGCGTACGTCAGACGGTACGACGTCACGGACGACCCGAGGGTCCACGGCCACCGGGACCGCGGACCCCGGCGCCCGTCGTTCGCGCGCGTGCGGGGGCGGCGGCCGGGGTCCCCCTGACCCCGGTCCGGGCCGGCGCCGCGCCCGCCGCCGACCCGGAGGTGCTCGTCCGCTTCCCCACCCCGTTGCCGGTCTACCGGTGACCGGCAGCCTGGGCCAGGCTCTCGCCGAGGCCTTCGCGGCGGATGCGCTGGTCGATGTAGAGCAGCGCGCTGACCAGCTGTGTGAAGGCGGTGGCGACCAGCTGGACCACCAGCGTGACGACGACGGTGAGGATCAGATAGGTCCACAGGCCGGACAGCGCGTCGCCGTACACCTCGGTGAAGAACTCACCGAGGTCGGCGGGCGGCTCGTCGTACGGGCCGTAGGCGTCGTACGAGGGCTGCGGCGCGGCGAACAGCAGCGGGATCTGCACGACCCACGCTCCGACGCCCACCATGACCCAGGTGAGCAACAGGATGCCGAACGTGCGCCACCAGGCACCGCGGACCAGCCGGAACGAGCGCTTCAGGGCGGTGACCGGGCCGGCCGACTCGAGGACCGCGGCGGCGGGCCCGAACGAGAACGACACCAGCAGCCACGCCACCAGCGGCAGGATCAGCAGGCCGAGCAGGAACACGAGCCCGGGCGCCATCAGTGGGCTCTCGCCCGCCACCAGCAGGGCGATCAGGCTGACCCAGAGCAGGGAGAAGACGACGATCGGGACCGCGATCAGCAGGTACATGAGGAGCATGACACCGAGCACCGACGGTGTGCGGGCCCAGGCGCGGCGCCACACCGCACCGAAGGTGGTGCGCCGGCCCAGCACGGCGTGCTCCAGGACCACCGGGCTGACAGCGGAGAGGAACGAGTTCACCAGCAGCGTGAGCAGCATCAGCGCCACGTACGCCACCACGACGGAGAACACGATCGGCCTGGCCATGTCCCAGGTCGGTTCGTCGGCGTCGACCAGTATCCGCCAGTCGTCCTCGACGCTGAGGTAGGCCAGCACGAACACACCGGCCGTCGCGGCGAAGAGCAGGGCGAGGCCCACGCCCATCGCCCCGAACAACTGCCGCGCGTACCGCCCCATCGTCGAGAAGGCACCGCCGTAGACGGACCCGAGCCCGAGCGGCGCCAGCGGTATCACCCCCGGTCTGGGCGGCGGCTGCCAGCCGCCCCCGCCCCAGCCATGGGGTCCGTACGGCCCCTGCGGACCGTACGGACCCTGCGGTCCCCACCCCTGGTACGCCATGCCTGCTCCGTTCCTTTGTTCGGGGCGGCATACGTTAGTCCAGGTCAAGCAGGGGTCAATGCAAGCCTGGAAGATCGGCGTCCGGCGGGGCCTCTCCAGCGCCCAGGGCGGCTGCGTCGGCGCAGGACAGTACTCTCGGAAGTGCCGCGTGGTGCGCTTGACACAAAAATCGAACATCCATTCTTATGGAGGCTCCGGCGAGGCTCACGACGGGGCGATTCGACTGGTTATGGGCGGATTTGATCCCCGGTTGTCCACAGGCCGGACCCGCGTCGGGGCGCATTGTCAGTGGCAGGCGTTAGCGTCTTTGACGTGAAGCGATCGACTCAAGCAAATCGGGTGGAACCCATGGCAGGAACCGACCGCGAGAAGGCCCTGGACGCCGCTCTCGCACAGATTGAACGGCAATTCGGCAAGGGCGCGGTCATGCGCATGGGCGACCGGTCGAAGGAGCCGATCGAGGTCATCTCGACCGGGTCGACCGCCCTCGACGTGGCGCTCGGCGTCGGCGGCCTCCCGCGCGGCCGTGTCGTGGAGATCTACGGCCCGGAGTCCTCGGGTAAGACGACCCTGACCCTGCACGCGGTGGCGAACGCGCAGAAGGCGGGCGGCCAGGTCGCGTTCGTGGACGCGGAGCACGCCCTCGACCCGGAGTACGCGAAGAAGCTCGGCGTCGACATCGACAACCTCATCCTGTCCCAGCCGGACAACGGCGAGCAGGCCCTGGAGATCGTGGACATGCTGGTCCGCTCCGGCGCCCTCGACCTCATCGTCATCGACTCCGTCGCCGCGCTCGTCCCGCGCGCGGAGATCGAGGGCGAGATGGGCGACAGCCACGTCGGTCTTCAGGCCCGGCTGATGAGCCAGGCCCTGCGGAAGATCACCAGCGCGCTCAACCAGTCCAAGACCACCGCGATCTTCATCAACCAGCTCCGCGAGAAGATCGGCGTGATGTTCGGTTCCCCCGAGACCACGACCGGTGGCCGCGCGCTGAAGTTCTACGCCTCCGTGCGCATCGACATCCGGCGCATCGAGACGCTGAAGGACGGCACCGAGGCGGTCGGCAACCGCACCCGCTGCAAGGTCGTCAAGAACAAGGTCGCGCCCCCCTTCAAGCAGGCCGAGTTCGACATCCTCTACGGCCAGGGCATCAGCCGCGAGGGCGGCCTGATCGACATGGGCGTGGAGCACGGCTTCGTCCGCAAGGCCGGTGCCTGGTACACGTACGAGGGCGACCAGCTCGGCCAGGGCAAGGAGAACGCCCGCAACTTCCTGAAGGACAACCCCGACCTCGCCAACGAGATCGAGAAGAAGATCAAGGAGAAGCTGGGCGTCGGCGTGCGTCCCGAGGAGCCGGCCGCCGAGCCGGGTGCGGACGCCGCGGTCTCCGCCCCCGACGCCGCGACGGTGCCGGCCCCCGCGCCCGCCAAGGCCGGCAAGTCCAAGGCCGCCGCAGCCAAGAGCTGATCCGTGACACGACGAACCGACTGGGCCGAGTACGCCGATCCGGAAGCCGCCGTCCGCGGACGGCAGCGGGTCGGGCCGGGTGACGCGGACCTCGCCGGGGCGGGTGGCGACGGGTACGGCGGGGACTTCGCGGCGCCGGGCACCGACGGCGACGCCGGGCTGTGGCACAGCCCGGACGGCGATGTGGTGCCCGACGCCGGTGCGGACGGCGACGACCGGGCACGCCGTGACGACAGCCGGGCCCGAGGGACGGGCGGCGGCCCGCGCGGGCGCCGCGGGCGCGGACGCGGCCGTCCGCCCGGTGAGGACGGAGGGACCACTTCCTCGTCGAGGGCCGAGAAGGGGGAACCTCCGCGGGACCCGGTCGAGCAGGCACGGGCGATCTGCCTGCGCCTGCTCACCGGGACCCCGCGCACGCGGCAGCAGCTCGCCGACGCCCTGCGCAAACGGCAGATCCCTGACGACGCCGCGGAGGAGGTGCTGTCCCGGTTCGAGGAGGTCGGACTGATCGACGACGGCGCTTTCGCGGACGCCTGGGTGGAGTCCCGGCACCATGGCCGCGGACTGGCCCGGCGCGCGCTCGCCCGGGAACTGCGGACCAAGGGCGTCGACTCCACACTCATCGACGCCGCGGTCTCCCAGCTCGACTCCGAGCAGGAGGAAGCGACGGCGCGCGAACTGGTCGCGCGCAAGCTGCGCTCCACCCGCGGCCTCGACCGCGACAAGCGCCTGCGGCGCCTCGCCGGGATGCTGGCCCGCAAGGGCTACTCCGAGGGCATGGCCCTGCGGGTGGTCCGGCAGGCGCTGGAGGAGGAGGGCGAGGACACGGACGACCTCGACGGCGGAATCTGACGCCGCACGCCGCACGCCGCACGCCGCACGCCGCGTGCCGCGCCTGCCGCGGCCGGTACGACGGGGTCGGCCTGTCCCGCAGGCCCGTGACACGCCCGTGGCGGTCCTGCCGCCGCGGCAGCACGGGCGGTCCTGCCGTCACGGCGTCACCGGGCAGTCCCGCTCCAGGCCGTCACGGGGAGTTCCGCTCCAGGCCGTCACGGGGAGTTCCTCCGCCACGGCAGCACGGGCAGTCGCGCCGTCAGTCCGCCACGGGCAGTTCCGCCGCCCGCCAGGCCTGGGAGCCGCCCACCAGATCGGTGGCCCGGTGCAGCCCCAGCCGGTGCAGGGACTCCGCCGCCAGGCTGGAGGCGTAACCCTCGTTGCAGACCACCACGACCCGCACGTCATGGCCCGTGGTCTCGGGGACGCGGTGGCTGCCCCGCCGGTCCAGCCGCCACTCCCGCTCGTTCCGCTCGATCACCAGCGCGCCGCTCCGGAGTACTCCACGGCTCCACGGGGGTGCGCACCGGTCAGCTCACCGTCACCATGCGGACCGCACGGTGACGGTGACCCCGCTCGTCGGTGGCTCAGCGAGAGCCCGCGGACGCCTTCGCCCCGGCTTCGGCCGCCGCCTGCTGCGACCCGCCCAGCGCCGCCTCGGCCGCCGTGTACAGATCGGCCGGGCGGACCCCGCCCAGCGCCGTGACCAGGTGCCCGTCGGGCCGCACCAGCAGCACCGTGTGGGCTGCCGCACCCGGATAGCTCTCGGCGACCAGCAGTTCGGCGCGGCACGGCAGGGCCGTCACCGCCGCCGCCAGACGGGGCATGATCCCGGCGCTCACCCAGTGCTTGCGCTCCCACACGCCCGTCCCCGGTGCGATCAGCACTACCAGCAGCGCCCCGCGCCCGAGCCGGTCGCGCAGCCGGACGAACGTGCCGTCCTCCGCCGTGACCCGCACGTCGCTGACGGGGGAGCCCGGTGCGGTGGCGACGGGCACCTCCCCGTCGAGGTGCCCGGGCGCGAGCGGTGAATCGGCGTGCGTCCCCGGCGCACCCAGTGCCCCGCGTCCCAGGTGACCGTCCGTGAGGAGCGCGTCGTGGCCGCGGGAGGAGCCGGGCACGTACGAGCGCAGACCTCCGCCGCCGCGCAGCAGCGGCAGTACCTGATCGGCGGCGCGCAGCCGGCCGGCGACCGCGGCGCGCCGCTCGGCCTGATAGCTGTCGAGCAGGGCCTCGGAGGCCCCGTGGTGCCAGGCCAGCGCCAGCTTCCAGGCGAGGTTGTCGGCGTCCCGCAGCCCCTCGTCGAGGCCCTGCGAGCCCAGCGCGCCCAGCAGGTGCGCGGCGTCCCCGGCGAGGAACACCCGCCCCGCGCGCCAGCGGCGGGCCAGCCGGTGGTGGACGGTGTGCACGCCGGTGTCGAGCAGCTCGTACGCCGGGACCTCCCCGCCGGACCAGCCGGCCAGGGTCTCCCGGACCCGGGTCACCAGCAGCTCCGGCGTGACCAGGTCCTTGCCGGGCGGCAGCAGCCAGTCCAGGCGCCACACGCCGTCGGGCAGCGGGCGCCCGGTGATCTCGCCGGCCGACGGGCCCGACGTCCGCCACGGCGGCGACCGGTGCAGCAACGCCTCGTCGGTCCAGGGAAGTTCGGTGCGCAGCGCGGCGACGGCGTGCCGCTCGACCGCCGTACGGCCGGGGAAGCGGATGTCCTGGAGCTTGCGCACGGTCGAGCGGGGGCCGTCGCAGCCGACCAGGTAACTGCCGCGCCACCAGGTGCCGTCCGGGCCGCGGGTGTGAGCCGTCACGCCCGAGGGCTCCTGCTCGACGGTGTCCAGGCGGCTGTTGGCGGCGACCTCCACGAGCGGCTCACGGGCGAGGGCCTCGCGCAGCGCGCCCGTCAGCGTGTGCTGGGCGATGTGCAGCGGTCCGGGCTCGGTGTCGAAGACGATCTCGCGCATCACCTGCCTGCGCCGCATCGACCGCCATCCGGCCCAACGGAACCCCGCCCGGGTCACGGACGTGCCGGTGAGACGTTCCAGCAGGCCGACGGTGTCCTCGGGAAGGACGACGGTGCGCGCGGGGCGTGGCTCGTCCTTGCCCGGCCCCTCGTCCAGGACGACGCAGGGCACCTCCTGACGCGCCAGCGCCAGGGCGAGCGTGAGCCCGACGGGCCCCGCTCCGACGACGATCACCGGGTCCACGGCGTGGCGCCCCCTGCCTGCGGTCGCGTCCCGGGGGACGTAGGTGAACAGGAAGTTGGAGCGGGGTGCACGATCACAGAACGTATGCAACCCATTGCCGGTGCTTGCGTCAAGTGACGAAGGCAGTGGCGATCACGCCACTGCCTTCGTGATGGTCGTACGAGTTGACTGTGGGTCAGCCGCGCGTCTTGTCGACGTCCCCACCGTGGGTCGTCGTCGCCGCGGCCTCCGCGTCGTCCACCGCGAGCACCGCACCCGTCGACTTCTTGGCCTGCCGCAGCCTGCGCTCCAGCCAGCTCGCGAAGCTGGTGAGGGCGAAGTTGAGCGCGATGAAGAGGACGGCCACGACCGTGAAGCTGGCGATGGTGTTGGCACCGTAGTAGGCGCTCATCGTGTTGGCGGCGGACAGCAGCTCCGGGAACGTCAGGACGGCGCCGCCGAGGGCGGTGTCCTTCACGATGACCACGAGCTGGCTGACGATGGCGGGCAGCATCGTGGTGACCGCCTGCGGCAGCAGGATCGACCGCATGGCCTGGCCCTTGCGCAGGCCGATGGCCATGGCAGCCTCGCCCTGCCCCTTGGGCAGGGCCAGGATGCCGGCCCGGACGATCTCCGCGAGGACCGAGGCGTTGTACAGCACCAGGCCGGTGACCACGGCGTACATCGGACGGACGTCGGCACTGACCGGGAGGTACCGGGAGAACAGCGCCATGCCGAAGATCATCAGCACCAGCACCGGGATGGCCCGGAAGAACTCGACGACGACACCGGCCGGGACGCGGACCCAGGCATGGTCCGACAGCCGCGCGATGCCGAAGACGGCGCCGAGCGGCATCGCGATGATCACCGCGAGCCCGGCGGCCTTGAGGGTGTTCTGCAGACCGGGCCAGATGTACGTCGACCAGGGTTCGCCACTGGTGAAGAACATCTGCCACTTCGCCCAGTCGAGCTGCTCCTTGTCGTGCAAGGTGCCGATGACCCACCACAGCAGGGCGGCGATGGCGACGAAGAAGACCACCGTGAAGAGGACGTTGCGCCGCTTGGCGCGCGGGCCCTGCGCGTCGTAGAGAACGGAGCTCATCGCTTCACCGCCACCTTCTTGCCCACCCAGCCGAGGAACAGGCCGGTCGGCAGCGTCAGGATCACGAAGCCGACAGCGATGATCGCGGAGATCAACAGCAGCTGGGCCTCGTTCTCGATCATCTCCTTCATCACCAGGGCCGCCTCCGCCACACCGATGGCGGCGGCCACCGTGGTGTTCTTGATGAGCGCGATCAGCACGTTGGCGAGCGGGCCGACGGAGGACCGGAACGCCTGGGGGAGGACGACCAGGCGCAGGACCTGACTGAAGCTGAGGCCGATCGCGCGGGCCGCCTCCGCCTGGCCGACCGGCACCGTGTTGATGCCGGAACGCAGCGCCTCGCACACGAAGGCCGAGGTGTAGAGGATCAGGCCCAGGACGGCGAGCCGGAAGTTCCTGGTCTCGAAGTCGGCCACGCCCATGGTGGCGCCGAGCGTCTGGCTCAGGCCGATCGACGCGAACAGGATGATGACGGTCAGCGGGATGTTCCGCACGATGTTCACGTACGCGGTCCCGAAGCCGCGCATCAGCGGCACCGGGCCGACGCGCATGGCGGCCAGCATGGTGCCCCAGATCAGGGAGCCGACGGCGGAGAGCACAGCGAGCTGCACCGTCGTCCAGAAGGCCCCCAGCAGGTCGTACTCTGCAAGAAAGTCGAACACGATCTCCCGCGCTTCCGCGTGTAGGGATGCCCGCCCCGATGCGCCGCCCCGGATCCGGGACGGCGCATCCTGTCAGGCGTTGCCTCAGCTCTTGACGTCGCCGATCTTCGGCGCGGGCTCGTACGCGTAGTTGGCGGGGCCGAAGTTCTTCTTCACGGCCTCCTCCCAGGAGCCGTCCTCGACCATGGCCTCCAGCGCGTCGTTGATCTTGGCCTTGAGGTCGCTGCCGTTCTTGACGCCGATGCCGTAGTTCTCGTTGGTCATCTTGAAGCCGCCGAGCTTGAACTTGCCCTTGAACTGCTCCTGAGCGGCATAGCCGGCGAGGATCGAGTCGTCGGTGGTCAGTGCGTCGACGGCGCCGTTCTGCAGGCCGGTCAGACAGGCCGAGTACGTCGGGTACTCCTGGAGATTGGCCTTGGGCGCCAGCTTCTCCTTGACGTTCTGGGCCGAGGTGGAGCCGGTGACCGAGCAGAGGTTCTTGTCGTTGAGGTCTTCCGGCGCCTTGATCGAGTCGTCGTCCGCGCGCAGCAGCACGTCCTGGTGGGCGAGCAGGTAGGGTCCGGCGAAGTCGACCTTCTCCTCGCGCTGCGGGGTGATCGAGTACGTAGCGGCGATGAAGTCGACGTCACCGCGCTGCAGCATGGTCTCGCGGTCGGCGCTCTTCGCCTCCTTCCACTCGATCTGGTCCTCGCTGTAGCCGAGCTTCTTCGCGACGTACGTGGCGACGTCCACGTCGAAGCCCTCGTAGCCCTGCGGGGTCTTCTGGCCGAGGCCCGGCTGGTCGAACTTGATACCGACCGTGATCTTCTTGTTGTCGCCGCCGGAGGAGCCGCTGTCCCCGTCGTCGGAGCCGCACGCGGTGGCGGTCAGGGCGAGGGCGAACACGGTGGCCGAGGCGGCGGTGACCTTGCGGAGCTTCATGGTGAACATCCTTTGACTGTGATCGGACGGCGGACCCGTGGGGAACGGGCGACCGTCAAGGGGATGACGCAGGCCGTCGGAGGCGATCCGCGACGTCAGTGGTGCAGGATCTTCGACAGGAAGTCCTTGGCGCGGTCGCTGCGCGGGTTGCTGAAGAACTGGTCCGGCGTGGCTTCCTCGACGATCCGGCCGTCCGCCATGAAGACCACGCGGTTGGCGGCGGACCGGGCGAAGCCCATCTCGTGGGTGACCACGACCATGGTCATGCCGTCCCGGGCGAGCTGCTTCATGACCTCCAGCACCTCGTTGATCATCTCCGGGTCGAGAGCCGACGTCGGCTCGTCGAAGAGCATGACCTTCGGGTCCATGGCCAGCGCCCGGGCGATGGCGACGCGCTGCTGCTGACCGCCGGAGAGCTGGGCGGGGTACTTGTCGGCCTGGGCGGTCACCCCCACCCGGTCCAGCAGCTGCCGGGCCTTCTCCTCGGCCTTCTTCTTGTCGGTCTTGCGGACCTTGATCTGGCCCAGGGTCACGTTCTCGAGCACGGTCTTGTGCGCGAAGAGGTTGAAGGACTGGAAGACCATCCCGACGTCGGCGCGCAGCCGGGCCAGCTCCTTGCCCTCCTGGGGCAGCGGCTTGCCGTCGATCGTGATCGTTCCGGAGTCGATCGTCTCCAGACGGTTGATGGTGCGGCAGAGCGTGGACTTACCGGACCCGGAGGGCCCGATGACCACGACGACCTCACCGCGGGCGATCGTCAGATCGATGTCCTGGAGTACGTGCAACGCGCCGAAGTGCTTGTTGACGCTCTTCAGGACGACCAGCTCGTCGGTCGCGGCCACGTCTTCCTTGGCCACCGATACTTCGGTCATCGCTCTCAGGCTCCGTCCTCCTCGGTTTCGGAGGACAGTAGTAACCGTCCACGACCTGCGTCATTACATCTGAGGGGAATCTGAGCATCACGATCCGGTAGCAATCGGACACGTGTCGTAGCACTTGTGAGCAGGGCAGATATCGGCCGGATAACTTCGGGCGCCGGCAACCGGAACCCTCTTGACGGCGTCCCTGTCCATCAGCGTGACTGCACACGGCGCACACGCGCGCGTACGCGCGTCTTTTGTACACATTCCGATCGTACGGCCGATGAACAGAAGGGGGCCCGGATGAGGCTGCTGCTCGTCGAGGACGACAACCACGTCGCCGCCGCCCTGTCCGCGGTCCTGGCCCGCCACGGTTTCGACGTCACCCACGCGCGCAGCGGCGAGGAGGCCCTTCAGGCGCTGGTCCCCGACGGAGACGGCTTCGGTGTCGTCCTCCTCGACCTCGGCCTGCCCGACCAGGACGGGTACGAGGTCTGCGGCAAGATCCGCAAGCTGACCGGCACCCCGGTGATCATGGTGACCGCCCGTTCCGACGTGCGCTCCCGCATCCACGGCCTCAACCTCGGCGCCGACGACTACGTGGTCAAGCCGTACGACACCGGGGAACTGCTCGCCCGGATCCACGCCGTCAGCCGGCGCTCCGCCCACGAGGACACCTCCTCGGGCATCGAGACCGCGATCGGCCTCGGCCCCGTCCGCATCGAACTGCCGACGCGCCAGGTCAGCGTGAACGGTACGGCCGTCCAGCTGACCCGCAAGGAGTTCGACCTGCTCGCGCTGCTCGCCCAGCGCCCCGGCGTGGTCTTCCGCCGGGAGCAGATCATCAGCGAGGTCTGGCGCACCAGCTGGGAGGGGACCGGGCGCACCCTCGAGGTGCATGTCGCCTCCCTGCGCGCCAAGCTGCGCATGCCCGCGCTCATCGAGACCGTACGCGGCGTCGGCTACCGCCTCGTCGCCCCCACCTCGTAGCGGGCCCGGGTGCGCACACGCCTGCTCCCGCTGCTCATCGTCCTGATGGCGGCCGTCCTGCTGGCGCTCGGCATCCCGCTCGGCGTCAGTGTCGCCCGGGCCGAGCAGCAGAAGGTCGTCGTCGACCGCATCGACGACACCGCACGCTTCGCCGCGCTCGCCCAGTTCGTCACCGACGTCGTGGACGGCCCGTACGGATCACGCACCGTACCCGGCGAGCGTCTGGAGACGCTCCAGAACGAACTGACGAGCTACTACGAGGTCTACGACATCCGTGCGGGCGTCTTCTACCGCAATCACATCCCGATGGCCAATGCGCCGACGACCTGGTTCCTCCCCCAGACGGGTGATGTCCGGGACGCCTTCGAGGAGGCGCTGCTCAGCCGCCGCAGCCACGACCCCGAGCAGGTGTGGCCCTGGGAGGAGGGCCGACTGGTGGTCGCCTCGCCGGTCATCCGCGACGGGGACGTCGTCGCCGTCGTGGTCACCGACTCGCCCACCGACTCCATGCGGTCGCGCACGCTGCGCGGCTGGCTCGTCATCGGCGCCGGGGAACTGGCCGCCATGCTGCTCGCCGTCGGCGCCGCGCTGCGGCTGACCGGCTGGGTGCTGCGGCCCGTACGGATCCTGGACGCCACCACCCACGACATCGCCACCGGGCGTCTGAAGTCCCGGGTGGCGGCGGCCGGGGGACCGCCGGAACTGCGCCGCCTGGCCAAGTCGTTCAACGAGATGGCCGACCACGTCGAGGACGTCCTGGAGCAGCAGCGCGCCTTCGTCGCCGACGCCTCCCACCAGCTGCGCAACCCGCTCTCGGCCCTGCTGCTGCGCATCGAGCTGCTCGCCCTGGAACTGCCGGAGGGAAACGAGGAGATCGCCTCGGTCCAGGCCGAGGGCAAGCGCCTGGCCCGCGTCCTGGACGACCTGCTCGACCTGGCCCTCGCCGAGCACGCCGAGCCCGACCTGCGGCTCACCGATATCGGCACGCTCGCCGCCGAACGGGTCGCCGCCTGGGCGCCGACCGCCGAGGCCAAGGGCGTGCGGCTGGAGGGGGACTGCCCGCCGACCACGGCGTGGACCGACCCGGTGACGCTGTCCAGCGCGCTGGACGCCGTCATCGACAACGCGGTCAAGTTCACGCCCGAGGGCGAGACCGTGCGGGTCGAGGTCGGCTCGCGCGGCGCCGACTCGACCGTCGTCGTCGCCGACCACGGCCCCGGTCTGACCGACGAGGAGCTGGCCCGCGTCGGCGACCGCTTCTGGCGCAGCGGCCGGCACCAGAACGTCAAGGGCTCCGGACTCGGCCTGTCCATCTGCCGGGCCCTGCTGGCCGCGAGCGGCGGCACCATCGCCTACGACCACCACGAGCCGCGCGGACTGAAGGTGACGGTGACCGTGCCTCGGTCCCTGCCGCAGGGCACCGTCGGGGAGTGAGGGACCGGTCCGCGGGCGGTGCGCGGCGGCCCCTTCGAGGACAGGGAGTGACGGTCCTCAGGCCGTGCGTCGCGGCCCCCTTCGCGCGGTGAGGGACGGTCCTCGGGCCGTGCGCGGCGGCCCCTTCGGGCGGTGAGTGACGGTCCTGTCCTCGGCAGCGCGTGACCGGTGGCTCAGGGCTTGACGGACCGGTAGTAGCGGCGGGCGCCCTCGTGCAGTCCGAGCGGGTCCGTGTAGATCGCCGTGCGCAGATCGACCAGCTGCGCGGAGTGGACGTGGCGGCCGATGCCGTCCCGGCTCTCGATCACCGTCCGCGTCAGCCACTCGGTGAGCCGGGGGTCGAGGTCGTCGCGCGTCATGAGCAGGTTGGACACGGCCATCGTCGGCACCACCGAGCCGTTCTGCACCGTCGGGTAGGCCGACTCCGGGATGTTGGTGGCGCGGTAGTAGCGGGTGGCGCCGCCCTGGCCGTGCAGGTCGGCGACGACCTCCTCGTCGATCGGCACGAACCGGAACGCGCCGGTCTCCGCGATCCGCCGCAGTCCGTCGGTCGGCAGGCCCCCGGACCAGAAGAAGGCGTCCAACTGCTCCCCGAGCCGCGCCGGACCGGTGTCGATGCCGTCCGACCGGGGCGTGATGTCCCGCTCCGGATCGATGCCCACCGCCCGCAGCAGCCGGGTCGCGATCAGCCGCACGCCCGAGTTGGGCAGCCCGATGGCGACCCGCTTGCCCTTCAGGTCGGCGAGGGCCCGGATGTCGGAGTCGACGGGGACGACGAGCTGGACGTAGTCGTCGTAGAGGCGGGCCACCCCGCGCAGCTGCTCCGCTCCGGGGCGGTCCTGGATCTTGTACGTCTCCACCGCGTCGGCCGCGGCGATCGTGAAGTCGGCCTTCCCGGAGGCCACCCGCTCCACGTTCTCCTGGGAGCCCGCGCTCGGCACCAGCCGTACGTCCAGCTCCGGCAGGTCCCTGGCGAGCCGGTCGCGCAGCAGCTCGCCGTACTTGTGGTAGACCCCCGCGCGGGTGCCGGTGCTGAACGTGATCGTCCCCCTCGGCGGCTCCTCGCCCAGGGGCAGCAGCCACCACAGCAGCAGCCCGAGGGCGACGACGGCGGCGGCCCCGGCCTGTGCGGCCCGGCGCCCGCCGATGCGGGGGAACGGCTTGGACATGGGCGCGATCCTGCCAGCCCGCATCCCCGCTGACCAGGGGCGGCCTCACAGGCACGGCCCGCCCGTGCGGCCGCCGGGAAGTGTCAGTGGCGGCCGTTAGAGTCGGCCGCATGAGCTCTTCGCCCGCCGAACTGGTCCGCGCCTTCCACCTCGCCTTCGGGCTGGACGCCCGCAGCACGCCCACCGAGGTCCCGCCGGAGCTGGCCGCGCACCGTGGCGAACTGCTCGCCGAGGAGGCGGCGGAGGTCGCCGAGGTCTCCGTCGAGGGCCCCCTGGACCGGCTCGCGCACGAACTGGCCGACGTGGTGTACGTCGCGTACGGCACCGCCCTGGTGCACGGCATCGACCTGGACGCGGTGATAGCCGAGATCCACCGGGCCAACATGTCGAAGCTGGGCCCCGACGGCAGCGTCGCCCGCAGAGCCGACGGCAAGGTCCTCAAGGGGGAGCACTACGAGGCGCCGGACGTCGCGGCGGTGCTGCGCCGGCAGGGGTGGACGCCGGCGGGGCAGCAGGGCTGACGACCCGCCGACCGCCGGCGACCACACCCGGGTGCGCGGCCGGCGCGCGCCTCAGTCGCCGACCGGCTCCTTGGCACCCGTCGTGCTCGGGGAGCCGACGGGGGCGTCCGGCCCGCGGCCGGGATCGCGGCGCCGGCGGGACAGGCGCATGGCCACCGATTCGGTGTAGCGGGCGGTCAGCGGACCGAGGACGACCAGGATCAGCACGTACGCCGTGGCCAGCGGGCCCAGGGACGGCTCGATCCCTGCCGACACGGCGAGCCCGGCGATGACGATGGAGAACTCGCCGCGCGCCACCAGCGCACCGCCCGCCCGCCAGCGGCCCTTCACGGAGATGCCGGCCCTGCGCGCCGCCCAGTAACCCGTGGCGATCTTCGTCAGCGCGGTGAGCACTGCCAGCGCCAGCGCCGGCAGCAGCACCGGCGGGATGCTCGCCGGGTCGGTGTGCAGACCGAAGAAGACGAAGAAGACGGCGGCGAACAAGTCCCGCAGCGGGCTCAGCAGTGTGTGCGCACCCTCGGCGACCTCCCCGGACAGGGCGATGCCCACCAGGAACGCGCCGACCGCGGCCGACACCTGGAGCTGCTGCGCCACGCCCGCGACCAGGATCGTCAGACCCAGCACGACCAGCAGCAGCTTCTCCGGGTCGTCGCTGGAGACGAACCGCGAGATGACCCGCCCGTAACGCACCGCGACGAACAGCACCAGCCCCGCCGCGCCCAGCGCGATCGCCAGCGTGATGCTCCCGGTCATCAGACCGACCCCGGCCACCAGCGCCGTGACGATCGGCAGGTACACCGCCATCGCCAGGTCCTCCAGGACCAGGACGCTGAGGATCACCGGTGTCTCGCGGTTGCCGACCCGGCCGAGATCACCGAGCACCTTCGCGATCACACCGGACGACGAGATCCAGGTGACGCCGGCCAGCACCACGGCCGCCACCGGGCCCCAGCCCAGCAGCAGCGCCGCCACCGCGCCCGGCACCGCGTTGAGCGCGAAGTCGACCAGGCCCGCCGGGTAGTGCGACTTCAGGTTGGTGACCAGATCGCCCGCCGTGTACTCCAGGCCGAGCATCAGCAGCAGCAGGATGACGCCGATCTCCGCACCGGTGGCGATGAACTCCTCGCTCGCGCCGAGCGGCAGCAGTCCGCCCTCGCCGAAGGCCAGACCGGCGAGCAGATACAGCGGGATGGGCGAGATCCGGAACCGGCCGGCGAACCGGCCGAGGAGCCCGAGCCCGAGGATGATCGACCCGAACTCGATGAGCAGAACCGCGGAGTGCACCGGCTCACTCCCGCCCGAGTATCGTCGCGGCGGCGTTCACACCCTCGCGGGTACCGATGACGATCAGGGTGTCGCCGCCCACCAGCCGGAAGTCCGGGGCGGGCGACGGGATCGCCTCGGCGTGCCGCAGCACCGCCACCACGGAGGCGCCGGTCTCCGTCCGCATCCGGGTCTCGCCCAGCACCCGCCCGTTCCAGCGCGAGGTCGCGGACACCTCGATCCGCTCGGCCACCAGCCCCAGATCCGACGTGTGCAGCAGGTTGGCGCTGTGGTGGGACGGTTGCAGGGCGTCGATCAGCGCGCCCGCCTCCGAGCCGGTCAGCTTCAGCGAGTGGGCGCAGGAGTCGGGGTCGTCGGCCCGGTACACGTTCACGGTGCGGGCGCCGTCCCGGTGCGCCACCACTGACAGGTGGCGGTGTTCCCGGGTCACCAGGTCGTACTGCACCCCGATCCCCGGCAGTGGCGTCGCCCTCAGGCGTGGAGCGGACACGTCGCTTCCCCTCGTTCGTTCTCTTCCACATCTTGCTGCGCTCGCGGTCCGCGCATCACGTGCCCGCGGCCCCGTCATGCTGTCACCCGCACGTACGGTGTCGATATGGGTGTCACGACGGATATACGCGGCCGGGCCCGGTCGGCAAGGCTGGCCCGGACGGTGTCGTGCCCACGGACCGGGAGGAGCGGAAAGCGGACCGTGTCGCTGTTCTGGCGGATCTTCTCGCTCAACGCCATGGGCCTCGTCGTGGCCACCGCGCTGCTGCTGGGACCGGTCACCGTCTCCACTCCCGTACTGCCGGACGAAGCGCTTGTCCTGCTCGGCGGGCTCGCCGCCCTGCTGGCCGCCAACGCCGTGGTCCTGCGGATCGGACTGGCTCCGCTGCACCGGCTGGGCCGGGCCATGGCCGCCGCCGACCTGCTGCGGCCCGGGGCCCGCACCCCGGTCGCCGGGCCGGCCGAGGCCGCCCAGCTCATCGCCACGTACAACACCATGCTCGACCGGCTGCGCTCCGAACGGGCCGCCGGCGCCGGCCGGGCGCTGCGCGCACAGGAAAGGGAGCGCCACCGCATCGCCCGGGAGCTCCACGACGAGGTCGGCCAGACCCTCACCGCCGTCCTCCTCCAGCTCAAGCGTGTCGCCGACCGCGTGCCCGAGGAGCTGCGCGCCGACGTCGGCCAGGCGCAGGAGGCCACCCGCGCGGGGCTGGACGAGATCCGCCGCATCGCCCGCCGGCTGCGCCCCGGGCTGCTGGAGGAACTCGGCCTGGCCAGTGCCCTGCGCTCACTCGCGGCCGACTTCGGCCACCCCGGCCTGACCGTCCGGCACGACGTCCCGGGCGAGCTGCCCCCGCTGACCCCCGAGACGGAGCTCGTGATCTACCGCGTGGCCCAGGAGAGCCTGACCAACACCGCCCGGCACGCCGCCGCCGACCGCGCCGACATCCGGCTGCGGACGCTGCCCGACAGCGTCGAACTCGTCGTCCGCGACAACGGCACCGGTCTCGGCGACGCCGCCGAGGGCGCCGGCATCAGCGGCATGCGCGAACGCGCCCTGCTGATCGGCGCCACGCTCACCCTGGAGCCGGGGGCGACGCCCACCCGGGAGCCGGGAAGACCCGGGCCGACCGGGAAGCCCGGGGACTTCGGCGGCTTCGGCGCGTCCGGCCGGCCCGGCGAGTCGGGCCCCGCGCCGGGCACCGTCGTACGCCTGCGCGTGCCCGCCGCGACCGGAGGCCGCTGATGTCGTCGAAGCCCCCGCAACCCCCGATCCGCGTCCTGCTCGCCGACGACCACACCCTCGTGCGCCGGGGAGTGCGCCTCATCCTGGACGGCGAACCGGACCTCACCGTCGTCGCCGAGGCCGGGGACGGCGCCGAGGCCGTCGCGGCGGCCCGCGCCACCGAGGCCGACCTGGCCGTCCTGGACGTCGCCATGCCCCGCATGACCGGTCTCCAGGCGGCGCGCGAACTGTCCCGCCGCCTGCCCGGCCTGCGCATCCTCATCCTGACGATGTACGACAACGAGCAGTACTTCTTCGAGGCGCTGAAGGCGGGCGCCTGCGGCTACGTGCTGAAGTCCGTCGCCGACCGCGACCTGGTCGAGGCCTGCCGGGCCGCCGTACGCGACGAGCCGTTCATCTATCCCGGCGCCGAACGCACCCTCGTCCGCTCCTACCTCGACCGTCTGCGCGAGGGCGGCGGCCTGCCGGAGCGGCCCATCACCGAGCGCGAGGAGGAGATCCTCAAACTGGTCGCCGAGGGGCACACGTCCAAGGAGATCGGCGAGCTGCTGTTCATCAGCGCCAAGACCGTCGAGCGCCACCGCGCCAACCTGCTCCAGAAACTCGGCGTCCGGGACCGTCTGGAACTCACGCGCTATGCCATCCGCGCCGGACTCATCGAGCCGTGAACCCGCGGTGAGCACCGTGTGACCAGCGGTGATCCGGGTTGTCCACAGGGGGCCCGGGCCACTGCCGCGGACCGCCTACCCTTATTGCCATGAGCAGCATCGACCGGAGCCAGTCAGTGGGCGGCACACGCACATACGAGGTACGCACCTACGGGTGCCAGATGAACGTCCACGACTCCGAGCGATTGGCCGGTCTGCTGGAGGACGCGGGATACGTCCGCGCCCCCGAGGGCGCCGACGGCGAGGCGGACGTCGTCGTCTTCAACACCTGCGCCGTCCGGGAGAACGCGGACAACAAGCTGTACGGCAATCTGGGCCACCTCGCCCCGAAGAAGGCGAAGCGGCCCGGCATGCAGATCGCGGTCGGCGGCTGCCTGGCGCAGAAGGACCGCGACACCATCGTCAAGCGCGCCCCCTGGGTGGACGTGGTCTTCGGCACGCACAACATCGGCAAGCTGCCGGTGCTGCTGGAGCGCGCCCGGGTCCAGGAAGAGGCGCAGGTCGAGATCGCCGAGTCGCTGGAGGCGTTCCCGTCCACGCTGCCGACCCGCCGCGAGAGCGCCTACGCGGCCTGGGTCTCCATCTCCGTCGGCTGCAACAACACCTGCACCTTCTGCATCGTCCCCGCGCTGCGCGGCAAGGAGAAGGACCGCCGGCCCGGCGACATCCTCGCCGAGGTCGAGGCCCTGGTCGCCGAGGGCGTCTCCGAGATCACCCTCCTCGGACAGAACGTGAACGCCTACGGCTCCGACATCGGCGACCGCGAGGCGTTCAGCAAGCTGCTGCGGGCCTGCGGGAAGATCGACGGTCTGGAGCGCGTCCGCTTCACCTCCCCGCACCCGCGCGACTTCACGGACGACGTCATCGCCGCCATGGCCGAGACGCCGAACGTGATGCCGCAGCTGCACATGCCGCTCCAGTCCGGCTCGGACACGGTCCTGAAGGCGATGCGCCGCTCCTACCGCCAGGAGCGCTACCTGGGAATCATCGAGAAGGTCCGCGCGGCCATCCCGCACGCCGCGATCACCACGGACATCATCGTCGGCTTCCCCGGCGAGACCGAGGAGGACTTCGAGCAGACCCTGCACGTGGTCCGCGAGGCCCGCTTCGCCCAGGCGTTCACCTTCCAGTACTCCAAGCGGCCCGGCACGCCGGCCGCCGAGATGGACGGCCAGATCCCCAAGAAGGTCGTCCAGGAGCGTTACGAGCGTCTGGTCGCCCTCCAGGAGGAGATCTCCTGGGAGGAGAACAAGAAGCAGGTCGGCCGCACGCTGGAGCTGATGGTCGCCGAGGGCGAGGGCCGCAAGGACGACACCACGCACCGCCTGTCCGGCCGCGCCCCCGACAACCGTCTGGTGCACTTCACCAAGCCCGGGCAGGAGGTCCGGCCCGGCGACGTGGTGACCGTGGAGGTCACCTACGCCGCCCCGCACCACCTCCTCGCCGAGGGCCCCGTCCTCGACGTGCGCCGCACGCGCGCGGGCGACGCATGGGAGAAGCGCAACGCGGCCGAGCAGGCCAAGCCGGCCGGCGTCATGCTGGGTCTGCCGAAGATCGGGGCGCCGGAGCCGCTGCCGGTCGCCGCCGGAAGCGGCTGCGGCTGCGACTGAGGCGCCGCCCGCCGCCCGCCACCCGGCGGTGGTGGCGGGCTCGCGGCGCCGGCCCCGACCGTGGCCGGCGCGACCGCTGTGCCGCGATGCCGCGCCGCCCGCCATGAGTGCCGGCTGCCCTGAGCACTGCCTGTCGTGAGTGCCGGCTGCCCTGAGCGCCGCCCGCCATGAGTGCCGCCTGTCATGGAGGGCGGCCGGGTCCCGGGTTACGCTGCCGATCATGCTTGTCGCCGCAGCCCTCTGCCCCTGCCCGCCCCTTCTGGTGCCCGAGGTGGCCGCGGGCGCCGCAGCCGAACTGGACGGGGCGCGTGCCGCGAGCGCGGAAGCGCTCCGCGTGCTCGCCGCGGCCCGCCCCGACCGCCTCGTGGTCGTCGGCCCGGCGGACGGCACGGGACCGGAGACGTACCCCGAGGGCACGCGCGGCTCGTTCCACGGCTTCGGCGTGGAGCGGGAGGTGCGGCTGGGCGGGGAGCGGGACACCGGGAGCGCGGCGAGCCTGCCGTACGGGCTCGCGGTGGGCGCCTGGTTGCTGGAGCGCGCCGACTGGGCCGAGGTCCCCGTCGAGGGGCTCGCCGTCGGGGACCGGCTGCCGGCCGGGCGGTGCGCCGCCGCCGGACGGGAGATCGCCTCGCGCGTCGACCGGCTCGCCCTGCTGGTGCTGGGCGACGGCAGCGCGTGCCGCACGCTGAAGGCCCCCGGTTACCTCGACGAACGCGCGGCGCCCTTCGACGCGGAGGTCGCTCGTGCGCTGGAGTCGGCCGACGCGGCGGCCCTCGGAGGGCTGGACGAGGAACTGGCCCGCGAGCTGAAGGTGTCGGGGCGGGCGCCCTGGCAGGTCCTGGCGGGCGCGGCCGAGGACACGGACCTCAAGGGCGCGCTGCTGTACGAGGACGCGCCGTACGGCGTGGGGTATCTGGTGGCCACCTGGTCGTAGCGCCGGTGCGGGACGAGCCCGGCCCCGCTCCCTGAGCGCCGGCGCCCGGTGCACCCGGCTGCCACCCGCGCGCCCCCTCGGGGCACGGAGGCTCCGGCGCGCGCACCTGTTACGAGAAGCCGGGCGGTGGGAGCCCGGCGGGGACCCGGAAGCCGGGCCGAGGGAGCCCGGCGGCGACCCGGAGACCGGGCCGGGTCAGGGGCACCGGCGGTGAAACGGTGGACCGCCGTGGAGCGCATGGGCTCCCGGCCGTCCACCGTTGTCGTCGTGCGCGGCGCCGCGTTCGGCGGCGCCCCCGGTCAGGAGGCCGGCGGCGGGCCGGCCGGAGGCGTGCTGCCCGGAGGCGTCTGACCGGGCGTGCCGTCGCCGCCCCTGTCACCGGAGGGGGCGTCCTTGTGCGCGAGGCGGTCCATGGCGCCCTTGGCCTTGCCCGTACCGGTCTGGATCCGGTCGCTGTACTTGCCCTTGGTCCGCTGGTCGACGGTCCTGGCCACCTTGTCGAGGCCGCGGTCGATCTTGTCCCCGTGCTTGTTCGCGAGGTCGGAGACCTTGCCCTTCGCCGGGCCCAGCCTGGCCTTCAAGTTGTTCATCAGACCCATGGTTCAGCCTTCCCTCGCGTGGTCAGGAGCGGGCGCCCTCACCGGCCTCGTTGTCGACGGCCGCCCCGGCGGACTGCTGCTTGGGGATCTCGACACCGTCGGAGCCGGCCGCCTCGGCGGGCCGTTCGGCCTCCGCCGGCCGCGTCGTCTCCGCCGCGCCGGCGCCGTCCGAACCCTGTGCCCCCGCGGTGTCCGCGGCGTCCTCCGACGCGGACTCGGGGGCCGGTGCGCCGGTCCGCTGCTCGGCGGCCGGTGCCTCCTCCGTGGCCTTCGACCTCCGAAGAAGCCGTGCAAAAACGCCCATATCAACTCCATACGGTACTCGTGCGGGCGAAATCCCGCGTTGCCCGGTGCGTCCGTTTGCGCGACCCGGGCCGCCGCCCCCGTGATGCCGGGGCGGGAACCTCGCAACGGGGCAACGACCCGGCCCCCGCACCGTCACGTAACTCGTTCGAGGGCGTCCCGGGAGGTTTGCGAGACTGGGGCGGTGAGCAGCGCACCTCCCAGCCCCCGAGTCATCGCCGTCGTCGGTCCCACCGCGGCCGGAAAGTCCGATCTGGGGGTGTTTCTGGCCCAGCGGCTCGGCGGGGAGGTCGTCAACGCCGACTCCATGCAGCTCTACCGCGGGATGGACATCGGCACCGCCAAACTGACGCCCGAGGAGCGCGGCGGCGTACCGCACCACCTGCTCGACGTCTGGGACGTGACCGTCACGGCCTCCGTCGCCGAGTACCAGCGGCTGGCCCGCGCGCGGATCGACGCGCTGCTGGCCGCCGGGCGCTGGCCGGTCCTGGTGGGCGGCTCCGGCCTCTACGTCCGCGGGGCCGTGGACAACCTGGAGTTCCCCGGCACCGACCCGGAGGTCCGCGCCCGGCTGGAGGACGAGCTGACGCTGCGCGGCCCCGGCGCGCTGCACGCCCGGCTGGCCGCCGCCGACCCCGAGGCCGCGCGGGCCATCCTGCCCAGCAACGGCCGCCGGATCGTCCGCGCCCTGGAAGTGATCGAGATCACCGGCCGGCCGTTCACCGCCAACCTCCCCGGCCACGACTCCGTCTACGACACGGTCCAGATCGGCGTCGACGTCTCCCGCCCGGAGCTGGACGACCGCATCGCGCGCCGGGTCGACCGGATGTGGGAGGCGGGTCTGGTGGAGGAGGTGCGCGCCCTGGAGGCGCGCGGACTGCGCGAGGGGCGTACGGCTTCGCGCGCGCTGGGGTACCAGCAGGTACTGGCGGCGCTCGCCGGCGAGTGCACGCTCGAGGAAGCGCGGGACGCGACCGTGCGTGCCACCAAACGCTTCGCGCGCCGTCAGGACTCGTGGTTCAGGCGCGATCCCCGGGTGCACTGGTTGAGTGGGGCCGCGGCGGATCGCACGGAACTTCCGGGACGCGCTCTGTCGTTGGTCGAACGACCGGTTACAGCCTGATCACGTCATGGCATCGGGACGCTCCGGCCGTCATCGCGGCCTCCGGCGCCGTGCCATCATCGAGCTTCGATCGACCAAGTGGAGTCCAAGTTGGGAGGGCGCGTGGCGATGGAGGCCGGCCCTCGCGACACCGCACCGAGCACCGAGCACGTCACCGCCGAGCGCGGTGCGCCGGAGCCGGACGGTGACCGGCTGAGCCCGGACGGCCCCGACGGGCCCGGGCCGGAGGAGATGTACGCGGGCGGCGGCGAGGTCGACGAGGTCGAGCTGCGTCCGCAGCGCCGGCTGCGGCTGTGGCAGCTCGCGCCCATCGTGGGCCTGGCCGCGGTCGGCTCGCTGATGTTCGCCTTCCCGCTCGCCTTCGACTTCGGCGACAGCGGCGCCGTGATCGCGATGCTGGGCCTGCTGATCTGCTCGTGCGCCGCCGGCTGGGGCATGATGGCCGCTCGCCGCGTGGGCTACACCTGGCCGGGTCTGCCCCAGCGGGGCACCGGCCGCCGCCCCGACTGGCGTGTGATCGTCGCCTACGTGGTGATGGTCGCGGCCGTGGTGAGCCTCGCCGTCTGGCGAGTGGCCCGGCTGCGGGGCTGAGGCCCGCACCGGCGGTGCCGGGCCGTGGGCGCGCGCACCTCGTGCGATCACCGGGCTGTCGCACCCACCCCGTACGATCGAGGAATGAGCACGCGCGCGCGGATCGCCTTCCTCAAGGGCCACGGCACCGAGAACGACTTCGTGATCGTCCCGGACCCGGACAACGCCATCGACCTGCCCCCGGCCGCCGTCGCCGCCCTGTGCGACCGCCGCGCGGGCATCGGCGGCGACGGGCTGCTGCACGTCGTGCGGTCCGCCGCGCACCCCGAGGCCACGGGCATGGCGGCGGACGCGGAGTGGTTCATGGACTACCGCAACGCCGACGGCTCGATCGCGGAGATGTGCGGCAACGGCGTACGCGTCTTCGCCCGCTACCTCCGGCACGCGGGCCACGTCACCGAGGGCGATCTCGCGGTCGCCACCCGCGCGGGCGTGAAGACCGTGCACATCGCCAAGGACGGTGACGTCACCGTCGGCATGGGCCGGGCGCGCCTGCCCGAGGGCGAGGTCACGGTCAGCGTCGGCGACCGCACCTGGCCCGCGCGGAACGTGAACATGGGCAACCCGCACGCGGTCGCCTTCGTCGCCGACCTGACCCACGCGGGCGACCTGCTCTCCCCGCCGCCGTTCCGCCCGGCCGCCGCCTATCCGGACGGGGTGAACGTCGAGTTCGTCACCGACCGCGGCCCCCGGCACGTCGCGATGCGGGTGCACGAGCGCGGCTCCGGAGAGACCCGCTCCTGCGGCACGGGCGCGTGCGCCGTCGCCGTCGCCGCCGCCCGCAGGGACGGCGCCGACCCGGCCGTCACCGGCACCCCGGTGACGTACACCGTCGACGTACCCGGCGGCACACTGGTGATCACCGAGCGGCCCGACGGCGAGATCGAGATGACGGGCCCCGCGGTGATCGTCGCCGAGGGCGAGATCGACCCGGAGTGGCTGGAGGCGGCGGTGGGCCCCGCGTGACCGCACGGGCCGACGCACGGAGCAGCCCCGCCGCCACCGGGCGATCCCGCCGGCTGCGCGGCCATGACACATCGGTCCGAAACGTAAACCTCCGTTCCTTCGCTCGAATGGGTGATCCGTTTCACGCTCGGCGAGAGGCGGTCAGCCGCCCGTGTTGGGCTCGATAGCATCAAGCACCGGCCCGGACGGGGGACCGACGCCGTCCCCTGAGCCGTGTCCGCCCTGGGGCGCCCCGTCCGCCGGTCCACGCAGCCGGAGGTGCCCATGAACGCGGAGGCGACGAACCCTGCGAGCCCGGTCCCGGTGCCCCCCGGGGCCACCGCCGGCGCCGTCGCGCCCCCCGCGGCCCGCAGAAAGGCCCGCCCCCGGCTCGACCTGCGGCGACTGGGCCGCGCCGCGCTCCTCGGACCCGCCGCCCGCGACCGACTGCCCGACGCCATCGGCCATGTGGTCGACGCCCACCGCGCCCACCACCCCGACGCCGACCTCGACCCCCTGCGCCGCGCCTATCTGCTGGCCGAGTCCTCGCACCGCGGCCAGATGCGCAAGAGCGGCGAGCCGTACATCACCCACCCCCTCGCCGTCACCCTCATCCTCGCCGAACTCGGCGCCGAGACCACGACCTTGACCGCCTCGCTGCTCCACGACACCGTCGAGGACACCGAAGTGACGCTGGACCAGGTCCGCGACCAGTTCGGCGAGGAGGTCCGCTACCTCGTCGACGGCGTCACCAAACTGGAGAAGGTCGACTACGGCGCCGCCGCCGAGCCCGAGACCTTCCGCAAGATGCTGGTCGCCACCGGCAACGACGTCCGGGTGATGTCGATCAAACTCGCCGACCGGCTGCACAACATGCGCACCCTCGGCGTCATGCGCCGGGAGAAACAGGAGCGCATCGCCAAGGTCACCCGGGACGTGCTCATCCCGCTCGCCGAACGGCTCGGCGTCCAGGCGCTCAAGACCGAACTGGAGGACCTCGTCTTCGCGGTGCTGCACCCGGAGGAGTACGAGCGCACCCGGGAGCTGATCGCCGAGAACGCCGCCGCCCCCGCCGACCCGCTCGCCGAGACCGCCGACGCGGTGCGCCGGGTGCTGCGGGAGGCCGGCATCCCGGCGGACGTCCTCATCCGCCCCCGCCACTTCGTCTCCGTGCACCGGGTCGCCCGCAAACGCGGGGCGCTCCGCGGCGCCGACTTCGGCCGGCTCCTCGTACTGGTCAACGAGGACGCCGACTGCTACGGCGTCCTGGGCGAACTGCACACCTGCATGACGCCGGTCGTGTCGGAGTTCAAGGACTTCATCGCCGTACCCAAGTTCAACCTCTACCAGTCGCTGCACACGGCCGTCGCCCGCGAGGACGACGGCCAGGTCGTCGAGGTCCTCATCCGCACCCACCAGATGCACAAGGTCGCCGAGGCCGGCGTCGTCGCCCTCGGCAACCCCTACGCGCCGCCCTCGGAGGAGCAGGCCGCGCGCGAAGGGGAGCGCGCCGACCCCACACGCCCCGGCTGGCTCTCCCGCCTGCTCGACTGGCAGCGGGCGGCACCCGACTCCGACACCTTCTGGTCCACCCTGCGCGAGGACCTCGCCCAGGACCGCGAGATCACCGTCTTCCGACCCGACGGCGGCACGCTCAACCTCCCCGAGGGCGCGACCTGCGTGGACGCGGCCTACGCGCAGTACGGCGACGACGCCCACGCCTGCATCGGGGCGCGCGTCAACGGCCGTCTGGCGACGCTGAGCACGGTGCTGCGGGACGGCGACGCCGTGCAGCTCCTCATGGGGCAGGACCCGGCTTCCGAGCCGTCCCGGGAGTGGCTGGAGCACGCGCACACCCCCGGCGCGCGCATCGCCATTCAGCGCTGGCTCGCCGCGCACCCGGCGAGCGGCGGACGGACGGGGAGCGCGCCCACGGACCCGTCCGGGCCGGCGTCCGGGAACGCCGCCGCGGAGCGCGGCGCGGACGCGCCGCCCGCGCGCGCCGCCGACGAGGCGCCGGCCGGGCACAGCACTCCCGAGAGCGCCGCTGCCCGCTCCGCGGGGTCCGCCGCCCGTTCCGCCGGGCCGGATGTCCGCTCCGCCGGTCCCGACGTCCGGGTCGACCGGCCCGGCGCCACCGTACGACTCGCCGGGTGCTGCACCCCCGTCCCGCCGGACGGGATCACGGGCTTCGACGTGCGCGGGGGAGTGGTCACCGTGCACCGCGTGGAGTGCGCCGTGGTGGCGCGGATGAAGAGCGGGGGGCGCGCAGAGGTCGGCGTGAGCTGGGGGGAGGCCACGGAGTGCCGGGTCACCCTGCTCGCCGAGTCGTTCGTCCGGCCCCACCTTCTCGCCGACCTCACCGAGGCCATGGCGGTGGAGGGCGCCGAGATCGTCTCCGCGACCGTCGAGCCGCCGGACCGGCAGCGCGTCCGCCACACCTACACCGTCCAGCTCCCGGACGCCGCCCACCTGCCCGCCCTCATGCGCGCGATGCGTAACGTGGCAGGGGTGTACGACGTGAACCGCGCGCAGCCGCAGCCACACGCGCCGGGGGCGTGAACCCGCGCACGGCCGGGTCCGCCGGACGCGCCTGCGCCCTGCCGGCCCGGAGCCTCCGGCGGCCTGCGCTGGGCAGCCTGCTGACGAACCCCTCCTCCGTCCGGAGTCGTCGGCCGGGCACGCCCACAGGCCCACCGGCCCTCGTCCCCGCCCGGCGCGGCGCAGCGGCACGGAGCCGTTCGGGTGCGCCCGGCGCGCGTCGCCGCCGTCACGCACGCGTGCGCTGATAGCCGTGGGGCATGCTGCACACCCGCCACGGCACCTCGCACGGCACGCCCCAGGGCACCCCCCACGGTTCCCCTCACAGCGCGGCCGACGGCCCGCTCGGTCCCGCCCCGACCGCCACCCCTCCGGCCACCCGAGCTACCGGAGCCACCGGAGCAACCCCCACCCTTCCGGCCCCCCAAGCCACCGGAGCCACCCCCACCCCACCTGCTGCCCCGGCAGCCCCAGCCCCAGCCCCGGCGGCCCCGACGGCCCGGACGGTCCCCGCCCCCGCCTCCACCCCGCGCTCCGGGGCACGCGCCCGTCGCCGGCTGCGGGCCGCCGCGCTGCTCGCCTCGGCCGTCTCCGTCTGCCTGGTCGCCGCGAGCGCCCCGCCCGCCCCGCTCGGCGTCGGCGACCGCCTCTTCCCGCACCTGGGCAACCCCGGGTACGACGTGGCGGCGTACGACCTGTCCTTCACCTACTCAGGCGACAACAGCGCGCCGCTGAAGGCCGTCACCACCATCGACGCACGCTCCACGGCCGACCTGGACCGGATCAACCTCGACTTCGCCCACGGAGACGTCGAGTCCGTCGAGGTCGACGGCGAGCCCGCCGCCTTCACCGGCGCCGGCGAGGACCTGGTGATCACGCCCGAGGACCCGCTCGACGAGGGTGACCGGACGCGGATCACCGTGCGGCACACCAGCGACCCGGTGTCCCCGCCGGACCGCAAGGGCGGCTGGGTGCGCACCGCCGACGGCCTCGCCATGGCCAACCAGGCCGACGTCGCCCACCTGGTGTTCCCGTGCAACGACCACCCGTCCGACAAGGCGTTGTTCACCATCCGGGTCACCGCACCCGACGGCACCACCGCGGTCGCGAACGGCCTGCCCGCCGGAGTGGAGCGCGCCGACGGCGCGACCACCTGGACGTACCGCACCCGGCACCCCATGGCCACCGAACTCGCCCAGGTGTCCATCGGCCGTTCCACCGTCCTGCGCCGCACCGGGCCGCACGGACTGCCGGTGCGGGACGTCGTGCCGACGCGGTACCGGGAGGCACTGGAGCCGTGGCTGCGAAAGACACCGGACCAGATCACCTGGATGGAGAACAAGGTCGGGGCCTATCCCTTCGAGACCTACGGGGTGCTGGTGGCCGACGCCTCCACCGGCTTCGAGCTCGAGACCCAGACACTCTCCCTCTTCGAGCGGGAACTGTTCACCGAGCCCGCCTTCCCCCAGTGGTACGTGGAGTCGATCATGGTGCACGAGCTGGCGCACCAGTGGTTCGGCAACAGCGTCAGCCCGCGGACCTGGTCCGACCTGTGGCTCAACGAGGGCCACGCCACCTGGTACGAGGCGCTGTACGCCGAGGAGAAGGCCGGCAAACCGCTCACCGCGCGGATGAAGGCCGCCTACGGCGCATCCGACCGCTGGCGCGCGGCGGGCGGGCCACCGGCCGCTCCCAAGCCGCCCACCTCCGGCAGCAAGACCGGCATCTTCCGCTCCAACGTCTACGACGGCGCCGCCCTGGTGCTCTACGCGCTGCGCCAGGAGATCGGCGCCCCCGCGTTCGACCGCCTCGAACGCGCCTGGGTGACCCAGCACCGGGACGGCACGGCCACGACCGCCGACTTCGTCGCCCTCGCCTCCCGGACCGCCGGCCGGGACCTGGACGGCTTCTTCCAGGGCTGGCTGTACGGGGAGAAGACCCCGCCGATGCCCGGCCACCCCGACTGGAAGCCGGAGCCCGCCGCCCCCGCGACGGCCGGGCCGACCGCCGGATGACGGAGAACCGGCAGGTGAATAAGGCGGTGACGAGACGCCCCGTGTCGTGCGACCATCTTCGGGACGGCGCGGCACGGGACGAACGGGGTCGACGGGAATCTCCCGGGGCACCCGGGCGTTGTGACCAGTGACGGACCAGCTCCGGACCGGCCCCCTCGCCAGGTGGCCGCGCGCGGTCCCGCTCCGTCGCCGACACCGGTTTCCCAGCTACGTAAGGATCCAATGACCTCCTCTTCTTCCCCTTCCCAGGACACCAAGCGCCTCGCGCACACCTATCCCGAGGGTCTTCGGGCCGATGCCCTGATGGAAGAGGACGTCGCCTGGAGCCACGAGATCGACGGAGAGTGGGACGGCGACCAGTTCGACCGCTCCGAGCGCGCGGCCCTGCGCCGCGTGGCCGGCCTCTCCACCGAGCTCGAGGACGTCACCGAGGTCGAGTACCGCCAGCTGCGTCTGGAGCGGGTCGTCCTCGTCGGCGTCTGGACCTCGGGCACCGCGCGGGACGCGGAGAACTCCCTCGCCGAGCTGGCCGCCCTCGCGGAGACGGCGGGCGCCGTGGTGCTCGACGGCGTGATCCAGCGCCGTGACAAGCCCGACGCGGCCACCTACATCGGTTCCGGCAAGGCCGAGGAACTGCGCGACATCGTGTACGAAACGGGCGCGGACACCGTCATCTGCGACGGTGAGCTGAGCCCCGGCCAGCTGATCCAGCTGGAGGACGTCGTCAAGGTCAAGGTCATCGACCGGACCGCCCTGATCCTGGACATCTTCGCCCAGCACGCCAAGTCCCGAGAGGGCAAGGCGCAGGTGGCTCTCGCGCAGATGCAGTACATGCTGCCGAGGCTCCGCGGCTGGGGCCAGTCGCTGTCCCGGCAGATGGGCGGTGGCCGCGGCGGCCTGGCCACCCGTGGCCCCGGTGAGACCAAGATCGAGACGGACCGGCGCCGGATCCGCGAGAAGATGGCGAAGATGCGCCGGGAGATCGCGGAGATGAAGACCGGCCGCGAGGTCAAGCGCCAGGAACGCCGGCGCAACAAGGTGCCGTCCGTGGCCATCGCGGGCTACACCAACGCCGGCAAGTCCTCCCTGCTCAACCGCCTCACCGGCGCGGGCGTGCTCGTCGAGAACGCCCTGTTCGCGACCCTCGACCCGACCGTGCGCCGGGCCGAGACCCCGAGCGGGCGGCTGTACACGCTGGCCGACACGGTCGGCTTCGTCCGGCACCTGCCGCACCACCTGGTCGAGGCGTTCCGCTCCACGATGGAGGAGGTCGGCGACTCCGACCTGATCCTGCACGTGGTCGACGGTTCGCACCCGGACCCGGAGGAGCAGCTGGCCGCCGTACGCGAGGTGATCACGGACGTCGGCGCCACCGACGTGCCCGAGATCGTCGTGATCAACAAGGCCGACCTGGCCGATCCGCTGGTGCTCCAGCGGCTGCTGCGGGTCGAGAAGCACTCCATCGCGGTCTCCGCCCGCACGGGCGAGGGCATCGAGGAACTGCTCGGCCTGATCGACAGCGAGCTGCCCCGGCCGTCGGTCGAGATCGAGGCGCTCGTGCCGTACACCCGCGGCAAGCTGGTCGCCCGCGCGCACGACGAGGGCGAGGTGATCTCCGAGGAACACACCGCGGAGGGCACCCTGCTCAAGGTGCGGGTGCACGAGGAACTGGCGGCGGAGCTGACGCCGTACGCCCCGGCACCGCTCGCCTGACCCGGCCCCCCCCGCGCGGCGCGGGGGACCCGTCCGAGCCCCCGCCCGTGAGGAACAGCAACGACCGAGGGCCCGCCCCCTTCCGCGAAGGGGGCGGGCCCTCACCACGCACGCGTCACTGCCCGCCGTAGGTCTTGCTCATGTTCTGGTACATCGCCTCGGCGTCGGGGCCCAGCTGCGGCCCGGCCAGCCAGGTGTTGTCGAGCGGGCCGATCGAGGTGTTCGACACCAGCTTGGTCTCGCCGTCCACCACCCGGAACCAGCCGCCCCCGGAGGAACCGCCGGTCATCGTGCAGCCGATGCGGTACATCGTCGGCAGCGAGGGGCTGAGCGAGAACCGGCCCGGACGGTCCAGGCACTTGAACATCTTCAGCCCGTTGTACGGCGCGGCCGCCGGGTAGCCCCAGGCGCCCATGCTGGCGACCTCGGTCGCGGACGGGGCGGAGAAGTCCACCTCCAGCGCGGCGCCGACCGTCTCCTCCAGCGACTTGCTGCCCTGCTCCGGCTTGACGTGCAGCACGGCGTAGTCGTGCGCCGCGCCGTCGCCGCCGCTCTCCGACCCGCCCTGGATCCACTGGTTCGCGGTGGCCGCCCAGTCCGCCCACCAGGTGCCGTACGGCGCCATCTCGGTCGTGGTCGCGTCGGCCAGCTGCGCCTCGGACTTGCCGAGGTCGTTGTACGCCGGCACGAACGCGATGTTGCGGTACCAGCCGCCGTTGCCGCCGGCGTGCACACAGTGGCCGGCCGTCCACACGAGGTTGGACTTGCCCGGGTGGTTCACGTCCTTGATGACGGTGCCCGAGCAGACCATCGAGCCCTCGGGGGAGTCGAAGAAGACCTTGCCGACCGGTGCCGCGTTCTTGTGGTACGGCGTCTTCTCGGCGACGGCGTCGACGGGCGCCGGCGCCGGGTCGCTGACGCCCTGCCCGGCCGTGGCGTCCTTGGTCGAGATGGTCTTGTCGGCCTCCTCGGCGGACTTCATCCGCTCCGGCTTCCACAGGCCCTCGATCACCGGATTGACGAAGTCCTTGGCCTCACTGAGCCACGTGTCCTTGTCCCAGTCCTTCCAGCCGCCCTCCTTCCACCGGTCCACGTCGATCCCGTGCTCCTTGAGCCGGTCCGCGAGGTCGGCCGGCAGCCGGGCCTCGCCGCCGCCGGTACCGTCGTCGGCCGCCTGGGAGGTGGTGGCGCCGGGCTTGTCACCGGCGTTGTTCTCGGCGGAGCCGCCACAGGCGGTCGCCGTGAGCGCCACGGCCGTGACCAGGCCGGCGGCGGCGAGCAGTGCGCGTGTGGAACGCATGGTGCGATGACCCCCGTTGGTTGCTGAATGTGTTTTCCGAGCGGTCACTGACCGGCGAACTTCCCGCTCACCGCGTCGAACACGCCCTTGGCCTCCTCGCCCAGCCGCGGACCGGCCAGCCAGCCGGCCGTCACCGGGCCGATGGAGGTGTTGGAGACGAGCGTCGGCTCACCGTCGGGTCCGTCGGTGATCCAGCCGCCGCCGGAGGAACCGCCCGTCATGGTGCAGCCGATGCGGTACATCGTCGGGTCCGACCCCCGGAGCGACAGCCGGCCCGGCTTGTCCTCGCACCGGTACAGCTTCTGCCCGTCGTACGGCGGGGCCGCCGGGTAGCCGATCGCCGTCATGCCGTCGATCTGCGGCACGGCCGGGGCGCCGAAGTCCACCTCGACCGCCGAACCGACCGTCTCCTCCAGCGACTTTCCGCCGCTGCCCTCCTCCGGCGTCACGTGGATGACGGCGAAGTCGTAGGCGGCGCCGTCGCCACCCGTCGCACCGCCCTGCTCGATCCACTGGTCGGAGGTCTGCGCCCAGTCACCCCACCAGACGCCGTACGGAGCGACCTCCTCCTTGGTGGCGTTCTGGAGATCCTCGTTCGACATGCCCGCGTCGTTGTACGACGGGACGAACGCGATGTTGCGGTACCAGCCGCCCTCCTTGCCGGCGTGCACACAGTGCCCCGCGGTCCACACCAGGTTGGACTTGCCGGGGTTGGCCGGGTCCTTCACGACCGTCGCCGAGCAGACCATCGAACCCTTGGGGGAGTCGAAGAGCAGCTTGCCGGCCGTGGCGGCGTTGTCGTGGTACTTGGGCGGTACCGCCTGCGCCTGCACCGGCTTCGGCTCCGGGTCGGTGACGCCCTGGTCACCGGAGATGTCGCCCTCGTCGACCTCCTGCTCGGGCTCCTCCGCGTCCCGCATGCGGTCCGGGTCCCACAGGCCCTCGATGATCGGGTTGACGTAGTCCTGCGCCTCGCGCAGCCAGTCCTCCCGGTCCCAGTTCTTCCAGGCGCCGTCCCGCCACTTGTCGACGTCGATCCCGTGTTCCTTGAGCTTGTCCTTGAGGTGGTCCGGGATCCTGATCTCGCCGTTGCCGCCGTCGGCCGCCGTCGCGGAGGCGGAGGCCTCCCCTCCCGCCTCGGCGTCACCCGACTCGCAGGCCGTCGCGGTGAGCACGAGCGCGGACACGAGGGCGACGGCGGCAGGCACGGGGGAGGTACGCCGCCCGCCCCCTCGCCGGCGAGCGGTGGACGACGGCCGTATGGATCGCATGGTGTTACTCCCCCTGCTGTGAACGTACTTGGCGCCGACGCCGCACGACCCGGCCGACTCCACCGAGCCGGCCGCGCCGCACGGCGCCCTGGAACGGCACCACACACTATGCGGTCCCTGTGGGGGAGTTCAGACGGAACGGCAACGGTTCGGCTACAAGCCTGCTGACCTGCGAATCCTCCGGGGTTCGACCGATTGGCGGCTTCTCGTGCCCGATGCTGTGCGGTCCACGTGCCGCCCGCACGGCCGCGGGCGGCCACATCATCGGTGCCGGGCGCGCGCCGAAGGATCTTCGGCGGAAGCCGTAACCGGGTGCGGGGTCCGCGGTTGTAGCGGTGGGGACCGGCCGCCCGGGCGCGGGTCCCGGGCCGGCGGCGACGACGTAGCGACTCGCCACTGGAAAGCAGGAGGTCAGGAAGCCGTGGCGGGATGCGCGTACGGGGGTCGGCGGTCGGAGGGGCGGGGGACGGGGGAGGCGGCATGGCGGGTACGGCGGTGAAGGACACCGGCGTCGCGGGCGTGTCGCGGGAGGGCGGACCGAAGCGTTCGTCGGCGCGCGAGCCGTCGGCGCGCGCCCACGCACGCTCCCTGCCGATCGTGCCGGTCCGGGCGCGCGGTCTCACCATCGAGGGCGCGGACGGCCGCCGGTACCTCGACTGTCTCTCGGGCGCCGGGACACTGGCCCTGGGACACCATCACCCCGTCGTGCTGGAGTCGATCCGCAAGGTCCTCGACTCCGGGACCCCCTTGCAGGTCCTCGGGCCGGCGACGCCCGTGGAGGACGCCTTCGTCGCCGAGCTGACGCGCAGTCTGCCGCCCGCTCTGGCGAGGCACGCGCGCGTACGGTTCTGCGGACCGTCCCGGACGGACGCGCTGGACGCCGCCGTCCGTCTCGTCCGGGCCGCGACCGGACGGAGCGAGGTCACGGGGAACGAGCCGGGCGCCGAGCCGCCCGCCGGAGTGATCGTCGAGCCGTTGCCCGACGGCGGGGCGTCGCCCGCGTCCCACGCCCGGCTGCGCCGCATCCGCCGGCTCACGGCGAGCCGGTCCGTCCCCCTCGTCGTCGACGAGTCCGCGACGGGTGTCGGCCGCACCGGCGCGTTCTGGGCCGTGGAGCACAGCGGCATCACCCCCGACGCGATGATCCTGGCCGAGGCGATCGGCGGCGGGCTGCCGTTGGCCGTCGTGGTCCACCATGCCGACCTCGACTCCGGCGCACCCGGCGTCCACACCAGCGCCGTCCGGGGCAACCAGCTCGCCATGGCCGCGGGCACGGCGACCCTCGCCCACATCCGCGAGAACCGGCTCGTCGAGCACGCGGCGGCACTGGGCTCCCGGATGCTGGCCCGACTGCGGGAACTGGTCGAGCGGCACCCTCACTGCGTCGGGGAGGTCCGGGGGCAGGGGCTGTCGATCGGCCTGGAGATGGTGGACCCGGCGGAGCGCTCGGCGGGAGAGCGGTGGGCCGTGCAGCGCCTGGCCGGGCAGCGGCCGGAAAGTCAGTCCCCGGCAGAGGCGGGTCCGCAGGGGCATGCCGCCGACGCCGGCCACCGTCGGCGCCCGCGCGAACTCGCCGCCGCCGTCCGCCGAGAGTGCCTGCGACGGGGTCTCATCGTGGACGTCGGCGGTCACCACGGGAACGTCGTACGGCTGCTTCCGCCGCTGACCATCAGCGAGGAACAGGTGGCGGCGGTTCTCGACCGACTCGCCGACGCGGTGGGGGCGGTGGCCCGTACGGCAGCGGTGGCCCGTACGGCACACGACGGGCGGCGGTCGGCACTCGACGGGGAGCGGGCGAGGCCCGGCGGGGGGCTATCGGCGCCCGATGGGGAGCGGCCGGCGCCCGATGGGGAGCGGCCGGCGCCCGATGGGGAGTGGCCGTGAGCATGGCGACCGCGCCGACGGAGCCGGGCGTGCCCACGGAGCCGGGC
>NZ_JBVIGC010000020.1:63921-147316 GCF_055571015.1 Streptomyces sp. NPDC031049
GGCGCGCCGACGGAGCCGGGCGCGCCGACGGAGCCGGGCGCGCCGACGGAGCCGGGCGCGCCGACGGAGCCGGGCGCGCCGACGGAGCCGGGCGCGCCGACGGAGCCGGGCGCGCTGCCGTCCGCCCGGCACCCCGCGGAGCCCGCGGACCCGCACGCTGCCGCCCAGGCGGTCGCCGTGGAGAACCTGCTGCGCTGCTGGGTCCGTGAGACCGGACTGACCGAACCCGGCGACGGCGTCCTGCGGGTCCCGCTCCCCGCCAGCGGAACGGCCCTCCTGGTGCCCGTCGTCCACTGGTCGCCCACCGGGTGGCACCGCTTCGGCCCGCCGCGCCCGGCCGCCGCCCCCGACGGCGCCCCACCGGCCGACGCGGTCACCGTCGCCGCACTGCTCGCCCGCGAATCGGCGGGCACGTCGGGAGCGGACGGCGTCGACCTGGTCGCCCGCGTCGCCGACTCCGTGCGCCGCACGACCGTCTTCCTCCGCGCCCGCCAGGAACACCGGGACGGACCGGGACACCCTGCTCCGGCCGCCGTCGGTGCCGTCCCTGCTGCCAAGGACCTCTTCCTCGCCGCCGAGCAGTCCCTCCTGCTGGGCCACCCCCTGCACCCCACCCCGAAGAGCCGCGAGGGGCTCACCGACGCGGAGACGTGGCGGTACTCGCCCGAACTGCGCGGCTCGTTCCCGCTGCACTGGCTGGCCGTCGCCCCGCCCGTGCTCGCCACCGACTCCGCCTGGACCGAACGCGGCCGGCCCGTCAGCGCTCCCCGGCTCACCGCGCGCCTCGCCGGAACCGGGCCGGCCCTGCCCGACGGGTACGCCGCCCTGCCCGTGCACCCCTGGCAGCTCCGCGAACTCCGCCACCGGCCGGCCGTCGCCGCCCTGCTGGACGCCGGGCTGCTCCGCGACCTCGGCGCCCACGGCGCCCCCTGGCACCCCACCTCCTCCGTCCGCACCGTCCACCGGCCCGGCGCCCCCGCGATGCTCAAGCTGTCGCTGGGCCTGCACATCACCAACTCCCGGCGGGAGAACCTCCGCAAGGAACTCCACCGCGGAGTCGAGGTCCACCGCCTGCTGCGCGGTGGACTGTCCCGGCAGTGGCGGGCCGCGCACCCGGCGTTCGACATCGTCCGCGACCCCGCCTGGCTGGCCGTCGACGCCCCGGACGGCACACCCGTGCCCGGACTCGACGCCGTGATCCGGCACAACCCGTTCCACCCCGCCGCCGACGTCGCCTGCGTCGCCGCGCTCGTCGCGCCCCGGCCCGGCCCGACGCCGTACGAGCGCCCGGAACCGTCCGCTTCCGCGCACCCCCGCTCCCGGCTGGCGGAGATCGTCGCACGCCTCGCCGGCCGCACCGGCCGCCCGCTCGGCGCCGTGGCCGTGGAGTGGTTCCTGCGCTACCTGGAGCAGGTGGTGCGGCCCGTGCTGTGGCTGGACGGGGCGGCCGGGATCGCCCTGGAGGCGCACCAGCAGAACACGCTGGTCCTCCTCGACACCGACGGCTGGCCGTCCGGCGGGCGCTACCGCGACAACCAGGGCTACTACTTCCGCGAGTCCCGTCGCCCGGTCCTCGACGCCCGGCTGCCGGGCATCGGCGAGCACAGCGACACCTTCGTCGCCGACGAGGTCGCCGACGAACGCTTCGCGTACTACCTGGCCATCAACAACGTGTTCGGGCTGATCGGCGCCCTCGGCTCGCAGCGCGTCGCCGACGAGCGGCTGCTGCTGGCCGCCTTCCGCCGCTTCCTCCACACCGTCGCCGGGCCGGAGCACCCGCGCGGCTCGTCCCTGCCCGCCCGGCTCCTGGACTCACCCACGCTGCGCTGCAAGGCCAACCTGCTGACCCGGCTGCACGGCCTGGACGAACTCGTCGGCCCCGTCGACACCCAGTCCGTCTACGTCACGATCGCCAACCCCTTGCACTGCTGACCGACCCGTCTGCTGAGAGGAGCGCCGCCGTGCCACCCACCGACGCGAGCGCCGAAGCCGGTACCGACCCGAGTGCCGGAGCGGGCACGGACGGCGAGGACACCCTGGACCTCCGGCTGCCCGAGGACTTCGCCACCCTCGCCGCGGCGGGCGATCCCGGTTCCGGGCGTCCGTCGCCGTGGCTGGGCGACGACCTCCTCGACCGCGTCGCGGAGTGGGGTCCCGGCATCACCCCGGCAGGCGTCTTCCACCTGGTCCCGGTCCGCCTCGAACGCGACCTGCCGCTCCTGGCCCGCTGGATGAACGACCCCGAAGTGGCGGCCTA
Organism: Streptomyces sp. NPDC031049; assembly: GCF_055571015.1. Classification (NCBI taxonomy): domain Bacteria; kingdom Bacillati; phylum Actinomycetota; class Actinomycetes; order Kitasatosporales; family Streptomycetaceae; genus Streptomyces; species Streptomyces sp. NPDC031049. The sequence continues at coordinate 66,179 of NZ_JBVIGC010000020.1, forward strand.
CTGGGAGCTGGCCGGCCCGCCGAGTGTCACCGAGGACCACCTGCGGGCCCAGCTGGCCGGCGACGGACGCAGCGTTCCGTGCGTCGGCGTCCTGGAGGGCGCGCCGATGAGCTACTGGGAGATCTACCGGGCCGACCTCGACCCGCTGGCCCGGCACTGTCCCGTCCGGCCCCATGACACGGGCATCCACCTCCTCATCGGCGACGCCGCCGACCGCGGGCGGGGCCTCGGCACCCTGCTGATCAGGACCGTGACCGACCTCGTACTCGCCCGGCGGCCCCGCTGCGTCCGGGTCCTCGCGGAGCCGGACGTCCGGAACACCGCCTCCGTGGCCGCCTTCCGCTCCGCCGGGTTCCGCTGCGCCGCCGAGGTCGACCTGCCCGCCAAGCGGGCCGCCCTGATGATCCGCGACCGCTCCCCGCAAGACGGTCGCGGCCCGGGTCCCGTCCGCACCGGGACCGGCGGCCGTCCCGGTGGTCCGTCCGCAGGAACCGCGCGCCTCGATTCGGCCCGGCCGTGCGACCGCAGGAGTCCCGCGTCTTGATCTGGCGCGGCCGTCCGTCCGCCGGAGCCCGCGCCTTGATCTGGCGCGGCCGTCCGTCCGCCGGAGCCCGCGCCTTGATCTGGCGCGGCCGTCCGTCCGCCGGAGCCCCGCACACCGATCCGTCCCCCCCGACCGTCCCCAGGAGCCCCCGCACCTTGATCTGTCCCGCGCCGTCGGTGCTCGTCGACGTCCCCGCCGTGATCGCCCGATTGTCAGTCCCGGGTCGTAGGGTGGTCGCGCTATGACGAAGCCCTCACTCCCTGAACTCCTGCACGCCGCCGTCACCGCCGTCGGCGGCACGGAGCGCCCCGGCCAGGTGGCCATGGCCGAAGCCGTCGCCGACGCGATCGACGGCGGCTCGCACCTGCTCGTCCAGGCCGGCACCGGCACCGGCAAGTCGCTGGGCTACCTGGTGCCCGCCCTCGCGCAGGGGGAGCGAGTGGTCGTGGCGACCGCCACCCTCGCCCTGCAGCGCCAGCTCGTGGAGCGGGACCTGCCGCGCACGGTGGACGCGCTGCATCCGCTGCTGCGCCGCCGCCCGGAGTTCGCGATGCTCAAGGGCCGGTCGAACTACCTGTGCCTGCACCGCCTGCACGAGGGCGTCCCGCAGGACGAGGAGGAGGGCCTGTTCGACCAGTTCGAGGCAGCGGCCCCCACCAGCCGGCTGGGCCAGGACCTGCTGCGGATGCGCGACTGGGCCGACGAGACGGAGACCGGTGACCGCGACGACCTCACGCCCGGCGTCTCCGACCGGGCCTGGTCGCAGGTCTCGGTCTCGTCCCGGGAGTGCCTGGGCGCCTCGAAGTGCGCGTACGGCGCCGAGTGCTTCGCCGAGATGGCCCGGGAGCGGGCCAAACTGTCCGAGGTCGTCGTCACCAACCACGCGCTGCTCGCGATCGACGCCATCGAGGGCGCCCCGGTCCTTCCGCAGCACGAGGTGCTGATCGTGGACGAGGCCCATGAGCTGGTCTCCCGCGTCACCGGCGTCGCCACCGGCGAACTGACCCCCGGCCAGGTCAACCGCGCGGTGCGGCGCGCCGCCAAGCTGGTGAACGAAAAGGCCGCCGACCAGCTCCAGACCGCCTCGGAGGGCTTCGAGCGGCTGATGGAGCTGGCGCTGCCGGGCCGTCTGGAGGAGATCCCGGAGGACCTCGGTTACGCGCTCATGGCCCTGCGCGACGCCTGCCGCACGGTCATCTCCGCCATGGGCACCACCCGTGACAAGTCCGTCCAGGACGAGGACGCGGTCCGCAAACAGGCGCTCGCCTCGGTGGAGACCGTGCACGACGTGGCCGAGCGGATCGTGAACGGCTCCGAGTGGGACGTCGTCTGGTACGAGCGCCACGACAGGTTCGGTGCCTCGCTGAGGGTCGCCCCCATGTCCGTCTCCGGCCTGCTGCGCGAGAAGCTCTTCACCGACCGCTCGGTCGTCCTCACGTCCGCCACGCTGAAACTGGGCGGCGACTTCAACGGCGTGGGCGCTTCCCTGGGCCTCGCCCCCGAGGGCACCGAGGGCGACGACCTCCCGCGGTGGAAGGGCGTCGACGTCGGCTCACCGTTCGACTACCGCAAGCAGGGCATCATCTATGTCGCCAAGCATCTGGCGCGGCCCGCGCGGGACGGCGACCGAGGGGACATGCTCGATGAGCTGACGGAGCTGATCCAGGCGGCCGGCGGTCGCACGCTGGGCCTGTTCTCCTCGATGCGGGCGGCCCAGCTGGCCGCCGAGGAGCTGCGTTCCCGCATTCCGGAGTTCCCGATCCTGCTCCAGGGCGAGGAGACGCTCGGCGAGCTGATCAAGAACTTCGCGGCCGACCCGAAGACCTGCCTCTTCGGTACCCTCTCGCTCTGGCAGGGCGTCGATGTGCCCGGCCCCAGCTGTCAGCTGGTCGTCATGGACAAGATTCCGTTCCCGCGCCCCGATGATCCGCTGATGAGCGCCCGGCAGAAGGCGGTCGAGGAGGCCGGCGGCAACGGCTTCATGGCGGTTGCCGCCACGCACGCGGCACTGCTCATGGCGCAGGGGGCGGGCCGGCTCGTCCGGGCGTCGGGCGACCGGGGCGTGGTCGCGGTGCTGGACCCGCGCCTGGCCACGGCCCGCTACGGCAGCTATCTGAAGGCGTCACTCCCCGACTTCTGGTACACCACGGACCGTAACCAGGTCCGCAAGTCGCTGGCCGCGATCGACGCCGTGGCGCGGGAGGCGGAGGCCGGATGAGCACTGCCGGAGGGCGCCGCGGGATGCGGGCACAGGCATGGTCGGTCACAGGCATGGTCGGTAGGGGCCCGCGTGACCCGCGGGCACGCGCATGACCCACGGGCACGCATGATCGGGGGTTAGCCTGTCGCGGCGCCGCGACAGGCTAACCCCCGATCCGAGGGAGCCGGACACCGGGGCGGCCAAGAACCGGGCCGGGGACCGCAGAGCACGGCACCGAGCGCAGAGAGCCAGGGCACCGGAACAGGGGCCGGAGGTGGAGCAGGGCCCCGGAACCGGCGCAGGGGTCCCGGGGCCCGGTCGCAGCGGCGAGACCGGACCCGTAGCAGGAGGTCCGCTCGCCGGGGCCGCTCAGACGCGGCGCAGGACGGCCACGACCTTGCCGAGGATGGTCGCGTCGTCGCCGGGGATCGGCTCGTACGCCGCGTTGTGCGGGAGGAGCCAGACATGGCCGTCCTCGCGCTTGAAGCGCTTGACGGTGGCCTCGCCGTCGAGCATCGCGGCCACGATGTCGCCGTTCTCGGCGACCGGCTGGCGACGGACCGTGACCCAGTCCCCGTCGCAGATGGCGGCCTCGATCATCGAGTCGCCGACGACCTTCAGCACGAACAGCTCGCCGTCACCGACCAGCTGCCGCGGCAGGGGGAACACGTCCTCGACGGACTCCTCGGCGAGGATCGGGCCGCCGGCGGCGATGCGGCCGACGAGCGGGACGTACGACGCCGCGGGCTTGCCGGCGGTGTCGGTGGGCTGCACCGAAGCCGCCTGGTCGGAGCCGCGCACCTCGTACGCGCGCGGGCGGTGGGGGTCACGACGCAGGAAGCCCTTGCGCTCCAGTGCCATCAGCTGGTGGGCCACGGAGGAGGTGCTCGACAGGCCGACCGCCTGGCCGATCTCCCGCATCGACGGCGGGTAGCCACGGCGCTGCACGGAGTCCCTGATGACCTCGATCACCCGCCGCTGGCGGTCGGTGAGCCCGGAACTGTCCGCCCGGATCCCTGGAGGTCGGCCCGGCAGGGAGCGCTTGGGCCCCTCGGGACTCGTGGCGTCGGTCACCGCGTGCACCGGTTCGAGTCGGCCCGGTGAGCGGTCGTGGGCAGTGATGGCGGCACTGTCTGCGGTGGTGGTCACGTCGGCCCCTCTCGATGGTCTCCCTGCTCGGACAACGGTAGTTGCTTTCGAAAGGTTGCGCCAAACACACGTTCGAGTGAAAAAACGCGAATCGCGTGGCGTGATCCCGTGTCCAGGTGTATGGCTTCCGCGTCGTCCGGTAGGCGGAGGGGCTCGCTGCTGTACGCTTCACCGCCGGGGCGACGACCTCGCGGGCACGCTCAGTCTGCCACTCGGTGACCCGCCCGGCGGGACCTGGTTCCCACCCTGTGCGGGAGTCCCACGCCCCCTCCTCGCGGCGCCCACCGTATCTCCGCATGTGTGCCGCGGCGGGCCTTCCCGCGCGGTGCTGCGGTGCGGTTGTGCGGACCCGTCCGGCGCGGCCGGGCCGTCCCGTCCGGCGCGGCGGGGCCGTCCCGTCCGGCGCACGGCGGCCCGTGTGAAGGCGACACGCGCGTGTAGCTGAATGTATGAGCCAATCCCCACATCTAGTGGTTGGATTGCGCGAGCAGCCCACAAGTTGTGGTCCCCCGGGTCTTCGGGCCCGCGGCGATCGCCTATGCTGGGGGCTGCTTCGGGAGAGGCCCAAGAGGCCTTCCGAGGCTATCGAGTCTGCTGTGAGGAGGGTTGGAGTCCATGCACTGCCCCTTCTGCAGGCACCCCGACAGCCGTGTCGTCGACAGCCGTACGACCGACGACGGCACGTCGATCCGCAGGCGCCGCCAGTGCCCTGACTGCTCCCGTCGTTTCACGACCGTGGAGACGTGCTCGCTCATGGTGATCAAGCGGTCCGGGGTCACCGAACCGTTCAGCCGCACCAAGGTCATCAACGGCGTGCGCAAGGCGTGCCAGGGGCGGCCGGTCACCGAGGACGCACTCGCCCAGCTCGGCCAGCGGGTCGAGGAGGCGGTGCGGGCCACCGGAAGCGCCGAGCTGACCACCCACGACGTGGGGCTGGCCATACTCGGCCCGTTGCAGGAGCTCGACCTCGTCGCCTATCTGCGGTTCGCCTCGGTCTACCGGGCGTTCGACTCGCTCGAGGACTTCGAGGCGGCCATCACGGAACTCAGGGAACAGACGGGACGCCCCGCCGCGGTCGACGAAGACCGCGAGGACGCTGTCGCGGGGGGCCGGGAAGACGACCGCGGGCGCGGCGGGACCGCCGAGGTCCCCGAGCCCGCAGGCGCCGCCGACTGACCGGCGGGCCGGCCCCGGCGGCAGTGACCGGGACCGGCCGGGACGGCGGCGAAGAAGAAGACCTGTTGCGGGCGGAGCGAGAGGGCCCGCAACACCAGACAGAACACCGTGCCACGGGAACAAACGGGGCACTTCAGGGCGTTTTCGCCCGTACAGGGAGGCGGCATGACAGAGACGGCGAGCGGTCCGGCACGGAGTTCCCGCGCCAAGGGCACGAAGGCGGGCAAGGGGCTCCGTATCGAGCGCGTCCACACCACCCCCGGGGTCCACCCCTATGACGAGGTGGCCTGGGAGCGCCGTGACGTCGTCATGACCAACTGGCGCGACGGCTCGGTCAACTTCGAGCAGCGCGGCGTCGAGTTCCCCGACTTCTGGTCGGTGAACGCGGTCAACATCGTCACCAGCAAGTACTTCCGCGGTGCCGTCGGCACCCCGCAGCGCGAGACCAGCCTCAAGCAGCTGATCGACCGCATCGTGAAGACCTACCGGCAGGCCGGCGAGGACAACAAGTACTTCGCCTCGCCCGCCGACGCCGAGATCTTCGAGCACGAGCTGGCCTACGCCCTCCTGCACCAGATCTTCAGCTTCAACAGCCCCGTCTGGTTCAACGTCGGCACCAAGCAGCCGCAGCAGGTCTCCGCCTGCTTCATCCTGTCCGTCGACGACTCCATGGAGTCGATCCTCGACTGGTACAAGGAAGAGGGCATGATCTTCAAGGGCGGTTCGGGCGCCGGGCTGAACCTGTCCCGCATCCGCTCGTCCAAGGAACTGCTCTCCTCCGGCGGCAACGCCTCCGGTCCGGTCTCCTTCATGCGCGGCGCCGACGCCTCCGCCGGCACGATCAAGTCCGGTGGCGCCACCCGCCGGGCCGCCAAGATGGTCGTCCTCGACGTGGACCACCCCGACATCGAGGACTTCATCGAGACCAAGGTCAAGGAGGAGGAGAAGATCCGCGTCCTGCGCGACGCGGGCTTCGACATGGACCTGGGCGGCGACGACATCACGTCCGTCCAGTACCAGAACGCCAACAACTCGGTCCGTGTGAACGACGAGTTCATGAAGGCCGTGGAGAAGGGCGGCAAGTTCGGCCTGCGTGCCCGCATGACCGGCGAGGTCATCGAGGAGGTCGACGCCAAGGCGCTCTTCCGCAAGATCGCCGAGGCCGCCTGGGCCTGCGCCGACCCGGGCATCCAGTACGACGACACCATCAACACCTGGCACACCTGCCCCGAGTCCGGCCGGATCACCGCGTCGAACCCGTGCAGCGAGTACATGCACCTGGACAACACGTCCTGCAACCTGGCCTCGCTGAACCTGATGAAGTTCCTGAAGGACGACGGCAAGGGCAACCAGTCCTTCGAGACCGAGCGCTTCCAGAAGGTCGTCGAGCTGGTCATCACCGCGATGGACATCTCGATCTGCTTCGCGGACTTCCCGACCCAGAAGATCGGCGAGAACACGCGCGCGTTCCGTCAGCTCGGCATCGGCTACGCCAACCTTGGCGCCCTGCTGATGGCCACCGGCCACGCCTACGACTCGGACGGCGGCCGTGCCCTCGCCGGCGCCATCACCTCCCTGATGACCGGCACGGCGTACCGCCGCTCCGCCGAACTCGCCGCGGTCGTCGGCCCGTACGACGGCTACGCCCGCAACGCCGGTGCCCACCAGCGCGTCATGAAGCAGCACGCCGACGCCAACGGCACGGCCGTGCGCATGGACGACCTGGACACCCCGGTGTGGGCCGCCGCCACGGAGGCCTGGCAGGACGTGCTGCGCCTCGGGGAGAAGAACGGTTTCCGTAACTCCCAGGCCTCCGTCCTCGCCCCGACCGGCACCATCGGCCTGGCGATGTCCTGCGACACCACCGGCGTCGAGCCCGACCTCGCCCTGGTGAAGTTCAAGAAGCTGGTCGGCGGCGGCTCGATGCAGATCGTCAACGGCACGGTCCCGCAGGCCCTGCGCCGCCTGGGCTACCAGGAGGAGCAGATCGAGGCGATCGTCGCCCACATCGCCGAGCACGGCAATGTGATCGACGCCCCCGGCCTCAAGCACGAGCACTACGAGGTGTTCGACTGCGCCATGGGCGAGCGCGCCATCTCCCCGATGGGCCACGTCCGCATGATGGCCGCGATCCAGCCGTGGATCTCCGGTGCCATCTCCAAGACGGTCAACATGCCGGAGTCGGCGACCGTCGAGGAGGTCGAGGAGATCTACTACGAGGCCTGGAAGCTGGGCGTCAAGGCGCTCGCGATCTACCGGGACAACTGCAAGGTCGGCCAGCCCCTCTCCGCCAAGAAGAAGGAGGAGGAGAAGAAGGCCGAGATCGAGGAGGCCGTCGAGGCCGCGGTCGAGAAGGTCGTCGAGTACCGCCCGGTCCGCAAGCGCCTCCCGAAGGGACGCCCCGGCATCACCACGTCCTTCACGGTCGGCGGCGCCGAGGGCTACATGACCGCCAACTCCTACCCGGACGACGGTCTCGGTGAGGTCTTCCTGAAGATGTCCAAGCAGGGTTCGACCCTCGCGGGCATGATGGACGCCTTCTCCATCGCGGTCTCCGTCGGCCTCCAGTACGGCGTGCCGCTGGAGACGTACGTCTCGAAGTTCACGAACATGCGCTTCGAGCCGGCCGGCATGACGGACGACCCGGACGTGCGGATGGCGCAGTCGATCGTCGACTACATCTTCCGCCGCCTGGCGCTGGACTTCCTGCCCTTCGAGACGCGCTCCGCGCTCGGCATCCACTCCGCCGAGGAGCGCCAGCGTCACCTGGAGACCGGTTCGTACGAGCCGTCCGACGACGAGGTCGACGTCGAGGGCCTGGCCCAGTCGGCGCCGCGCGCCCAGGAGCTGAAGGCGGTCGCCACGCCGCAGGCCGAGGCCGAGGCGGCCAAGCCCGCCCCGCAGCAGGCCCACACCAGCGCGGAGCTGGTGGAGATGCAGCTGGGCATCCAGGCCGACGCCCCGCTGTGCTTCTCCTGCGGCACGAAGATGCAGCGCGCCGGTTCCTGCTACATCTGCGAGGGCTGCGGCTCGACCAGCGGTTGCAGCTGACGCCCGGCACCCCATGGGTAAGGGGCGCCGCCCATTGGGCGGCGCCCCTTACCCATGGGCTCTCACGGGCGCCCATGGGCACTCACGAGCGCCTGCGGGCGCTCATGGATGAGGGCGTCAGGGGCGGCGAGCCGCCCCCATGGTGCGGGCGAAGTCCGTCGGATCGCCCTCGTACCCATGGACCCCGGCGTGGAACTCCCATGCTCCCGTCTCGTCACGGGCGAACTCCGCGACCGTGGCCGCCGTCGCTTCCAGGACCCCGCCGAAGTCGTCCGTGGCCAGGTCCGTGTAGCCCTCACGGATGCGCAGCCCCGGATTGCCCACCCCGGCGAAGCCCCGCTCCCCGAAACGCTGCTGGATGGCCGCACCGACCACCACGCGCGCGTACCGCGGGTCCAGGCGCTCCAGTTCCAGGACCATGACCTCGTCGAATCCGAAGCCCTTGCCGTCCCGGCTGTCACGGTTGAGATAGATGGTGCCGTCGGGGGAGCGGCTGTCGAAGTGCACCACATAGGCGGGATCGCCGTAGGGGTCACTCGCCAGATATGTCGCGGCGATCAGATCCAGATCGGTGGGCGGCTGCCCGGCCGGACTCGGGTCCCACCGCAGTGCGACCTCTACCTTGCGGATCCCCTTGCTGAGGCCGTTCACGAACTTCCCCTTCCCGGTCCCCGTCCCGCCCGTCCACTCCAACTGCCGAGCGGTCACGGCCGGTTGTCCATCCTGCCACGCGCGCGCGTGCACATGCGGACGAGCGTTGCGCACGAGAGTGACCGGGACCACGCTCCGTGGCTTTACCATGGCGCGGTGCTGGTCAAGTGGATTCGCTGCACCGTGGTGGACCGCCGGGGGTTCGAGCGGGGGCAGCGGAAGTGGGCGGGGCTTCTGGGAGAGCCGGGATTTCGCGGGCAGGGGGGTGGCTGGAGCCGGGGACGGCCGAACGTGGCGCACGTCTTCGCCTTCTGGGAGAGCCGGGCCTTCTACGACTCGTTCATGGCGCGCTCCCACGACCGGCTCGCCGCGGCCCAGTCCGGCACGTTCAAGGACGCCCAGTCCCGGCTCTTCGACTACCGGTTCGACGTCAAGACCGGTTTCGAACCCCGCTTCACCGACACCGATCTGGTGCGGGTCGCTCTGTGCCGGGTCCACGAGGAGCGGGCGGAGCATTTCGTGCTGATGCAGGAGAAGGTCTGGAACCCCGCGATGGCGGGCTCGCCGGGCATGGTCCGCGGGCTGTTCGGCGAGGCGCCGGGGCACGAGTACCTGGTGCTGTCGATGTGGCAGTCGGCCGCCGAGCACGGCAAGTACCGCACCGAGCGGGTGGAACGCCTCGCCCTGCGCGCCCAGACCGAGGCCGACGTGGCGGCCCTGACGGGGGACATCGTGGAGCTGGAGCCCTCCTGGACGGTGTGAGCCCCGTGTGTGACCTACGCCGTACGGAGCCGGTGCGGGTGCTCGCCCACCGCCGTCCCGATCTAGGGTTCTGGCATGGCACGACCACGGCGCATCGTCCTCGTCCGGCACGGCGAGTCGACCGGCAACGTCGATGACTCCGTGTACGAGCGCGAACCCGACCACGCGCTGGCGCTGACCGAGCAGGGCCGGCGGCAGGCGGAGGAGACGGGGAAGGCCCTGCGCGAGCTGTTCGGCCGGGAGCGCGTCAGCGTGTACGTCTCCCCCTACCGCCGGACCCACGAGACGCTGCGCGCCTTTCAGCTCGACCCCGGTCTCATACGGGTGCGGGAGGAGCCGCGGCTGCGCGAGCAGGACTGGGGGAACTGGCAGGACCGCGAGGACGTCCGCCTCCAGAAGGCCTACCGGGACGCCTACGGCCACTTCTTCTACCGCTTCGCCCAGGGCGAGTCCGGCGCCGACGTCTACGACCGGGTCGGCAACTTCCTGGAGAGCCTCTTCCGCAGCTTCGAGGCCCCGGACCACCCGCCGAACGTCCTGCTGGTGACGCACGGCCTCGCCATGCGGCTGTTCTGCATGAGGTGGTTCCACTGGACGGTGGCCGAGTTCGAGTCGCTGTCCAATCCCGGGAACGGTGAGTACCGGATGCTCGTTCTCGGTGCGGACGGCAAGTACACCCTCGACCGTCCGTTCGACCGCTGGCGAGATCCGGAACCGTACGGGATCACCGGATAGAGTGGCAGGGCGATGACCGCTCACTCCTCACCCGACGGGCGCCTGGACCGCGCCCTGGCCAGCCTGCGCGGACTGTCGGTGGGCGACGCGCTGGGCTCGCAGTTCTTCGTGCCGGTGAACTATCCGCTGCTCAAGCGGCGCGAGCTGCCGCCGGGGCCTTGGCGGTGGACCGACGACACCGAGATGGCGTCCTCCGTGGTCCGCGTGCTGGCCGCCCACCACCGCATCGACCAGGACGCGCTGGCGCACTCCTTCGCCGAGCACCACGACGCCGACCGGGCGTACGGCCGCACGGCCGACCGGCTCCTGCGGCTGGTGCGGGAGGGCGGCGACTGGCGGGAACTGTCAGCCGCGCTCTTCAACGGGCAGGGCTCCTGGGGAAACGGCGCCGCGATGCGCATCGCGCCCCTGGGCGCCTGGTACGCGGACGATCCGGAGCAGGCGACCCACCAGGCCGAGATCTCGGCCTACCCCACGCACCAGCACCGTGAGGCCGTCGTCGGGGCCATGGCCGTCGCCGCTGCCGCCGCCCTGGCCGCCGCGCCCGGCGGACCGCCCGGCGCCGAGCAGCTCCTCGACGGGGTGATCGAACTCGTACCGAAGAGCGCGGTCGGGGCCGGTCTGCGGCGCGCCCGGGACATGCTCGACTACGGCGACGCGGCCACGGTCGCGGCCGTACTGGGCTGCGGGCGGCGTACGACGGCGCACGACACGGTCCCGTTCGCGCTGTGGTCGGCCGCGCGCGCCCTCGGTGACTACGAGCAGGCGTTCTGGACGACCGCCCAGGCCGGCGGGGACGTGGACACCACCTGCGCCATCGTGGGCGGAGTCGTCGCGGCCGACAAGGCGGGCGCGCCGCCCGCGGAGTGGACGAGGCGGACGGAAGCGCTGCCGGGCTGGCTGACCGAGGCGGGCTGAGCACTGGGCCGGGCCGAGCGTGGGGCCGGGCTGAGTGCCGGGCCGGTCACCGGGCGGGGGGCGGCTGACGGCCGTGCCGTGTCCTTGGACCGGGGTCTCATGGACTCTGCGTGTTCGGTGGGAACTCTGCGTAACCGCGGCCCGTTGTCGTGACATCGGCTGTGCGGGGGAGACGAAGCACCCCGCAGGTGGTCACGGAGGTCAGGGGGTCGGGATGGTCGGGACGAGGAGTGCGCGCGCCCGGGGATGTCGTCTCCGGCCGGACGTCGGACGCCGGACGGCTCAGGGTGGTGAAGGGGCACGGGGAACCGGCGGGGGCCGGAGCGGTCGTCGCCCACAGGTCCTCATGACACCTGTCGGCGAGGCCCCGCCGGCCGACGCCGCCCCGTCGTCAGCCCATGCCCGGACCGGCGGAGCCGGAGAGAGCCTCCAGGTCGCTCTTGCGGACGCGGATCACCAACCAGGCCGTGGCCAGGGCGAGCACGGCCATGGCGGCGGCCGGCATGAAGGCCGCGGAGATGCCCTGCGCCAGCACGTCGTGACCCCATGGCGCCGGCAGCTGGTGGGTGCGGGCGAACTCCACCTTCTCCGCCGGCGAGCCGTTGGCCAGGAAGTCCGGCAGCTGCTTCTCGCCCTCCTCCCTGCTCGCCGTGCCGAACACGGTCGTCAGGATGGCCAGACCGATCGAGCCGCCCACCTGCTGCGTCGTATTGAGCAGCCCGGATGCCGCGCCCGCCTCGTGCTGGGCGACGCCGGAGACGGCGGTGAGCGTCAGGGTCACGAAGTTCAGGCCCATGCCGAAGCCGAAGACGAGCATCGGGCCGAGCACTCCGCCGACGTAGGAGCTGTCGGAGCTGATCAGCGCCTGCCAGCCCAGCCCGACGGCCGCGAGCGCCGAGCCCACGAGCATGAAGGGCTTGGGGCCGAGCACCGGCAGGAAGCGCTGCGACACCCCCGCACCGAGGGCGATGACCACCGTGACCGGCAGGAAGGCGAGACCGGCCTGGATCGGGCTGTAGCCCAGCACGTTCTGCACGAACAGGACGATGTAGAAGAACATGCCGAACATCGCCGCGGCCAGGCACAGCATGATCACGTACGTGCCGGAGCGGTTCCGGTCGGCGAACATCCTCAGCGGGGTGATCGGCTCCCTGGCCCGGGACTCGATGGCCACGAAAGCCAGCAGCAGCAGGGCCGCGGCACCGAAGGACCCGATGGTCAGAGTGTCCCCCCACCCCTCTTCCGCGGCCCGGATGAAGCCGTACACGAGCAAGGCCATGCCGGCCGTCGAGGTCACGGCTCCGGCGATGTCGAATCGGCCGGAGTGGCGTGCGGACTCACTGATGTACATCGGGGTCAGTACGGCGATCAGCACGCCGATCGGCACGTTCACGAAGAGGACCCAGCGCCAGTCGAGCCACTCGGTGAGCATGCCGCCGGCCAGCAGGCCGATCGCGCCACCGCCCGCGGAGACCGCGGCGAAGACACCGAAGGCCCGGTTGCGTTCCGGTCCCTCGGGGAACGTGGTGGTGATGAGCGCCAGTGCGGTGGGCGAGGCGATCGCGCCGCCCATCCCCTGCAGGACGCGCGCGGCGAGCAACTGCCACGGCTCCTGGGCGAATCCGCCGAGCAGGGAGGCGAGGGTGAAGATGAGGATGCCGGTCATGAAGACGCGGCGCCGGCCGAGGATGTCACCGGCCCGGCCGCCGAGGAGCAGCAGTCCGCCGAAGGTGAGGGTGTAGGCGCTGACCACCCAGGTGAGGTCGGTGGTGCTGAACCGGAGCGCTTCTTGAATGTGCGGGAGCGCGATGTTCACAATCGTCGCGTCGAGTACGACCATGAGTTGACAGGCCGCGATGACGGCGAGTGCGACGCCGGGGCGCCGCTCCCGGCGAACCGCACCCGGCTTGTCGTCCTGGATCACTGGAGAGGTTGTCACTATGGGTCCCCCACGAGTTCCTTAGTGAACGCTCGCGTTCACTGTTCTGACCAAGGTAGTGACAACCAGACAGTGAACGCAACCGTTCTCTTTTTCCCGTCGCCGCGTGTTCCTGCCGCGTGTCCCGCCGCGCGCCGCGAGTCCCCGTCCCCCGTTGTGGTCGCGCGCCCGGGTCCATCCCCCGAAGAAGATCCCCCGAAGAAGATCCGCTCCCTTCCCTGGAGACAGCCTCATGACCACCCCGCAGCACCGGGAGGCCGCCCCCGCTCAGTCGGCCTCGCGCCGTCGTGGTGCGGTGCTCGAACGCGCCATCCTCGACGCCGCGCTGGAGCAGCTCGGCACCGTCGGCTGGAAAGGCCTGACGATGGAAGGCGTCGCGACCGGTGCCCAGACCGGAAAGGCCGCGGTCTACCGGCGCTGGCCGTCCAAGGAGGACCTCGTCGCCGACGCGCTGCGGTCCGGGCTGCCGAGCTTCGACGCGGTGCCCGATCACGGGAGTGTGCGCGAGGATCTGCTGGTGCTGTGCCGCCGGGCGCGGGACGCGATGTACTCCCGCACCGGGTTCGCCCTTCAGTCGGTCATTCACGAGTGCGACAACCTACAGGCGGACCGGTTCCACGCCGTGATCGTCGAGGGCGTCATCGAGCCCACCATGCGCATGCTTCGCGAGGTCATCACCCGCGGAATAGCGCGTGGCGAGGTGCGTCCCGACGCCGCGAACGGATACGTCTTCGACGCGATCCCGGCGATGATGATGTACCGCTCGAAGATTTGCGGAAGTGAATGGACGGACCGGGAGTTGGAGGAGATGATCGACCGGTTGATGGTCCCGCTGCTGCGGCCCGACGGCTCCTGAGCGGCGCCGGCGACGGGCCCGGTGTCCCGGGGGGAACCGGGGTGTCGGAGAGAATCGGAGGCGGCGTAGGCTATGGGCGCCATGCCGTACGAACCACCTACTCACACCGTCGAGCGCTCCCTGCGCGCCACGACCGGAGCGAAGGTCATCGCCGGTGTCGACGAGGTGGGACGCGGTGCCTGGGCCGGGCCCGTCACCGTCTGCGCCGCGGTCACCGGACTGCGTCGCCCCCCGGTGGGGCTCACCGACTCCAAGCTGCTCACCGTCAAGCGGCGCACCGAGCTCGCCGAGGAACTGCGGACGTGGGTCACCTCCTACGGACTGGGGCACGCCTCCCCGGAGGAGATCGACGACATGGGGATGACGGCCGCGCTGCGGCTCGCCGCGGTGCGTGCCCTGGAGGTCCTGCCGGTCCGTCCCGACGCGGTCATCCTCGACGGCAAGCACGACTATCTCGGGGCCCCTTGGCAGGTCCGTACGGTGATCAAGGGGGACCAGTCGTGTGTGGCGGTCGCGGCGGCGTCGGTGATCGCCAAGGTCCAGCGCGACAAAATGATGGCCGAACTGGGTGTCGACCATGCAGACTTCGGTTTTGCGGACAACGCCGGGTATCCGTCACCCGTGCACAAGGCCGCACTGGCGGAGCGGGGCCCCACCCCGTACCACCGGTTGTCGTGGGCGTATCTTGATGCGCTGCCCCAGTGGCGGCACCTCAAGAAGGCCCGCAGTTGGGCGGAGGAACGCGTTCCGGAAATCGAGGGTCAGCTCGGCTTCGATTTCTGACGGTTTCGCTCGCACTTATGTGCCACCCGCCCACGCGAGCCGCACCAACGTTTGATAAAAATCAGCTCATGCCTCTCATTCCCGAGGAGCCTCAGATTCACGAGAGTGCCCAGGGTCCCCGCGCCACTCCGGCCAGCGGCCGCACCGCGCCGACCCCCCGCCCCGTACCCGGCCCCCGTCCCTCGGCTCCGCCGCGTCCCGGTCGCCCCGGACCCAACCGGCCCGCGCCGCCGGCGCAGCGCACCCCGCGCGACGCGGCCGCACCCAAGCCCGGGCCCTCCGCGCCGCAGCCCGGACCGGCCGCCTCGAAACCCGGACCGGCAGCTGCCGCCGCTTCGGCCACCCCGCAGATCCAGCTGATCCCGGCCTCGGTCGACGGCGCCCTCGACGCCGCCGAGGAAGCCGTGGACCTGCTGCTGGACTCGGGCCGTGGTCCCGGGGAGGTGCTGGTGCTGACCACCGGCGAGCCGCATCCGTGGGCCGCCCACGAACTGTCCTTCGGCGAGACCGCCTACTGGGCCCAGCACGACGCGGGTGACGACGTCTTCTATGCGGACGCCTCCGTCGCCGAGCGTGCCGGCACCCGGCCCGTGGTCGTCGTCGCGCTCAACGGCGGTTCCGAAGCCGATGCCGCCACCGCGCTGTCCCTGGCCCATGCTCGTGCCGGCTCCCTGCTGATCGTCTGTGGCGACCCGCAGCGCATCAACTCGGTGCTCGGCGCGGGCGTCTGAGCCGACGCGGTCGCCTCCGGCGGATGCCGGGGGCGGGGCCGGTGCCGGTCTTCGGCCACGGCACGGTGGGGCCATCGGACACCGGCACGGTGAGGGGCTTCGTTGCTCGCGTCGTCCGGTGTGGTGCCGTGCCTCGGTGAGGCGCCGGCCGGGAGGCGTGCCGACTGACGCGGCTGCGCCGGGGAGTGCTGGCCGGCCGCGGGCCGCGGGCCGCGCCGTAGCGTCCGTGCGGAGTGCGGCGGACGACGACCCGCCGTTGCCTGTGCTGGGCTAGGTGCTGGGTGCGGTGGCGCTCGGAGCGCCCGGCAGCAGCGTACGGAGGTGCTCAGCGGGCTGTCGCCGGAGGCGTTCAGCGGGCTGCCGCGCGGCGCAGAACCTCCGACGCGGCACCGCCGGTGCGCGGCGGTGGAGGCGGCGCCTCGGCGGTGGCGAACGGTTCCGGTGCGGAACCGGAGTGGGGGCGACGGCCGCCACGGCCCTCCCCGAGAACCTGCCAACCGTCGCGCGTCAGCGTGATGTAGGCCCCGCAGCGCAGCCCGTGGAGTGTGCAGGCGTCCCGCAGGCCCCACATCCACGCGCCGTCCTCCTCGGTCCAACGGGCGTCGCCGTCACGGCAGTAGAGCAGCACGGCGGTCCGCACCGGCGTGCGGCGCCGCAGGTCGTGCGGGATGACCCGGCGCAGCTGGTCGAGCAGCACGTTGCGGAACATCCAGCCATCCGCGGGAGCCGTGCGGCGGGTGAACGAGGCGCTGGCGCGCAGTCGTTCGTCCGGGTCGAGGACGGCCACGATCGCGGTGGCGGGCCCGGGGCGGTGCCGGGAGTGCAGCCCGCTGACGACCTCCCGGGGATTGCGCAGCAGCGGGATCCCGGCGGCGGCCCACTCCGCGGGTTCCAGCACACGGCCGGCGGAAGCGGCGGTCGGCGACAGTGACGCAGTCGAGGACGGAGCGAATCCGAAGGTCACGTTCCTCCCTTCGGCTACGCGCCCATACCGCGGGCGGGGTCGGATTCGGGGGAGCGCGCACCGCAGTGAAGCCCAACCGGAACACGGACGAGCCGTGCGGGGAGCGGACCTCAATTCTTCCTGGCGAATTAGGCTGCGGCAACGAGCAATTGGGCCCGTCGAGCGTTATCGGGTGATGCGCGCTTTATATCCCTACCCAGAGCTTGTCGGCGCGATGCCTGGAGGGGTCTGCCGAGGGACGGCCGGGAGACGGCCACGGCGCCAGGAGCCGCCGTGGCCGTCTCCCCGGCCGTCCTCGCCGTCTCACCGCGCACGCCCCTTCGGCCTCGCTGCCTGGGCGGGTCCTCCGTCCCGACGGCCTGGTGTCCGGTCCCGCCGGCGTGGTCAGGCGGGCAGCGGGACGGACGGGCAGGTGAGCCGACGAGCCGGAGGGAGTGCCGGGGGTGGTCAGCCCTGTACCGCCAGGACCAGCGGCAGCACCTCCTGGGCGCCGGCACGGCGGAGCAGCCGGGCCGCGACGGCGAGGGTCCAGCCGGTCTCGGTGAAGTCGTCCACCAGGAAGACCGGCCCCTGCCGCTCGGCGAGCGCGGCAGCGAGGTCGGGCGGCACCGTCAGCGCCCCGTCGAGGGCCTTCAGGCGCTGCGCGCTGTTGCTGCGGGAGGCCCGGGGAGCCTCACCGGTGTACGCGACGGTGCCGAGCAGCGGTAGCCGGCCGACCTCGGCGATGCGTGCCCCCAGGGAGTGGACGAGCTGCGGCCGGCCGGCCGAGGCGACGGTGACCACGCCGACGGGGCGGGAACGGCCGTCCACGGCGCCGGGAGCCCAGCCGCCCGGCCCCTTCGCCCAGTCGGCCAGCACGTCCACGACGGCCTTGGCGACATCGTCCGGTACCGGTCCGTCCGGGGCGTGGGGGGCGAGCATCGGCCGCAGCCGGTTGCCCCAGCCGATGTCCGAAAGGCGCCCCAGGGCCCTGCCGGTCGAGGCCTGCTCACTCGCCGGGATGCGTCCCTTGAGGTCGATGCCGATCGCCGGCAGCCCGGTCGGCCACATACGGCGCGGCTCCACCTCGACACCGGCCCGGCCCAGGTCGGCGCGCGCCGCGTCCAGGGCGTCCGCGGAGGTGTCCACGGTGAACCTCGCCCCCGCGCAGTTGTCGCAGCGCCCGCACGGTTTGGCGCCCTCGTCGTCCAACTGGCGTTGCAGGAACTCCATGCGGCAGTCCGTCGTCGACGCGTACTCACGCATCGCCTGCTGCTCGGCCTTCCGCTGCCGCGCCACCCAGTCGTAGCGCTCCCTGTCGTACGTCCACGGCTGCCCGGTCGCGGTCCAGCCGCCCTTGACCCGCCGCACCGCACCGTCGACATCGAGGACCTTGAGCATGGTCTCCAGCCGGGAACGGCGCAGCTCGACCAGGGGCTCCAGGGCCGGCAGCGACAGGGGCTTCTCCGCGTGAGCGAGGACGTCGAGGGTGCGGCGCACCAGATCCTCCGGCGGGAAGGCCAGGGAGGCGAAGTACTCCCAGATCGCCTCGTCCTCCGCGCCCGGCAGCAGCAGCACCTCGGCGTGCGCCACACCGCGTCCGGCCCGGCCCACCTGCTGGTAGTAGGCGATGGGGGAGGAGGGCGAGCCGAGGTGGACGACGAAGCCCAGGTCCGGCTTGTCGAAGCCCATGCCGAGCGCGGAGGTGGCGACCAGGGCCTTGACCCGGTTCGCGAGCAGATCCTCCTCCGCCTGCTGCCGGTCGGCGTTCTCGGTCCTGCCCGTGTAGGAGGCGACGGCGTGGCCACGGCGGCGGAGATACGCCGTGACCTCCTCGGCGGCGGCCACGGTGAGCGTGTAGACGATGCCCGATCCCGGCAGCTCGTGCAGGTGGTCGGCGAGCCAGGCCATCCGGCTCGGGGCGTCCGGCAACCGGAGGACCGAGAGACTCAGGCTCTCCCGGTCCAGCGGGCCGCGCAGCACCAGGGCGTCCGAGGTGCCGCCCGTGCCGAGCTGCTCGGCGACGTCGGCGGTCACCCGCGCATTGGCGGTGGCGGTGGTCGCGAGCACGGGCACGCCGGGCGGCAGATCGGCGAGCATGGTGCGCAGCCGGCGGTAGTCCGGCCGGAAGTCGTGGCCCCAGTCCGAGATGCAGTGGGCCTCGTCCACCACGAGAAGGCCGGTCGCGGCGGCCAGCTTCGGGAGCACCTGGTCGCGGAAGTCCGGGTTGTTCAGCCGCTCGGGACTGACCAGGAGGACGTCGACGGCGCCGGCGGCGATCTCGTGCTGGACCTGCTCCCACTCCTCTGTGTTGGAGGAGTTGATCGTCCGGGCGTGGATACCGGCCCGGGCGGCGGCCTCGACCTGGTTGCGCATCAGCGCGAGCAGCGGGGAGACGATCACCGTGGGCCCGGCGCCGCGGCCACGCAGCAGCGCGGTGGCGACGAAGTAGACCGCGGACTTGCCCCAGCCCGTGCGCTGGACCACGAGGGCCCGGCGACGGTCGGCGACCAGCGCCTCGATCGCCCGCCACTGGTCCTCGCGCAGCCGGGCCGTCCCGGAGTCGTCACCGACGAGGCGGGCGAGGACCGCGTCGGCGGCCGCCCGGAGGTCCGCGTTGCTCGTGTGCTCCATGCCTCCCATACAACAGGAAGACACTGACAACGTGCCCGCGCCCGTGCCCCGACTGTGGACGGACGGCATGGACGGACAGCGCCGTGACGTGTCCCTGATCGGACTTATCCACAGGCACAAGCGGAGGTTGGCAATCCGCGAGATCGTCGGGCCATGACGAACCACAGCGAAACCACTGGATCCTCCGGGAACGGCGACATCCCGGGCGGCGCCGACCCCGCCCGGGCCACCCGCGCCGCCTGCGAGGAGCCCGCCGACGAGCCGCAGGTCACCCTGCGCACCCCGGCCGAACTGGCCGACGCCCTGCCCTACCTGCTCGGATACCGCCCCGAGGACAGCATCGTCCTGGTCGCCCTGCGGGACCGGGACGGACGCGGACGCTTCGGCGGACGGGCGCGTCTAGGCATCCCGGCCCACGTCGACGACTGGGCATCCGCGGCCCGGCAGTTGGTCCACGGCCTGGTGACCGGCAGCGAGCGGCGCGGCGCCCGGCCCGAGCAGATGGTCGCCTTCCTCTGCCAGGAGCCGTCACCGGGCGAGTCCGGCCGGCAGGTCATGAGCCGGCTGCGACCGCTCGCCCAGAAACTCCGCGTCGAATGCGGAGCCCTCGACGTACCCGTGGTGGAGGCACTGTGCATCGCGGACGGCCGCTTCTGGTCCTACTGCTGTGACGACGAGGCCTGCTGTCCGGCCGAAGGGACCCCCATGGGCCTGCCCGGCACCTCCGTGCTGGCCGCCGCCGCCACGTACGCCGGCATCCAGGTGCGCGGCACCCTGCGGGACCTGCACGCCAGGCTGCTTCCCCGGGAGAGTCCCGACTCCGTCGCACAGGAGGTGGCGCTCGACGCGGCCAGTATGTCCCTGGTCGCCCGGATGCTCGACGACGCGGGCCGCCCGGAGGTGGCCCGGGAGACGCTCGAGCTGGCGGAGCGGGTCATGCACCGCCTGGCCCAGGCGCCGCCCGTCACCGGACCGGCCGTGTCGGACCTCCACGACGACACCCTGCTGACGGACGGCGAGGCAGCCACGCTGATCCTGGGCTTGCAGGACCGCACGACGCGTGACCGCGCGGCCGAATGGATGGAAGGCGACGAGGCCGGCCCCGCGCTCCGGCTCTGGCGCGCCCTGGCCCGGCGCTGCGTCGGGCCCTACGGCGAGCACGCCGCTGCGCCGCTCACCCTCGCGGGCTGGGTCGCCTGGTCGTCCGGCGACGAACTGGAGGCCCGGGAGGCACTGGCGATGGCCCTCGGCGCGGACCCCGACTACCTTTTCGCCCGTCTTCTCCACCAGGCCTGCAACGAGGGCCTCGACCCGGAGTCCGTCCGCCGCTGTCTGCGCACGGAACGCGGCGCCCGGACGGGCACGAAGAGGGGCCGCCCCGGCACCGCCGCCGCTGCCGAGGAGCCCACGGCCCGGCGGAAGCGCCAACCCGTCCCCGAGACGCCCATGCCCCTGCCTCCCGGCCCCGCAGAGCCCCTGCCTCCCGGCCCCACGGCGCCCGCGCCTCCCGGCCCCACCGCACCCCCGCGCCCAGGCCGCCGGCGGCGGGCGCGCTCCGCGGCTTCCGCGGTCACGGACCGGCGCGGCACGCGGGCACCGAGGTCCGCGCCCACGGACGGGACACGTCCGCCCACTCCGACCGGGCACCCCCGCCCGGACCGGGCGTCGGCGGCCCGGACGACCGGATCGCGCGCCCTTCGGAAGCGCGCCGCGGCCGGACGGGAGGCGTACTCGGAGGACGAACGGCAGCCGGGTCAGTGAGCAGGGGACAGAAGGAACCCAGTGAGGAGGCGAGAGCGAAAGAACAGGGACGACGGGAGGGGACGGCGGCCGGCAGGGGCCGTCGAGCGTGACCCGGGCGAGGCCCGGTCCGTTCACCTGGGTGGCGGAGCGCCCGGCAGGGCGGGGCACCCTCCCCGTCCGCCCGCCTCGCGGCACCCACGCAGCTCCGGGACACCCAGCCCGTGCCGGAACACCCCACCCCGTGCCGGAACACCCCACCCCGTGCCGGGGCACCCCGCCCGGTGCCGGAACGCCCACCCGTCCCGGAACACCCACCTGCCCCGCCCCCCAGGGCCCGAACACAGCCCCGCCGTCCGGCCCCCGAACACCGTCCCCAGCCCCAGCCCCGGCCCACCGAGCGCAGAGGAACCCCAGACATGCACCAGCAGACTCCACCCCGCGCCGCGGGTGCGAGCAGCCCCGCAGGCAGCGGCCCCGGGACCGGAAACCCCACGCCGACCGCTCCACGGAGGGTCGCGGCACCCCCGCCCCGGCACGCCGCCGGCCTGCCCGCCACCCACACCGCGATGATCTGCGTCGCCCTTCCGGGACTGGCGGTCTCCACCGAGCACGGCCAGCTGACCGGTGACGGCCTGGAGGGCTTCTACCACGCCGGCCGACGGCTGCTGTCCCGGTGCCGGCTGCGGGTGGCCGGACGTGAACCGCTCCCGGTGCAGGCCCGGATGACCGGCGCCGACCGCGCACGGTTCGTGGGAACGCTCCGGGTGTCGGTCCCGTCGGGCCCGGACCCGGAGATCACGGTCGAGCGCACCCGGCACGCGGACGGCGTCGAACACATCAAGCTCCACAACTGGGCCTCTCGGCCGCTCCGTCTGCCCGTCGAGCTGGCCCTCGGCACCGACCTGGCCGACATGAGCGCGATCGCGGCGGGTGGGGCGGGAAGCGACCTGCCCGCCAGGATCCACGACTCGGGCCTCCGCTGGTCCTGCCCCGCGGGAGCCTCGGCGGTCACGGCCCAGCCGCCGCCCACCGATGCGGTCGCCGCCGCCGGACTGTTGCGGTGGGAACTCGACCTGGCCCCGGGCGACAGTGCCGCGGTGGAGCTGCGGGTGCGCCCTGGTGCCGGGCCGCCGGTCCGGCCCGTGGGCCGCACGGCGACGAGTCCGCTGGCCGCCGCAGAGGCGACCGGCGACACCCCCGCGGTGGCCGCGCTGCTGAGGACGAGCATCGAGGACCTGCGAGCCCTGCTGCTGCGCGATCCCGCCCGCCCCGCGGACCTGTATCTCGCGGCCGGAGCCCCCTGGCGATGCGGCCCCGCGCCCGCCGAGGCGCTCGCCGCGGCCCGGATGACCCTGCCCCTCGGCACCCGTCTCGCCGCGGGCACGCTACGTGCCGTCGCGCGCACCCAACTCCTCGGTCCCGGGCCGGGGTACGGCCTGATCCCCGGGCCGCTGCGGGACGCGGGCCCGCACCTGCCGCCGGGCTGCACCGGCACCGAGGCCACCCTGCTCTTCCCGGCGTTGCTGGCCGAGGCCCGCCGCTGGGGCCTGCCCCGGTCCGACACCGAGGAACTGCTGCCCGCCGCCGAGCGATGCCTGACCTGGCTGCGCACCACTGCCGGGGACGGCGTCTACGTGCCGGACCCGCAGCCGGGCGGTCCTGTCCGCTGCGAGACCCAGGCCCATGCGCACCGCGCCGCCCTGCTCGGCGCGGACCTGCTCGACGCCTGCGGAAGACCGGGTGCCGCCGCCCTGCGGGAGTGGGCGGAGCGGCTGCGGACGGCGTTCCGCCGGGACTTCTGGATCGAGGACCCGACAGGCGGCCGGCCGGCGGCGGGGCGCACGCTCGGCGGGCGGCTGGTGCCGCACCTGGGCGCCGCGGCGGCCCATCTGCTCGACACCGGACTGCTCGGCGGCGGCACACAAGCGCCGGGACTGCTCGACAGGGCGCAGACCGGCCAACTCGCCCGGCTGCTCGGCGGACCGTCCCTGGACTCGGGCTGGGGGCTGCGCTCGCTCGGCACGAAAGAGGCCGGCCACAACCCTTTCGGTCACCGTTCGGGCGCCGTGCGAGTGCACGAGACGGCCGTCGCCGTGGCCGGTCTCGCCGCCTTCGGGTACGAGAAGGAGGCCGGTTCCCTGCTGCGGGGTGTGCTGGCGGCAGCCGACGCCCTCGGCCACCGGCTGCCCGAGATGTACGCGGGGGAGCAGCGGACGAGCGGCAGCGCGCCGCTGCCGCACCCCGCGGCCTGCCGCCCCGCCGCCACGGCAGCGGCGGCCGGCGTGCTGCTGCCGACCACGCTCGCCGGCATCCGCCCCGACGCACCGGCCGGGACGGTCACCCTGCGCCCGCTGCGCAGCGCCCCGCTGGGCGAGATCGGCCTGACCGGCCTGCGGGTGGCGGGCGCCCCCTTCTCGGTGCGGGTCAGCCGGCTCGGGCTGGCCATGGTCGAGGAGGCCGCCGGCGGACTGCAACTGGGGGTGTGACCTGGAGCGACACCACGGCCCCCGGCGACCGGAGGCGGACGGTGACGCACATGCCGGACCGAAGGGGACCAGTCGTCCGAGCGACCGGCGAAGGACGTGTTTATCGTCAGGCAGACGACTATGATCGCCGCATGCCCTACGACCCGTCAGCCTTTCCGCCCTTCGCCGTGACCGTGGACCTGGTCGTGCTGACCGTGCGCCGCAGTTCCCTGTGCGCGCTGGCGGTGCGCAGGGGGGAACCGCCGTTCCAGGGCCGCTGGGCCCTCCCCGGCGGCTTCGTCCGGGCCGACGAGGACCTGGCGCAGGCGGCGGCGCGGGAACTGGCCGAGGAGACCGGGCTGAGCGTCCACGACCCGGCCGCGCCCACCCAGGACAACGGCGCCCACCTCGAACAGCTCGCCACCTACGGCGACCCCAAGCGCGACCCCCGGATGCGTGTGGTCAGCGTCGCCCACCTCGCCCTCGCCCCCGACCTGCCCGCGCCCCGGGCGGGCGGCGACGCCAGCAACGCACGGTGGGCACCGGTCGAGGAGCTGCTGGAACAGGCCGGTTACGGCCGTGACGGCGAGCCCGTGGCGCCCCTCGCCTTCGACCACGCCCTGATCCTGGCCGACGGGGTGGAGCGAGCCCGCTCCAAGATCGAGTACTCCTCGCTCGCCACCGCCTTCTGCCCGCCCGAGTTCACCGTCGGCGAGCTGCGCCGTGTGTACGAGGCGGTGTGGGGGGTGGCGCTCGATCCGCGCAACTTCCACCGCAAAGTCACGGGCACGCCCGGTTTCCTCGTCCCCACCGGCGGCACCACCACCCGCCAGGGCGGACGCCCCGCACAGCTGTTCCGCGCCGGCGGCGCCACCCTTCTCAACCCGCCGATGCTGCGCCCCGAGGTGTGACCCCGACCAGCGACCCCGCCGACCCCGGTCCGGCCCCGTGGCGACGGCCGCACGACCGTCCCGGAAGCCGTCGGTGACAAGGCCCGGCCGAGCCGCCCACCCCGTGCCGGGTGGGCAGTGCGATGCCCGGAAAACCCGACATACCACGCTATCTTGCATCGGGTGATCCAGGCCTTCGGACTGACCAGCAAGCCCCGCAAAGAGCTTCCGCCCGCCGTCGACGACGTCTCCTTCGAGGCGCGCGCGGGCCGCGTCACCGCGCTGCTCGGAGCCTCGGGCACCGGAAAGACGACGGCGCTCAGACTCATGCTCGAACTCCAACGCGGCCGTGGCATCACCTACTTCCGGGGCCGGCCCCTGCACCGCATCGCCCATCCGTCCCGCGAGATCGGCGTGCTGCTCGGCGATGTGCCGGGACACCCCTCGCGCACCGTCCGCGGCCATCTCAGGATGCTGTGCGCGGCGGCCGGCGTGCCGGTCCGGCGGGCCGATGAAGTCCTGGAGGCGGTCGGCCTGGTGAGCCTGCGCGAGGAACGCCTCGGCACCCTCTCGCGCGGCATGGACCGCCGCCTCGGCCTCGCCTGCGCCCTGCTGGCCGACCCGCACACCCTCGTCCTCGACGACCCGGCAGGCGACCTCTCCGTCCGCGAGAGCCGCTGGCTGCACGGCGCACTGCGGGCCTACGCGAACCAGGGCGGCACCGTCCTGTTCACCACCGCCGATCCCAAGGAAGCGGCCCGCACCGCGGACCGCGTGGTGACGCTCCACCGCGGCAAGGTCGTCGCCGACCAGGAGGCCGCCGACTTCTCCCGGACCCGGCTGCGTCCACGCGTCGCCGTCCGCAGTCCGCACGCCGCCCGGCTCGCCGCGCTCCTGGCCAAGGAGGCCCGCAGCACCCGCCGTTCCGTCGAGATCGTCCGCGAGGGCGGCAACCGGCTCTCCGTGTACGGCAGTACGTGCGCACACGTCGGCGAGACCGCCTTCCGGAACGGCATCCTCGTACACCAACTGGCCGACGAAATCGGCGACATGGGACCGGGCGCCGACGGCGGCACCGAGCCGACAGCCCCAACGGCAACTCCAGTCACACCGTCAGCCTCGGCGCCTACAGCAACAGCAGTCACCGAAGTAACTCCGGTAACCACACCGGCGGCAACCCCGGCAATGCAGCCCGCGGAACCACCGGAGGCAACACAAACAACAGATGCCACAACAGGCGTAACAACAGACGTAACAACGGCAACAGCAGTGCCCGCCCCGCCCCCGGGAGACCGCCCGGCCCCATCCCCGGCCCGGCCGGCCTCCCTCAGCCCCGGCGGTTCCGCCTCGCCGGTGCCTCCCTCCGCCCTCCCGCCCCCCATTTCCGTCCGCTCCGCCCCCAGCCCCCTGCGGCCCCTGCGCTACGAGTTCCGGCGGGCCGTGGGCATCGGCACCGCCTTCGTCACCGGTGCCGTCGTCCTCGTCGTGTCCGCGGTCACCGCCGTGGTGCTGGCCCGCATCGGACACACCCCGCAGCACCGCGTGCTCGCCGCGTGGCCGAGGGAGCTGCCGCTGCCTCCCGCGGCGCTGGGCGCGGGCCTGCTCGGGGCGCTCGCCTTCGGCGACGAGTTCCGCCACCCCGCCCTGGCCGCGGACCGCGGCACCGTGCCCCGCCGGCTGGGACTGCTTACCGCAAAACTCCTCGTCTCCGCCGTGACCGCGCTGCTCCTGGCCGTCCTCACCGTGGCCTGCGACGCGGAAGTGCTGCACCTGGTCTACGGAGGGGAGATCGCGCGGGTGCCGGAGGACTGGGTGTCCCTGAGCGCCGGTTGGATCGGCTTCGTCGTCGGGTGTGCGTGGGCCGGTGTCCTCGCCGCGGGCGTCTTCCGCTCCACCACGGCCGGACTCGCGGCCGTGGTCGCCGTTCCGGTCCTCGTCGTGCCCCTCGTACAAAGGGTCTGGGAGGGCCCGTCCGTGCGGAACGCCGCCGGGTTCCCGATGCGGCTGCGGGAGGTGTTCCTGTCGCAGTGGCCGTTCGGCGGGGAGCGTCATGTGGCGGCCGTTCTGCACCTCGTCGCCCAACCCGTGGGCAGTGCACTGATGTTGTCCCTGACCGCTCTGCTCTGCGCTTATCTCCTCATGACCGTGCGCAGCAGGGCCCGCTGACCACGCTCGGTGACCGCCCGGTCCGGCCCTGTGCGCAACTCCCCGGGGAAAGCCCATTTCTTTCCGATAAGGCGTCAATTGCGACGGGGTGAGCGATCACCCTTTCGTGTGCTTTTCACCAAAGACCTCAAGGGAGTTGGGAACCGCGCCGACAAAGGATGCGTGAGTACCCTTGCGCACACCATGATGACCGCCGCCCGCTCCGCCGACTCCGGCCTCGCGAACCCGGGCGAACTCGACCGCTACCCCTTCGCCGAGGCGCCCGCCGTCGACCGCGTCGGGTCCCCCGCCTGGGAAGGGGCGGACCCCGAGCTGGGCCGCGTCGGCCGGCGTGCCGCGGGCAGCCGCGGACGCGGACTGCACGGGCAACTCGTCCAGCAGCTGGGCCAGATGATCGTCTCCGGTGACCTGGGTGCCGACCGCCCGCTGGTGCCCGAGGAGATCGGCCAGCGTTTCGAGGTGTCCCGGACCGTCGTCCGCGAATCGTTGCGCGTACTGGAGGCCAAGGGCCTGGTCAGCGCCCGTCCGAACGTGGGCACGCGCGTAAGGCCCGTCAGCGACTGGAATCTCCTGGACCCGGACATCATCGAGTGGCGGGCCTTCGGGCCGCAGCGCGACGACCAGCGCCGTGAGCTCAGCGAGCTGCGCTGGACGATCGAGCCGCTCGCCGCTCGCCTCGCCGCCGGCCACGGCCGGGAGGACGTCCAGCAGCGCCTGGCCGACATGGTCGGGATCATGGGACACGCCATGGCGCAGGGCGACGCGCTCACCTTCTCGCGGGCCGACGCCGAGTTCCACACGCTGCTCATCCAGGTCGCCGGCAACCGCATGCTGGAGCACCTCTCCGGCATCGTCTCCGCCGCCCTTCAGGTCTCCGGCGGCCCGGTCACGGGCTGTGAACGGCCGAACGACACCGCGCTGGCGCAGCACGGCCGGATCGTCGACGCCCTCGCCACCGGAGACGGATCGGCGGCCGAGGCGGCCATGCGCCAACTGCTCACCGTCCACCCCGAGGTGGAACGCGTGGTGCCCGCCCCGCGCGAGCACTGACCGCGATTCCGCCGCAGCGGCGCGGGCCGGGCAGGCCGGACCCCTCCTACGGTCGTCCCGGCCGGTCGCCGTCGCCGTCGACCCCGCAGAGTCCCGGTGGCTCTGCGGGGTCCGACGGTGTGATGAGAAGGTCGATGTCCGGGGTACTCCGGGTAGAAACCATCTATGACCGCTTTCGTTCACTTCTTAATGGATTTGACCGCTTACGGGGTGTGACTCGGGCCACGCGGATTGGGCGTAACGCTCGCGGGAACCACGCGATGACCTAAGAGGTGACAGCCGCGGAGGGAATACGGACGCCGGTCACGGCGCTGTGCAACTCCCCGGCCCCCGCCCGCGCCGTCGGCCCATCCCCAAGCCGGCGGTCGGCTCCTGTCCGCCGTGGACGGGGCCGGAAGCCGTTTTCCAACGTTCCGAGAGGTTGTTCGTGTCGGCCAGCACATCCCGTACGCTCCCGCCGGAGATCGCCGAGTCCGTCTCTGTCATGGCGCTCATTGAGCGGGGAAAGGCTGAGGGGCAGATCGCCGGCGATGACGTGCGTCGGGCCTTCGAAGCTGACCAGATTCCGGCCACTCAGTGGAAGAACGTACTGCGCAGCCTCAACCAGATCCTCGAGGAAGAGGGTGTGACGCTGATGGTCAGTGCCGCAGAGCCCAAGCGCACCCGCAAGAGCGTCGCAGCGAAGAGTCCCGCCAAGCGCACCGCCACCAAGACGGTCGCGGCGAAGACCACGGCCGGCCGGAAGGCCACCCCCGGCGCCACCCCGGCGACGCCCGCCCCGGAGCCCGCCGCCGAGGAAGAGGCGCCTGTCGAGAAGAAGGCGGCGGCGAAGAAGACGACTGCCAAGAAGGCGGCCGCGAAGAAGACCACCGCCAAGAAGACGGCGGCCAAGAAGACCACGGCGAAGAAGGACGAGGCCCCCGAGCTCCTCGAGGAAGAGGTGATCGAGGAGCCGAAGGTCGCGGAGGAGCCCGAGGGCACCGAGAACGCGGGCTTCGTGCTGTCCGACGAGGACGAGGACGACGCCCCCGCCCAGCAGGTCGCCGCGGCCGGCGCCACGGCCGACCCGGTCAAGGACTACCTCAAGCAGATCGGCAAGGTCCCCCTGCTCAACGCCGAGCAGGAGGTCGAGCTGGCCAAGCGGATCGAGGCGGGCCTGTTCGCCGAGGACAAGCTGGCCAACTCCGACAAGCTCGCGCCGAAGCTCAAGCGCGAGCTGGAGATCATCGCCGAGGACGGCCGCCGCGCCAAGAACCACCTCCTGGAGGCCAACCTCCGTCTGGTGGTCTCCCTGGCCAAGAGGTACACCGGCCGCGGCATGCTCTTCCTGGACCTGATCCAGGAGGGCAACCTCGGTCTGATCCGCGCGGTCGAGAAGTTCGACTACACCAAGGGCTACAAGTTCTCCACGTACGCCACCTGGTGGATCCGTCAGGCGATCACCCGCGCGATGGCCGACCAGGCCCGCACCATCCGTATCCCGGTGCACATGGTCGAGGTCATCAACAAGCTCGCCCGCGTGCAGCGCCAGATGCTCCAGGACCTGGGCCGCGAGCCCACCCCGGAGGAGCTGGCCAAGGAGCTCGACATGACCCCCGAGAAGGTCATCGAGGTCCAGAAGTACGGCCGCGAGCCCATCTCGCTGCACACCCCGCTCGGCGAGGACGGCGACAGCGAGTTCGGTGACCTCATCGAGGACTCCGAGGCGGTCGTCCCGGCGGACGCGGTCAGCTTCACGCTCCTCCAGGAGCAGCTGCACTCGGTCCTCGACACCCTGTCCGAGCGCGAGGCGGGCGTCGTCTCCATGCGCTTCGGTCTCACCGACGGCCAGCCGAAGACCCTCGACGAGATCGGCAAGGTGTACGGCGTCACGCGCGAGCGCATCCGCCAGATCGAGTCCAAGACCATGTCCAAGCTGCGCCACCCGTCGCGTTCGCAGGTGCTGCGCGACTACCTCGACTAGGTCGAGGTTTACGGACGACGAAGGCCCGGTCCCCCTCGGGGGCCGGGCCTTCGGGGTATCGGGCCTTCGGGGTATCCGGACGGGAGCCGCGCGGGTGCGCGCCGGAGCCGAGTGGATCACTCTGGGTTTTCCATGACCGCCCAGAGTGAGGAGCCTGCATGCGTCGCCCTTCTGTTCGGGCGCTGGCCCGGCCGCTTGTCCTGGCGGCCGCGGCGACCGCCATACCGCTGGTGTCCGCGGCCGAGGCATCGGCCGACAGCATCGTCGTGGGCGGGTTCCCCGTCGAGGCCTCCGACACTCCGTGGACCGTGGCGCTCTCCAGCCGTGACCGGTTCGGCGGTACGCGGGCGGGGCAGTTCTGCGGAGGAGTGGCCGTCGGCCGGACCACCGTGCTCACGGCGGCCCACTGCCTGGGTGAGCAGGTGCTGGGCACGCCGGCCGACCAGGTGCGCGATCTGAAGGTCATCGCGGGGCGTACGGATCTGCTCTCCGACGAGGGACGCGAGATCCCCGTGCGGGACGTCTGGGTGAACCCGGCCCACGACGACGTCAGCAACTCCGGGGACTTCGCCGTCGTCACCCTTTCGGAGGCTCTGCCCGCCGGCTCCGCCATAGGGATGGCACCCGACGGCGATCCCGCCTACCGCCCGGGCGGCGGCGCCGTCGTGCTCGGCTGGGGGGACACCTCGGGGGCCGGCGACTACGCCAACAGTCTGCGCGGGGCGCGCGTACGCGTGCTGCCGGATCCGCGCTGTGCGCGGGCGTATCCGGGCGGTGACGAGGGGCAGTACCGCCCCGACACCATGCTCTGCGCCGGGCGGGACGACGGCGGGCGGGACGCCTGTCAGGGGGACAGCGGCGGACCGCTGGTGGCCCAGGGGAAGCTGATCGGGATCGTGTCGTTCGGCAGCGGCTGTGGGCGGCCGGACAGCCCGGGGGTCTACACGCGCGTCTCCGCCGTCCTGCGGACGCTGGGCTGGGACACCGCCCACCGAAGCGCCACGGGGGCGTCCGGCGCCGCCCAGCGGGGCTCAGCGGCGGACTCTGACGCGGGGTGGGACGGTGCAGCGGCCGAGCCCGACGCCGCACGGCAGGAAGCAGCGGCGAAGGCTCCCGACGTGACCTGAGGAGGACACGGTGGCCGAGTCCGGGGCCGGCGCGGCAGGGGAAGCAGCGGCAGACCCCGGTGCCGCCTGGAAGGCGCGGCAGGAAACAGCAACCGAGCGTACGACGCGGGCGGCCGCCTCCGAGTGGGAGGCGGCCGCCCGCGTCACCGGCCTGTGCCGGGCTGGCTCGTCGTAGGGCGCGAGGTGTCGGCGCTCTTGGTCGGGTCGCCGCGCTTCGTCAGCGCTCGTCCTCGGTGGCGGTTGCCGGAACCGAGGTCAGGCGCTCGGTCTCGTCCTGTATCTCAGCGGCGATCTTCTTGAGTTCCGGCTCGAACTTGCGACCGTGGTGGGCGCAGAAGAGCAGTTCTCCGCCACTCAGCAGGACGACGCGCAGGTAGGCCTGGGCGCCGCAACGGTCGCAGCGGTCAGCGGCCGTCAGCGGGCTCGCGGAAGTCAGAACAGTAGTCACGTCGCCTCTTCTCTAGCTCGACGAGCTGTCGTACCAGGGTCAACATCCAACCAGCCCCAAAACGTTCCCGCTCGTGGCTTTTCCTCGAAAAATCTTTCCGGGGAGGCTGGCTGTTGCCGGTTGGCGGCGAATGTGCCGTAGTGCGTGTCTGTGTGTCGTACGGTTTCGCGCTGTCGGTCAGTGTCAGTCCCTGCCGGCTGGGTTGCCGGTTTGTTCATGAGGACGTGCCCGGAGCCTAAATGGTTCATGCCTCGAAGGGAACGTGATGTGTGCTTCACTCCATCGAGGGATCGAACAAGTATGCGACCTTGGTCTAGTGTGAGTTCCCGACGAGGGTGGCGTGACAACGGCTCTACCAGGCCTCGGTACCCTCTGAGCGGTGAACGACGCCGCGCCCATACCCATCAGGGCCCCATCTGAAATTCAGCGAGGAGCGAACCGCGTGACCGCCGAGACGTCCGTGCCGTCCACAGCGCTGCTGGCAGGAGCAGACCGGGACGGTTCCAACTACACCGCGCGGCACCTGCTCGTCCTCGAGGGGCTCGAGGCCGTCCGCAAGCGCCCGGGCATGTACATCGGCTCGACCGACAGCCGTGGCCTGATGCACTGCCTGTGGGAGATCATCGACAACTCCGTCGACGAGGCCCTCGGCGGCTACTGCGACCACATCGAGGTCGTCCTCCACGACGACGGCTCGGTGGAGGTCCGTGACAACGGCCGTGGCATCCCGGTCGACGTCGAGCCCAAGACCGGCCTCTCCGGCGTCGAGGTCGTGATGACCAAGCTGCACGCCGGCGGCAAGTTCGGCGGCGGCTCCTACGCCGCCTCCGGCGGTCTGCACGGCGTGGGCGCCTCCGTGGTGAACGCCCTCTCCGCGCGGCTGGACATCGAGGTGGACCGCGGCGGCCACACCCACGCCATCAGCTTCCGGCGCGGGGTCCCCGGCGCCTTCGCCGCCCTCGGGCCGGACGCGAAGTTCGAGGCGAAGGGCGGCCTGCGCAAGGCCAAGAAGATCCCCAAGACGCGCACCGGCACGCGCGTGCGCTACTGGGCCGACCGCCAGATCTTCCTCAAGGACGCCAAGCTCTCCCTGGACACGCTGCACCAGCGCGCCCGCCAGACCGCGTTCCTGGTGCCGGGCCTGACCATCGTCGTCCGGGACGAGTACGGGCTCGGCGAGGGCGGCAGCAAGGGCGAGGAGTCCTTCCGCTTCGACGGCGGCATCAGCGAGTTCTGCGAGTTCCTGGCGAGCGACAAGCCCGTCTGCGATGTCCTCCGCTTCACCGGTCAGGGCACCTTCAAGGAGACCGTCCCGGTCCTCGACGAACGCGGCCAGATGACGCCCACCGAGGTCACCCGCGACCTGGGCGTGGACGTCGCGCTGCGCTGGGGGACCGGCTACGACACGACGGTCAAGTCGTTCGTCAACATCATCGCCACCCCCAAGGGCGGCACCCACGTCGCCGGCTTCGAGCAGGCCGTCACCAGGACGATGAACGAGGTGCTGCGCGCCAAGAAGCTGCTGCGCGTCGCAGAGGACGACATCGTCAAGGACGACGCCCTCGAGGGCCTCACGGCGGTCGTCACCGTCCGGCTCGCCGAGCCGCAGTTCGAGGGCCAGACCAAGGAGGTCCTCGGCACCTCGGCGGCCCGCCGCATCGTGAACAACGTCATCACCAAGGAACTGAAGGCGTTCCTGACCTCCACCAAGCGCGACGCCGCCCAGCAGGCCCGCGTCGTCATGGAGAAGGCCGTCGCCGCCGCCCGCACCCGGATCGCCGCCCGGCAGCACAAGGACGCCCAGCGCCGCAAGACGGCCCTGGAGTCCTCCTCGCTGCCCGCCAAGCTCGCCGACTGCCGCAGCGACGACGTCGACCGCAGCGAGCTGTTCATCGTCGAGGGCGACTCCGCGCTGGGCACGGCGAAGCTGGCCCGGAACTCCGAGTTCCAGGCGCTGCTGCCGATCCGGGG
This sequence comes from Streptomyces sp. NPDC031049, assembly GCF_055571015.1. NCBI lineage: Bacteria > Bacillati > Actinomycetota > Actinomycetes > Kitasatosporales > Streptomycetaceae > Streptomyces > Streptomyces sp. NPDC031049. The sequence goes on from NZ_JBVIGC010000020.1 coordinate 99,074, forward strand.
CAAGATCCTCAACGTCCAGAAGTCGTCCGTCACGGACATGCTCAAGAACGCCGAGTGCGGCGCGATCATCCAGGTCATAGGAGCCGGGTCCGGCCGGACCTTCGACATCGACGCGGCCCGCTACGGCAAGATCATCATGATGACGGACGCCGACGTGGACGGCTCCCACATCCGCACCCTGCTGCTGACCCTGTTCCACCGCTACATGCGGCCCATGGTCGAGGCCGGGCGGGTGTTCGCCGCCGTGCCGCCGCTGCACCGGGTCGAGCTGATCCAGCCCAAGAAGGGCCAGGACAAGTACGTCTACACGTACTCGGACCGCGAGCTGCGCGACAAGCTCATGGAGTTCCAGACCAAGGGCATCCGCTACAAGGACTCCATCCAGCGCTACAAGGGCCTGGGCGAGATGGACGCCGACCAGCTGGCCGAGACGACCATGGACCCGCGCCGCCGCACCCTGCGCCGGATCAACCTCACCGACCTCGAATCCGCCGAGCAGGTGTTCGACCTGCTGATGGGCAACGACGTCGCGCCCCGCAAGGAGTTCATCTCGAACTCGGCGGCGACGCTCGACCGGTCGCGCATCGACGCGTAGACCCGGGCCCCGCCTCAGCGCACCCCGGTCCCTGCCTCAGCGCACCCCGGCCCCACCGCGGCGCACCCGGGGCCGGGCCTGAGCGCACCCGGTCCGCCGCCCTGCCCGGCGGCGGCCCGGCACCGGGCGGGAGCGGTCACCTGATGGGGTGAAGAGCGAGGGGAAGAAGAGTCGGGGATCTTCCCGTTCTGTCCATCCTTGGGCATGCAGTCACGCAATGACCGCCTCTCCGGAACGGGAGGCGGTCCGCAGTACGACGACCCCTGGTACGACGCCCTCGCCTCCGGCTGGGGCGAGTCGACGGCCGAAAACGCTCCCGCGGCGCCGGTGCCGTCGGCGCGCAGGGAGCCCGGCGACGTCCCGGACGCGGCGGACGTGTACCTGGAGGTGCAGCGCAGCGCGGCCTTCCAGGAGGTGCGCAGCCGCTACCGCAGGTTCGTGGTGCCGGCGGCGGTCGGCTTCTTCACCTGGTACGTCGCCTACGTGGTGGCCGCCACCACCGCACCCGACCTCATGGCCCGGCCGGTGGCCGGAGCCGTGAACGTGGCGATGGTCGCCGGACTCGGCCAGTTCCTCACCACCTTCCTGCTCACCTGGGCCTACGCCCGTCACGCGCGGCTGCGCCGGGACCGGGCCGCGCTCGAACTGCGCTGGGACACCCAGGAACTGACCCGCGGCGCCCGGGGCGGTGCCTCGTGACCGTCGGCCACCAGACCCTGGCGCTGGTGCTGTTCAGCGCGTTCGTCGCCGTCACCCTGGGCATCACGACCTGGGTGAGCCGCAACCGGCACGGCACCGCGGAGGAGTTCTACGCGGGCGGCCGGCTGTTCTCCCCCATGGAGAATGGTTTTGCCATCGCGGGCGACTACATGTCCGCCGCGTCCTTCCTCGGTATCTCCGGCCTCATCGCCCTCTACGGCTACGACGGCATGCTGTACTCGGTGGGCTTCCTCGTGGCCTGGCTGGTGGTGCTGCTCCTCGTCGCCGAACTGGTTCGCAACTGCGGACGGTTCACCCTCGCCGACGTCGTGGCGGCGCGGATGCGGGAGCGGCCCGTACGGATCGCCGCGGGAACCTCCTCGGTCACCGTGTCCGTTCTCTACCTGGTGGCGCAGATGGTGGGCGCGGGCAGCCTCGTCGCACTGCTCCTCGGCGGCACCAGCGAGACGGCCCGGGCCTGGACGGTCATCGGCGTCGGCGCGCTGATGGTCGTCTATGTGTCGATGGGAGGGATGCGGGCCACCACGTGGATCCAGATCGTGAAGGCGGTCCTGTTGCTCGGCGGCACCATCGCGCTGACCGTGCTCGTCCTCGTCCGCTTCCACGGCGACTTCGACGACCTGCTGCTCACCGCCGCCGAACGCAGCGGTCACGGGGACGCCTTCCTCGCACCCGGACTGGCCTACGGCGTGGACTGGACCGCCCGGTTCGACTTCATCAGCCTCGGACTCGCCCTGGTCCTGGGCACGGCGGGGCTGCCGCACATCCTGTCCCGCTTCTACACCGTGCCGACCGCCCGGGCCGCGCGGCGGTCGGTCGTCTGGTCGATCGGCCTCATCGGGAGCTTCTACCTGATGACGATCGTCCTCGGCTTCGGCGCCGCCGCCGTGGTCGGCACGAACACCGTACGAGAGTCGAACGCGGCCGGGAACACGGCGGTCCCGCTGCTCGCCCTGGACCTCGGCGGCGGCGCCGACTCCACCGGCGGAACGGTTCTGTTCGCCGTCGTCGCCGCCGTCGCCTTCGCCACCATCCTCGCGGTCGTCGCCGGCATCACCCTGGCCTCGTCGGCGTCCGTCGCCCACGATCTGTACGCGTCCCTGCGGCGCCGGCGCGGCAAGCCGCGCAGCGAGGTGGCCGTCGCCCGTCTCGCCGCCGTCGGCATCGGCGCGGTCGCGATCGCGCTCGGCCTGCTGGCCCGGGACCTCAACGTGGCCTTCCTGGTCGGCCTCGCCTTCGCCGTCGCGGCCTCCGCCAATCTGCCGGTGCTGCTGTACTCGCTGTTCTGGCGCGGCTTCACCACCCGTGGCGCCGTGTGGGCTGTCTACGGCGGACTGGGTCCGGCCGTGCTGCTGGTGCTGCTCTCACCGGTGGTGTCGGGCAGCCCCGACGCGCTGTTCCCGGGCGTCGACTTCCAGCTCTTCCCCCTTCAGAACCCCGGCCTCGTCTCCATTCCGCTGGGCTTCCTCGCGGGCTGGCTCGGCACCCGCACCTCGCGGGAGGCCCCGGACGAGGCCAAGCACGCCGAGACGGAGGTGCGGTCGCTGACGGGGGCCGGGGCGGTCTGAGGCGGACGGGGCGGCGGCCGGACCGGACGGCTGGGGCCAGGGGCGTGTGAGGGCGCGCGTGCCCTCACCGGCGTGGCGGTACGCCCGTCAGGTGCGGGAGGCCCACTCGTACCGGTGTTCCGGACGGCCCGCCTCGCCGTACCGGAGGGTCAGCCGCGCCCGGCCCGTGCGCTCCAGGAGCTTCAGGTAGCGCTGGGCGGTCTGCCGGCTCACACCGGTCAGCTCGGCGATCTCCTGGGCCGACAGCGGGCCGTCGGCCTTCATCAGGGACTGGCGCACCAGCTCCGCCGTGGTGGGGGAGTGGCCCTTGGGCAGCCCCGGCTCCGAGGGGGCCGACAGCGCGCCGAAGATGCGGTCCACCTCGGCCTGTTCGGCCTCGCCACCGCCGTCGAGGGTGCGCCGCAGACCGGCGTACGCCTCCAGCTTCGCGCGCAGACCGGCGAAGTTGAACGGCTTGACCAGGTACTGCAGCGCCCCCTGCCGCATCGCCGCCTGCACCGTCGTCACGTCCCGCGCGGCGGTCACCATGATCACGTCGGTCTCGTGGCCGCGCCGCCGCATCTCCTGGACGACCTCCAGGCCGGTGCGGTCGGGCAGGTAGTGGTCCATCAGGACCAGGTCCACCCGGGGCAGCGCCCCCAGGCCGTGCAGGGCCTGCGCGGCATTGTGCGCCTGCCCGGCGACGTGGAAGCCCGGCACCTTCTCCACGTAGGCCGCGTTGACCCGCGCGACCCGCGTGTCGTCGTCCACGACCAGGACCTCGATCATCGTGACTCCTCCTCGGCAGCGGTGTCCGCGGCGACAGCGGTGTCCGCGGCGACGATGTGCGCGGCTTCCGCGCGGTGCGCGGTGCCCGCGGGGGCGGCGACGCCGGTGAGCGCGGATTCCGGTTCCGCCCCGGCCAGCGCCTCGGGCAGGACGACGGTGAACTCCGCTCCGCCGCCCGGCGCCTCGGCGACCGCGGCACTGCCGCCCTGGCGTTCCGCGAGCCTGCGCACCAGGGACAGTCCGATGCCGCGCTGGCGGTGCGCCGGCGGTTCCTTGGTGGACCAGCCCTCGGTGAACACGAGCTCCCGGTGCTCGGGCGGGACACCGGGGCCGGTGTCCCGCACCGTGAGGATCACCGTCCGCCCTTCCGAGCGCAACGTGAGCTCCACGCGCGCGTGCGCGGTGCCCGCGGCGGCGTCCAGCGCGTTGTCCACCAGGTTGCCGACGATGGTCACCACTCCGCCCGGGTCCACCAGCCGGTCGGGCAGCCTGGTCCGGTCCGACACCCACAGCGCGACCCCGCGCTCGGCCGCGACGGTCGCCTTGCCGACCAGCAGCGCGGCGAGCAGCGGGTCCCCGACGCGCTCGGTGACCTGCTCGGCGGTGGCCCGGTGGTCACCGACCACCTCGCCCACGAACTCCAGAGCCTCGTCGTACATCTCCAGCTCCAGCAGCCCCAGGAGCGTGTGCATGCGGTTGGCGTGCTCGTGGTCCTGGGCCCGCAGGGCGTCGATCAGCCCGCGCGTCGAGTCCAGCTCCCGGCCCAGCTGCTCCAGTTCGGTGCGGTCCCGCAGGGTGGCGACGGCACCGCCGTCGTCGGTGGGCATGCGGTTGGCGACCAGCACCCGCTGGCCGCGGACCGTGAGCAGGTCGGTACCGCTCACCCGGCCGGCCAGGACGTCGGCCGTCCGCCCCGCGCCGAGCGCCTCGTCGGGGGAACGGCCGACGGCCTCGCCACCGATGTCCAGCAGCCGCTGCGCCTCGTCGTTCAGCAGGCGGACACGGCCGCCCCGGTCCAGGGCGACGACGCCCTCGCGGATGCCGTGCAGCATGGCCTCCCGCTCCGCGAGCAGCGCCGAGATGTCGGAGAAGGCCAGGTCACGGGTCTGCCGCTGCACCCGGCGCGAGATCAGCCACGCGGCCAGCGCGCCGACGGCCAGCGCTCCGCCGGCGTAGGCGAACAGCCCGGGAATGGCGTGGATCAGCCGGGCCCGGACGCTGTCGTAGGCGATGCCGACCGAGACCGCCCCGACGATGTCGCCGTCCCCGTCGCGCAGGGGCACCTTGCCGCGGGCGGAGCGGCCCAGCGTGCCCTCGTCGATCTCCATGACCTCGTGGCCGGCCAGGGCCTCGCCCGGGTCGGTCGACACGGTCCCGCCGACCCGCCCGGGATCGGTGTGCGACCAGCGCACGCCCCGGCGGTCCATCACCACGACGTACTCGGCCCCGGTGGCCTCGCGGACGCGCTCCGCCTCCCGCTGGACGGGACCGTCCGGCGCGGCGGGCGTGGTGCGCAGGTCCCGCACGATCTGCGGCTGCTGCGCGGTCGTCTGCGCGATGGCCAGCGCCCGGCGCATCGCCTGGTCGTCCAGCTGGTCACCGAGCGGGGCGAGGAACAGCCCGGTCGCGAGCACCGCGACGCCCGCGGCGATCGCCAGCTGCATCAGCAGGACCTGTGAGAACATCCGCCGCGGCAGCCCGAGGCGCAGGCGGCGTGCGGGGGGAGTGGGGCTCATACCCTGACGGTACGTGGCCCGGTACGCGGGCCCGTAGGGGGTTGTGACGTGGATCTCGCGCGGTGATCGGGTGGTCCGCCGAGGGGGAGGGGCACGTCCGGGGTGCCGCGGGGAGGAGCGGGTTTAGGTGCGTCGGCCGACGAGCGGCGCCGCCACGGTCGGCCGGTGAGCGCCCTGGCCACCGCCAGCGGGCGAGCGCCGTGCCGCTGTCAGCCGGTGAGCATCGTGCCACCGCCAGCCGGTGAGCATCGTGCCACCGCCAGCCGGTGAGCGTCGTGCCGTTGTCAGCCGGCGAGCGCCGTGGTCACCGCCAGCTCGCGGACTTCCGTGACCTCCATCCGCGCGGGCGACCCCAGCACCGACGTGCCGCAGCTCTCGGGCCGGGGCGGGGCCGAGGCGCTCTGGGCGACGGTCACCCGCCAGTGCCGGCCGTCGACGTGGGCGACGGTCACCTCCCAGCGCGGCGCGCTGCCGTCCGTCCGGGTGACGCTCAGGGCCTCGGCGCGCTTCTCGCCGGTCGTCCTGCGCACGGCCAGTTCCGCGGCCTGGCCGGGCCGCTCCCAGGCGGAGCCGCCGCGGCAGCCCTCCAGTACGATCCGGCCCGCCCGCACCCCGTGCAGGATGCCCTTGACGGCGTGCGCCTCGACGCGGCCGTAGGAGTATCCGTACGGCAGGACGAGCATCGTGGGCGAGAAGCGGTGTCCGCCCAGATGGGTGACCTCCCAGACGCCCTCGGCTCCGGAGGCGGCGAGTTCCGCGGCGAGCGGGCGGCCCAGCAGTGCGCAGCACCGGTCCCGCTTGCCGTTGGTGCAGACGAGTGCGAGCGGATCGCCGGTGTGCGGGCGGCCGCCCAGGACGGTGTCGAAGCCGCGGGCGTCCCCGTTGCCGAGGGCGGCGAAGTCGAGGCCGAGCAGCAGCTCGGGGTCGGTGATCGTCGCGCCGTGCAGCCATGCGCTGCCCGGCACGGTGTGGGCCGCGTAGACGCGGCGCTCGGCGAGGGCGCCGCAGTCGGCGTGGCGTCCGGGCCGGCGGATGAGCGCGATGCGCACGCCCGTGCCCTTGGCGGCCTTCTCCAGCGCGCGTCCCAGGGCGGGGTCCAGGTGGCTGGATGTGAGCGCCTTCGCCCCCCAGGGCCCGGGCTGCTCCAGCAACAGCCAGGTCCTGGCGGTGGCCGCGGTGCCCGCGACGGGCTCGTCGAGGTCCCTGGAGACGGTTGAGCACGTACTCACAGAGGTGAGCCTAACCTGACTTGGCACCCGGTGACTTGTCCACCGCGCGGGTTCGTCGTGTTACGGGAGTGATGTCCGGGACGGACCCGCGAACCGCCCGCGGCCGGTCCCGGCTCCCGTGGTCGGCCTCGGCTCGCGGACGGCCACGGCCTCCTCAGCCGTCCGGGTGGCCGCCCGTAGCCGCCCGCAGCCGTTCCGGGGTCGTCGCTCGTCCGCCGCGCGGGCCGTCAGGGGAGGGGCCGGGGCGGTCGCGGACCCGCGTAGGCCCCGCTCGGGCGCATGCGCAGCGGACGTTCCCCGTACTCCTCCAGGGCGTGGGCGATCCAGCCCGCCGTACGGGCCACGGCGAAGATCGTCTCGCCCGCGCTGGCGGGCATGCCGCTGGAGGCGGTGAGCACGGCCAGCGCGAGGTCCACATTGGCGTGCAGCGGCGTGTGCCGGGCGGTGGTGGCCACGATGTCGCGGGCCGCGGCGAGGGCGGGGCCGGTCCCGGGGACGTCCTCCAAAAGGGCGAACAGGGCACGCGCGCGTGGGTCCTCGCCCGGGTAGAGCCGGTGGCCCAGCCCCGGGACGCGGCGGCCGGCCCGCAGCTCCTCCGCGACCACGGGCGCCGCGCTGCCGTGGTCGAGCGCCTCCAGCAGCAGCCGGTGCGCGAGTCCGCTCGCCGCGCCGTGCAGCGGACCCTCGATCACGCCGAGTCCGGCGGAGACGGCCGCGTAGGCGTGCGCGCGGGCGGAGGCGGCGACCCGCACGGCGAGCGTCGACGCGGCCAGGTCGTGGTCGGCGAGCAGGCCGAGGGCCGCGTCGAGGGCGCGCAGGGACGCCTCGTCGGCCGGGTGTCCGCTGAGGCGCGTCCACAGCCGCTGGGCGAGTGGTCCCTGGTCGGGGCGGGCGTCGCGTCGGACCGGAGGGAGGGCGGCGACCAGCGTGGGGATCAGCACGCGCGCGGTGCCGAGCACGGCGTCCTCGCTCAGGTCGTAGCGCAGCGGGTCCGCGGCAGCGGCGGCGATGGCGGCGACCCGCAGCCGGTCCGTGGGCGCGGTGTGCTCGGGCAGGGCCGCCACCGCGCGGCGGGCGACGGCGACGGAGGCCTCGGGCGCGGCGAAGGCGGCCCCGGGGCAGGACCGGCCGGTCCACAGCCACTCGGCGACCTCCTCATAGGTGCGCCGCGTGGCCAGCTCCACGGCGTCGACGCCCCGGTAGTAGTACCGGTCCTCCTCGATGAGGGTCAGGCGCGTCCGCACGGACAGCTCTCCGCCGGGGGCCGGGCCAGTCCCGCCGTCGCGCCCGTTGCGGCGGGCGAGCGCCTCGACCTCCTCGGCGTCGAACGTGCTGCCCCGGCCGCCGGGCGCGGGCCTGCTGCTGAGCCGGCCACGGCTGACGTAGGCGTACACGGTCTCGGGCTTCACACCGAGCAGCTCCGCGGCCTCCTTGGTGCTGAGCCAGCGCTCGGCACCGACGGACGGGCCGGGTTCTTGATCACGCATGCGGGTCACCGTACCGATCCTCCGCCTCGTCCGGCCTTGCATTGATTGAGTCAATATTGACAAAGGAATAGTCAACTGTGGACAGTCGAGTCAAGTCGGGTAGGGAACGGAGAGGGAAATCATGTCCGTCAACAGGTCTGCCGCCACGCTCGTCGACGTGCCCCGAGGACTCGCGGGCGTCGTGGTCACCGACACCGAGATCGGTGACGTGCGGGGCGCGGAGGGCTTCTACCACTACCGCCAGTACTCGGCCGTGGAGCTGGCGCGGACGCGCGGCTTCGAGGACGTCTGGCATCTGCTGGTCCACGGCGAACTGCCGGACGCCCGGCGGGGTGCCGCCTTCGCCGCCGAGACCGCGGCGCTGCGACGGCTGCCCGACGACGTGCGCGCGGCGCTGCCCGCCGTCGCCCGCGCCACCGGTGGCTCCGGGCCGCTCGCCGGACTGCGTACCGCCCTGTCCATGCTGGGCGCGGCGCACGGTTTCCGGCCGGTGTACGACATCGACCCGGACCGGCGCCGCCGCGACACGGTCGTGGCCGCGTCGGCCGTGCCGACCCTGCTCACCGCGCTGTACCGGCTCGGCCGGGGGCTGGAGCCGGTGGAGCCGCGCGAGGACCTGCCCTACGCGGCGAACTACCTCTACATGCTCACCGGCGAGGTGCCGGAGGAGCGCCGGGCGCGCGCCGTCGAGCAGTACTTGATCTCCACCATTGATCATGGATTCAACGCGTCAACCTTCACCTCCCGGGTGATCGCCTCCACCGGGGCGGACGTGGCCGCGTGTCTCACCGGTGCGGTGGCGGCCCTGTCCGGACCGCTGCACGGCGGGGCGCCCAGCCGGGCGTTGGACACGCTGGACGCGATCGGCAGCCGGGAGCGGATCGATGCCTGGATCCGCGACCGGGTGACCGCCGGCGACCGCATCATGGGCTTCGGCCACCCCGTCTACCGCACGGAGGACCCACGTTCCCGGATGCTGCGCGAGGTGGCCCGGGGGTTCGGGGGGCCGCGGGTCGAGTTCGCGATGGAGGTGGAACGGCGGGTCGAGGCGATCCTGGCGGAGCTGAAGCCGGGGCGGGAACTGCACACGAACGTGGAGTTCTACGCGGGCGTCGTCATGGAGCTGTGCGGTCTGCCGCGCGAGATGTTCACGCCGACGTTCGCTGCGGCGCGGGTCGTGGGCTGGAGCGCCAACATCCTGGAACAGGCCGCGGATTCGAAGATCATCAGGCCGGCGGCGCGGTATGTGGGGCCGGGAGCGCCGGTACGGGTGCCGGCGGCCTGAGACGGCGTGCGTGCCGGGAACGGGTGCGCGGCGCCGAGGACGAGATGCGGACCGGGCGGCCGAGGTGCGGTGCGGGCGGGGACGACGGGGGCCTGGTGCCGTTCTGGCGCCAGGCCTCATCGAGGGCGGGTCGAGCAGGGACGGGGTACCGGTTGCTCGCCGGAGGAGCCGGCTCGGCGGGGCGGTTGCGTGCGGCCGGAGGGGCGGGGGGTCAGGCGTCGGGAATGTCTGCCTTGGCGCGGATGAGCGTCTCCCGGCTGACGACGACGATGCGTTCGTAGTCCGCGCGGGCGGCGTCTGCGGGCAGTTCACCCTCCAGCGCCTCGGTGGCCTCGGTGCCGATGACGGCGAAGTTGCCGTCGCTCAGTTCGAAGACGTCAGGGCAGGTGGATCCCGAGGCACTGCCCCGGGCGCTCGGAGGCACACCGATGCGGCGCACGATCTTCAAAGGTACCGGTCCTTAGGAACAGGGAAATCTCGACGGGGTTGTGGCGGCCATACGCTACTGGGGCCGGCGAGGCGGCTGTGGCCGAATCGCTGAAGAACACTCCGTCGTGCCCACTGGCGCCGGTGTGTTGACCTGTTCGGCCGAGCAGGCCCGAGCGGCGGGAACAAGGCCCGAGCGGCGCGAGTAGACCGGACCAGGCACGAGCGAGCCGGAGCAGGGCGAGCAGGCCGGAGCAGGCCCCGAGCCGGACGTCGCTACTCGGCAGGCGGTTTGCCGACGACCCACCACTCGTCCGTGTCGGCCTCGTCGAGGTCGCGGACGAGGGCGTCGACGAGGCGCCCGAGCCGGGCCTCCTCGGAGGCGTCGTTGAGCGCGGCGCGCATGTGCCGGGAAGCCTCCCAGTACTCGCGGAAGACGGGGCTCTGGAACAGCTCGCGCAGGTGCCCGTACAGCTCCTCCTGGTCCATGAGTCCGGCGCGGTGGACGTGGTACAGGTTGACGTACCAGGCGTTGGCGTAGAAGAACTGGCGGCGCCGCGCCGCGGGGATGCTCTTGTCGTACGTGTCGATGACCTCGGCCAGGGAGGGGTCGTCGATCGCCCTCAGCAGCAACTCCCAGTGCATGCGCTGCTGGTGTTGCAGCGACCGGCGCCGGATCGCCTGTTCCTCCAGTTCCAGCCGTCGCTCGTGCAGCCGCCGGTGTGCGGCCAGTGTCAGCCCGGCGGTGGCGAGCAGCAGGCAGGCCGCGGCGGAGCCGTACCGGCCCGCGGCGTGCTTCTGTGTGACCATGTCAACCCCCGAATCAGGCGACCGCCCGCCGGTCGTCGAGTGCGGGTCGGCGGACGGGGACCGGCGAGCGATGGGTGGCGCGTGCCACCTCCAGGGTGCCGAGCGGCTCTGATCGGCGGGGAGGCGGAGAGGAGGCGCACGGAGGGAAGCGAGGGTCGCACGGTCCGGCGCCTTCCCTGACGTCTGCCCGGCAAGAGCGGCTAACAATCGTTCACTTCGCGGCGTTTCCTGCGGCTCGTATCCTGGACCGGCATTCGTTTCCGCCACGTATGCCGAGCCGCGTGCCGGTGCACGCGTCGGCGTGAGAGAGGTCGCACAGTGGGGCAGAGCCCGAGCCCGCAGATCCCGGTCGTCGTCCTCGCGGGCTTCCTCGGCTCCGGAAAGACCACGCTCCTCAACCACCTCCTCCACCACAGCGGGGGTAGCCGGATCGGCGCGATCGTCAACGACTTCGGCGCCATCGAGATCGACGCCATGGCGGTGGCCGGCGCGCTCGGCGACTCCACCGTCTCCCTCGGCAACGGATGCCTCTGCTGTGCCGTCGAACCCGGCGAGCTGGACGTCTACCTGGAGCGCCTGGCCCGCCCCGACACCGGCATCGACGTCATCGTCATCGAGGCCAGCGGTCTGGCCGAGCCGCAGGAACTGGTCCGCATGCTGCTGGCCAGCGAACATCCCGGGATCGTCTACGGCGGGCTGGTCGAGGTGGTCGACGCCGCCGAGTTCGACGACACCCGTGCCCGCCACCCGGAGATCGACCGGCACCTGGCCCTCGCGGACCTGGTCGTGGTCAACAAGCTCGACCGGGCCCCGGACGCCGAGCGCGTGCTCGGCCTGGTGGGCTCCCTCACCGACCGCGCCGCCGTCGTGCCCGCCACCTACGGTCGCGTCGACCCCGAGTTCTTCTTCGACTGCCGGCCGAGCCAGGAGCGCATCGGTCAGCTGTCCTTCGACGACCTGCACGAACAGGACGGCACCGAGGAGCACGCCGGGCATCTGCACGCCGCCTACGACAGCGTGTCCTTCGCCTCCGAAGTGCCGCTCGACCCACGGCGGCTGATGGCGTTCCTCGACAGCCGGCCCGAGGGGCTCTACCGCATCAAGGGATACGTCGACTTCGGCCCGCACGACCCGCGCAACCGCTACGCCGTGCACGCCGTCGGACGCTTCCTGCGCTTCTACCCGGAGCCCTGGGCGCCGGGCGACACGCGCCTGACCCAGCTGGTCCTGATCGGCGCCGGCATCGACGGGTCCGCCCTCGACAAGGAGCTCCGGGCGTGCGCCGACGACGCCCCGGACGCCGATGAGCACGGCATGTGGGGCGTCCTGCGCTACGTACGGGACCCGGACGAGGAAGCCGTCGCCGAACCGCCGGCCGACCTCCCGGCCTAGCCGGGCTCCGGGCCGCCCGGACTCCGGGGCCAGCCGGAGTCCAGGCCCAGCCGGGCTCTAGACCGGTCCGGCCACCGCCGACACCGTCTTCGGCAGGGACACGCCCGAACCGTCCCGCCGCGGGTCGATGTCCGGCAGCTGGGCGGGCGAGCCGTTCTTCTGCGCCGCGCGGGCCGGGGCGGCGCCCGCCCAGGCCAGGGCCAGGCAGTCCTCGCCCTTGAGGAACCGCTGGCAGCGCACCCCGCCCGTGGCGCGGCCCTTGCGCGGGAACTGGTCGAACGGGGTCAGCTTGGCCGTGGTCTGCACGGAGTCGTCCAGCGTGCCGCGCGAGCCCGCGACGGTGAACACCACAGCGTCCGCCGCCGGGTCGACCGCCGTGAACGAGATGACCTTGGCGCCCTCGGCGAGCTTGATGCCCGTCACACCGCCCGCCGGGCGGCCCTGCGGACGGACCTGAGAGGCCTGGTAGCGCAGCAGTTGGGCGTCGTCGGTGATGAAGACCAGGTCCTCCTCGCCGGTGCGCAGCTCGGTCGCGCCCACGATGCGGTCGCCCTCCCTGAGGGTGATGACCTCCAGCTCGTCCTTGTTGGCCGGATAGTCGGGCACCACCCGCTTGACGACACCGTGTTCGGTGCCGAGCGCCAGACCCGGCGAGGACTCGTCGAGCGTGGTCAGGCAGACCACCGTCTCGTCGTCCTCCAGGGAGACGAACTCCGCCAGCGGCGCGCCGCCCGACAGGTTCGGCGTCGGCATCGACTCCGGGAGCTGCGGCAGGTCCACCACGTTCAGCCGCAGCAGACGGCCGGCGGAGGTCACCACGCCCACCTCGCCGCGGGCCGTGGCGGGCACCGCCGAGACGATCACGTCGTGCTTGACGCGCTTGGCGGCGGCCTCGGTGTCGAACGGCGCGTCGTCCGCCGTACGGGCCAGCAGGCCCGTCGAGGACAGCAGCACCCGGCACGGGTCGTCGGCGACCTGGAGCGGCACGGCGGCCGGCGTGGCCGCCGACTCCAGCAGCACCGTACGCCGGTCCGTGCCGAACTTCTTGGCCACCGCGGCCAGTTCGGAGGAGACCAGCTTGCGCAGCTCGGCGTCCGACTCCAGGATGCGGGTCAGTTCCTCGATCTCCGCGTTCAGCCGGTCCTTCTCGGCCTCCAGCTCGATGCGGTCGTACTTGGTGAGCCGGCGCAGCGGCGTGTCGAGGATGTACTGCGTCTGCACGTCGCTCAGCGAGAAGCGCTCGATCAGGCGCTGCTTGGCCTCGCCGGAGTTCTCGCTGGAGCGGATGAGGCGGATGACCTCGTCGATGTCGACCAGGGCGGTCAGCAGGCCCTCGACCAGGTGCAGCCGGTCGCGCTTCTTGCCGCGGCGGAACTCGCTGCGGCGCCGGACCACGTCGAAGCGGTGGTCGAGGTAGACCTCCAGCAGCTCTTTCAGGCCCAGGGTCAGGGGCTGCCCGTCCACCAGCGCGACGTTGTTGATGCCGAAGGACTCCTCCATCGGCGTCAGCTTGTAGAGCTGTTCCAGGACCGCCTCCGGCACGAAGCCGTTCTTGATCTCGATGACCAGGCGCAGCCCGTGCTCCCGGTCGGTGAGGTCCTTGACGTCGGCGATGCCCTGGAGCTTCTTCGCGCCGACGAGATCCTTGATCTTGGCGATCACCTTCTCCGGACCGACCGTGAACGGCAGCTCGGTGACGACGAGGCCCTTGCGGCGGGCCGTCACCGGCTCCACCGAGACCGTCGCACGGATCTTGAACGTGCCGCGGCCCGTCTCGTAGGCGTCCCGGATCCCGGGCAGGCCGACGATCCGGCCGCCGGTGGGCAGGTCGGGGCCCGGAACGTGCTTCATCAGGGCGTCGAGATCGGCGTTCGGGTGGCGGATCAGGTGGCGGGCGGCGGCGATCACCTCGCGCAGGTTGTGCGGCGGCATGTTGGTCGCCATGCCGACCGCGATGCCCGAGGCGCCGTTGACCAGCAGGTTGGGGAAGGCGGCGGGCAGGGCCACCGGCTCCTGCTCCTGGCCGTCGTAGTTGGGGGCGAAGTCGACGGTGTCCTCGTCGATCGACTCCGTCATCAGGCTGGTGGCCTCGGCCATCCGGCACTCGGTGTACCGCATGGCGGCCGGCGGGTCGTCGTTGCCCAGCGAGCCGAAGTTGCCGTGGCCGTCGACCAGGGGCACGCGCATGGAGAAGGGCTGCGCCATGCGCACCAGGGCGTCGTAGATCGAGGCGTCGCCGTGCGGGTGCAGCTTGCCCATGACCTCGCCGACGACGCGGGCACACTTCACATAGCCGCGCTCGGGGCGCAGGCCCATCTCGTTCATCTGGTACACGATGCGGCGGTGCACCGGCTTCAGGCCGTCGCGGGCGTCCGGCAGGGCGCGGGAGTAGATGACCGAGTACGCGTACTCGAGGAACGAGCCCTGCATCTCGTCCACGACGTCGATGTCGAGGATCTTCTCCTCGTACGAGTCGTCGGGCGGCGGGGTCTTCGTACTACGGCGGGCCATCGCTGCCGGCTCCTTGCTGAAGCGTTGAACGGTGATCTGACGGGGACCATTGTGGACCGCGGCACTGACAGCGACCGGCCAGGACCCGTCGCGGGCTGCCCGGCCCGGTGCTGCCCGCAGGGTACGCCCTCGGCGCCCGCCCGCCCCCGCGGCCCCGCCACCGGGATCCACGCCCTCGCCTCCGTCCGCCGCGCGCCCCGTCACCCGCGTTCTCGCTCTCGGCGTACGGCGCCCGGGAACTTCGCGAAGGCCCCGCACGCTTGCATACAGTGGCAGGATCGGCAGGAAACCCGCAGTTCCGCCCACTGCGGCTGCGCTACCTCCACCCAGATTTCGGCGATCGAAGGGACGTACATGCCCATGGGTCACACGGCCACAGCCGAGGCAGGCTCCGGCGGCCTGACAGCGACCGAGCACCGCCTGGCCAACGGCCTGCGCGTGGTGCTCTCCGAGGACCACCTGACCCCGGTCGCGGCGGTGTGCCTCTGGTACGACGTCGGCTCCCGCCACGAGGTCAAGGGCCGCACCGGCCTGGCTCACCTCTTCGAGCACCTGATGTTCCAGGGCTCCGCGCAGGTCAAGGGCAACGGCCACTTCGAGCTGGTGCAGGGCGCCGGCGGCTCGCTGAACGGCACGACGAGCTTCGAGCGCACCAACTACTTCGAGACCATGCCCGCCCACCAGCTGGAGCTCGCCCTCTGGCTGGAGGCCGACCGGATGGGCTCCCTGCTCGCCGCGCTGGACGACGAGTCCATGGAGAACCAGCGCGACGTGGTCAAGAACGAGCGCCGCCAGCGCTACGACAACGTCCCCTACGGCACGGCGTTCGAGAAGCTCACCGCCCTCGCCTACCCGGAGGGCCACCCCTACCACCACACCCCCATCGGCTCGATGGCCGACCTGGACGCGGCGACCCTGGAGGACGCCCGCCAGTTCTTCCGCACCTACTACGCGCCGAACAACGCGGTGCTGTCGGTGGTCGGCGACATCGATCCCGAGCAGACCCTGGCCTGGATCGAGAAGTACTTCGGCTCCATCCCCGGCCACGACGGCAAGCCCGCCCCGCGCGACGGCTCCCTGCCGGACATCATCGGCGAGCAGCTGCGCGAGGTCGTCGAGGAGGAGGTCCCGGCGCGCGCCCTGATGGCCGCCTACCGCCTCCCGCACGACGGCACACGCGCGTGCGACGCCGCCGACCTGGCGCTCACCGTCCTCGGCGGCGGCGAGTCCTCCCGGCTCTACAACCGCCTGGTCCGCCGCGACCGCACCGCCGTGGCCGCCGGCTTCGGCCTGCTGCGGCTCGCCGGCGCCCCGTCGCTCGGCTGGCTGGACGTGAAGACCTCCGGCGACGTCGAGGTGCCGGTCATCGAGGCCGCCATCGACGAGGAACTGGCCCGCTTCGCCGAGGAGGGCCCGACGCCCGAGGAGATGGAGCGCGCCCAGGCCCAGCTGGAGCGCGAGTGGCTGGACCGGCTCGGCACGGTCGCCGGCCGCGCCGACGAACTGTGCCGCTACGCCGTGCTGTTCGGCGACCCGCAGCTCGCCCTCACCGCCGTCCAGCGGGTCCTGGAGGTGACCGCGGAGGAGGTCCAGGAGGTCGCCAAGGCACGCCTGCGCCCCGACAACCGCGCGGTGCTCGTCTACGAGCCGACCGCACCCGAAGCCGACGAAGCCGAAACCGCCGAAGCCGCCGGTGCCGAGAACGAGGAGGCGGCCCAGTGACCGAGCAGCTCGCCACCATGGACTTCCACCCCCAGCCGCAGGCGGGCGCCCCCAAGCCCTGGGCGTTCCCGGCCCCCGGGCGCGGCACGCTCGGCAACGGCCTGACCGTCCTGCGCTGCCACCGCCCCGGCCAGCAGGTCGTCGCCGTCGAGGTGCTTCTGAACGCCCCGCTGGAGGCCGAGCCGGCCGGCCTGGACGGCGTCGCCACGATCATGGCGCGCGCCTTCTCCGAGGGCACCGACAAGCACTCCGCCGAGGAGTTCGCCGCCGAGCTGGAGCGCTGCGGCGCCACCCTCGACGCGCACGCCGACCACCCCGGCGTCCGGCTCAGCCTGGAGGTCCCCGCCTCCCGCCTGGCCAAGGGCCTCGGTCTGGTCGCCGACGCCCTGCGGGCGCCCGCGTTCGCCGACAGCGAGGTCGAGCGGCTGGTGCGCAACCGCCTCGACGAGATCCCGCACGAGCTGGCCAACCCCTCGCGCCGGGCCGCCAAGGAGCTGTCCAAGGAGCTGTTCCCGGCGGACTCGCGGATGTCCCGGCCCCGCCAGGGCACCGAGGAGACGGTCGCCGGCATCGACTCCGCGGCCGTGCGCGCCTTCTACGAGCGGCACGTCCGCCCCGCCACGGCCACCGTCGTGGTCGTCGGCGACCTGACCGGCATCGACCTCGACGCGCTGCTCGGCGACACGCTCGGCGCGTGGACCGGCTCCGCGGCCGAGCCGCGCCCGGTGCCCCCGGTGGTCGCCGACGACACCGGCAGGGTCGTGATCGTGGACCGCCCGGGGGCCGTCCAGACCCAGCTGCTGATCGGCCGCACCGGTCCCGACCGGCACGACCGCGTGTGGCCCGCCCAGGTGCTCGGCACCTACTGCCTGGGCGGCACGCTCACCTCCCGCCTGGACCGCGTCCTGCGCGAGGAGAAGGGCTACACCTACGGCGTGCGGGCGTTCGGCCAGGTCCTGCGCTCCGCACCCGACGGCACGGGCGCGTCGATGCTCGCCATCAGCGGCTCCGTCGACACCCCGAACACCGGTCCGGCCCTCGCCGACCTGTGGACCGTGCTGCGCACGCTCGCCGCGGAGGGGCTCACCGACGGCGAGCGCGACGTCGCGGTGCAGAACCTGGTCGGGGTCGCCCCGCTGAAGTACGAGACCGCGGCGGCCGTGGCGAGCACGCTCGCCGACCAGGTCGAGCAGCACCTGCCGGACGACTTCCAGGCGACGCTCTATCAGCAGCTCGCCGCCACCGGCACGGTGGAGGCCACCGCGGCGGTCGTCAACGCCTTCCCGGTGGACCGCCTGGTGACGGTCCTCGTCGGCGACGCGGCGCAGATCAAGAAGCCGGTCGAGGCCCTCGGGATCGGCGAAGTCACCGTCGTGGCCGCCGAGTAGACGGGCGATCAGCCGCACACGCGTGGGGCCCCGGTGACGCGAGCGTCACCGGGGCCCTGTCCGTCGGACGTGCGCGCGGAGGCACCCGTGGCAAGCGCGTCGCAAGTATGTCGGAATTGCGGTAGAGATGCCTGTCTGGCCTGTGGTGTGTGCTACAAAACCGCAGTTCCGTTTGGGAATTGAAAGTCCTCCGCCTTAGCGTCTTCCGGGCTGTTCGTCAGGCAGTTGCGTCGCACCCGCGGCGCCGGGCAGCCATCGCCGAGTCCCCGTACGGCGCGAGCCAGGGGAGCCGGGGACCCACCAGTCCCTTGGGGTGAATCGGACGCCCGCGCGCACAGCGAGGGGGGTCCGTAGGAGACCTTCCTGCTCCGAACCCGTCAGCTAACCCGGTAGGCGAGAGGGAAGGAAAGGACGAGCCTGTTCATGGCGTTCACGCGCGCCACCGGGAAGCACCGCCGGCCCAGCCGGATGCAGCGCACCACCGCCCGCGCGGCGGGTGTCGCGGCCCTCACCACCACCGGAGTCGTCGGCACCCTCGCGGCCCCGGCGCTCGCCGTCGAGCCGGTCCCCGAGCAGACCGGCATCACCCCGGTCGTCACCATCGGTGACTCCATAGCCGAGGAGATCGACGCTCAGGCCACCGCGCAGCGGCAGGCCGCCGAAGAGGCCGCCGCCGAGAAGCGGGCCGAGGAGGCCGCGCGTCAGCGGGCGGCCGAGGCGGCCCAGGTGGCCGCGGAGAAGGCGCGCGAGGCCAAGGAACGCGCCGCCCGCGAGGCCGAGCGCAAGCGCCTCACCACCTACGTCGCCCCCGTGAGCGGCTCCTACGTCTCCACGGGCTACCGGGCCACCAGCGGCCTGTGGTCCTCCGGCAGCCACACCGGCATCGACTTCCACGCCGCGACCGGCACCTCCGTGCGGTCGGTCGGCGCCGGCACCGTCGTCGAGGCCGGCTGGGGCGGGGCGTACGGCAACCAGGTCGTGATCCGGATGCACGACGGGACGTACACCCAGTACGGGCACCTGTCGTCCATCGGTGTCTCGGTGGGCCAGGCGGTCGTCCCCGGCCAGCAGATCGGGCTCGCCGGCTCGACCGGCAACTCCACCGGACCGCACCTGCACTTCGAGGCCCGCACGGGCCAGGAGTACGGCTCGGACATCGACCCATTGGCCTACCTCCGCTCCCACGGCGTCAGTATCTGACGTCCCGCGCGCGACGCACCGCCGAAAGCCCCGGACCGCTCCGGGGCTTTCGGCGTTTTCGCGTACCCGGCCGGCCCGCCCGGTTGTCCAAAAAACGGTCATGAATTCCAGCCGCCATCGGAATTCCTGGCCCATTGCCATAGAGTCACGGAAACACGTGTCAATCATCGGCGTTGCACGGGACCATCGCGGAGGTGGGTCATGCGTATTCCGGCGCACTCGGTCTGCACGGCGATCCGGGACGACATCGTCGCCGGTGTCTACGAGCGCGGCAGCCGGCTCACCGAGGAACTCCTGGCGCGCCGCTACGGCGTCTCCCGCGTCCCCGTGCGCGAGGCCCTGCGCACCCTGGAGGCCGAGGGCTTCGTGGTGACCCGGCGGCACGCGGGCGCGTGCGTGGCCGAACCCACCGAGCAGGAGGCCGCCGACCTGCTGGAGATGCGGCTGCTGCTGGAGCCCCTCGGCGCCGCACGGGCCGCCCAGCGGCGCACCGACGCCCACCTCAAGGTGCTGCGCGGCCTGGTCCGGCTGGGGCAGGCCCGCGCCCGGCAGGGCACCAGCGACGACCTGCGCTCCCTGGGCGGCTGGTTCCACGAGACGCTCGCCCAGGCCTCGGGCAGCCCCGCGCTGGTCGCGGTGCTGGCCCAGCTGCGGCACAAGATCGCCTGGATGTACGCGGTGGAGGCCCCGGCCGGGCCGGTGGAGGCCTGGGCCGAGCACGGCGCGATCGTCGACGCCGTGGCCCGAGGCGACGGCGAGCGGGCGCGGGCGCTCACCGCGCTGCACGCCGAACGGTCGTCGTCGGCGCACCGGCTGCGGTTCGCCCCGGGCGGTGAGCGGACGGCCGGTGTGAGAAGTCCGCAACGTGCCGTAAACACACCGGGCCTGCGGAATTAACGGCGGCGCCGTATACAAAGAGAGTCCCTTTCGAGGGGGCTTCTTCGTGCTGCCGGAAATCAATTGTTGTCGCCCGGTGGTGGCGCGCGGGGAAAAGAAAAAGCGAAGGGCCCGCCCGGTGATTCGGGCGAGCCCTTCGGCGGTGCGTGCCGATATCCGGCACCGTTAACCGGCACCGTTCGAGCGCGAGGAGGCGCTCAGACGGTTTCCGGAAGCTCCTCGAGCCCCTCGGAGACCAGCTTCGCCAGACGGTCCAGGGCGGCGTCCGCGCCCTCGGCGTCGGAGGCGAGGACGATCTCCTCGCCACCCTGGGCGCCCAGGCCCAGGACGGCCAGCATGGAGGCCGCGTTGACGGGGTTGCCGTCGGCCTTGGCGATCGTCACCGGGACGCCTGTGGCCGTGGCGGCTCGGACGAAGATGGAGGCGGGGCGGGCGTGGAGACCCTCGGCCCAGCCGACGTTGACGCGGCGCTCAGCCATGTGTTGCTGCCCTTCAGGTGTTCAGGGTTGTCTAGACCAGTTTCCCATATCGTGAAGCGTGCCCCGAGCGGCGCGCACCGCTCCGGGACGACGGTCGGACCGCGGCCTCGGCCCGACCTCGTCATCGCACATGACGTCCTTGTCCTCTCGACGCCCGGTCCCGCCGGTCGTCACCCCACAGACTGCCCCGCGCCGCTGTCGGGCGCGAGCCGTACTCTGGGGCCCATGCAGACCTCGCCGGACCGGCACGAGTACCCCGCCCACTGGGAAGCCGACGTGGTGCTGCGCGACGGCGGCACCGCGCGCGTCCGCCCCATCACCGTCGATGACGCCGAGCGCCTGGTCAGCTTCTACGAGCAGGTTTCCGACGAGTCGAAGTACTACCGCTTCTTCGCGCCGTACCCCCGCCTGTCCGCCAAGGACGTCCACCGCTTCACGCACCACGACTTCGTGGACAGGGTGGGACTCGCGGCCACGGTGGGCGGCGAGTTCATCGCCACCGTACGCTACGACCGGATCGGCCCCGACGGAACACCCGCCTCGGGACCCGCCGACGAGGCCGAGGTCGCCTTCCTCGTCCAGGACGCCCACCAGGGCCGCGGCGTCGCCTCCGCGCTGCTGGAGCACATCGCCGCCGTCGCCCGCGAGCGCGGCATCCGCCGCTTCGCCGCCGAGGTGCTGCCCGCCAACACCAAGATGATCAAGGTGTTCACGGACGCCGGGTACACCCAGAAGCGCAGCTTCGAGGACGGCGTGGTCCGCCTGGAGCTCGACCTGGAACCCACCGACCGCTCCCTCGCCGTGCAGTACGCGCGCGAGCAGCGCGCCGAGGCCCGCTCCGTGCAGCGCCTCCTGGCCCCCGGCTCCGTCGCCGTCATCGGCACCGGTCGCACCCCCGGCGGCGTGGGCCGCAGCATCCTCGGCAACATCCGCGACGCCGGCTTCACCGGCCGCCTCCACGCGGTCAACCGGGCCTTCCCCGAGGACCTGAAGGACCTCGACGGCGTGCCCGCCCACCGCTGCGTGCGGGACATCGACGGCCCCGTCGACCTCGCCGTCGTCGCCGTCCCCGCCGAGCGCGTCCCCGAGATCGTCACCGCATGCGGCGAGCACGGCGTGCAGGGCCTGGTCGTGATCTCCGCCGGGTACGCGGAGAGCGGCCCCGAGGGACTCGAGCGCCAGCGCGCCCTGGTGCGGCACGCGCGCACGTACGGCATGCGGATCATCGGGCCCAACGCCTTCGGGATCGTCAACACCTCGCCCGGGGTCCGGCTCAACGCCTCCCTCGCCCCCGAGATGCCCCGCCCCGGCCGCATCGGCTTGTTCGCCCAGTCCGGGGCCATCGGCATCGCCCTGCTCTCCCGGCTGCACCGGCGCGGCGGCGGGGTGACGGGTGTCACGGGAGTGTCGACCTTCGTCTCCTCCGGCAACCGCGCCGACGTCTCCGGCAACGACGTCCTCCAGTACTGGTACGACGACCCGGACACCGACGTCGCCCTGATGTACCTGGAGTCCATCGGCAACCCGCGCAAGTTCGCCCGCCTGGCACGCCGCACGGCCGCGGCCAAGCCGCTGGTCGTGGTGCAGGGCGCCCGCCACCGCGGGGCCGCCCCGCAGGGCCACGCCGTGCGCGCCACCCGGCTGCCCCACGAAACCGTCTCCGCACTGCTGCGGCAGGCCGGCGTGATCCGCGTCGACACCATCACCGACCTGGTCGACGCGGGGCTGCTGCTCGCCCGGCAGCCGCTGCCCGCCGGCCCGCGCGTGGCGATCCTCGGCAACTCCGAGTCCCTCGGCCTGCTCACCTACGACGCGTGCCTCGCCGAGGGGCTGCGCCCGCACCCCCCGCTGGACCTGACCACGGCCGCCGCCCCGGACGACTTCCACGCGGCCCTGACCCGCGCCCTGGCCGACGACACCTGCGACGCCGTCGTCGTCACCGCCATCCCGACCGTGGGGGAGGGCACCTCCGGCGACGCCGCCCTGGCCGAGGCGCTGCGCTCGGCGGTGGCCGCCGCGCCCGCCAAGCCGGTCCTCGTGGTCCACGTGGAGCTGGGCGGCCTCGCCGAGGCCCTGTCCGCCGCGGCCAGCACCGCGCCCCAGGCCGCCCCCGGCGCCCCGCCGGCCCCGCCCGAGCAGCGCCCGCCCGCCGTCCAGGCCCCCGAGGGCGACCACCTCATCCCCGCCTACCCCGCCGCCGAGCGCGCCGTCCGCGCCCTCTCCCAGGCCGTCCGCTACGCCCAGTGGCGTCGCGAGGCCGCCGACCCCGGCAAGGTCCCCGAGTACGAGGACATCGACGAGAAGGGAGCCGCCGCGCTGATCGGCGGCCTCCTCGCCCGCGGCCAGGGCCTCACCCTCGGCACGGACGAGACCTGCGAGCTCCTGGGCCGGTACGGCATCCGCGTCCACCGGGCCCTGCCCGCCCCCACCGCCGACGACGCGGTCGCCGCCGCGCGCGGCGTCGGCTACCCGGTCGCCCTCAAGGCCACCGCCCCGCACCTGCGCCACCGCGCCGACCTGGGCGGCGTACGCCTGGACCTGGCGGACGAGGATCAGCTGCGGCGCGCCTACGAGGAGCTGACCGGGCTGTTCGGGACCCCGGAGGAGCTGCGCCCGGTCGTGCAGGCCATGGCACCGCGCGGGGTGGACACGGTCGTGCGGGCCGTCATCGACCCGGCGGCCGGGGCCGTGCTGTCCTTCGGGCTCGCCGGTGCCGCGACCCAGCTCCTCGGCGACATGGCCCACCGCCTCGTCCCGGTCACCGACCGCGAGGCCGCCTCCCTGGTCCGCTCCGTCCGCACCGCCCCGCTCCTGTTCGGCTGGCGCGGCTCGGCCCCCGCGGACACCCCCGCCCTGGAGGAGCTGCTGCTGCGGGTCTCCCGCCTGGTCGACGACCACCCCGAGGTCGTCGCGGTCACCCTCGAACCGGTCGTCGTCGCCCCGCAGGGCCTCAGCGTCCTCGGCGCCTCCGTCCGCCTCGCCCCGCCCCCGGCCCGCGACGACCTCGGCCCGCGCACGCTCCCGGCGTACTGACGGCACGCGCTCCCGGGCGCCCCGGCGGCACCGCCCGGGAGCCACGGGCCGCACGCCCCCGGCGTCCGGCTCTCGCACAGCCGTACGGAGACCCGACGAGCGGTGCCTCGCAGTCAGTGGGCCCCCGTAGGATGGAGCGCATGGCCAAGACCAGTACGACGACCCAGGGGCTGCGTGCGGCGATCGAGCGCAGCGGCTACTACCCGGCCCTCGTGGCCGAGGCGGTGGAGGCCGCCGTGGGCGGCGAGCCCGTCCGGTCGTACCTGGTCCACCAGGAGACCACCTTCGACCAGAACGAGGTCCGCCGGCACGTGACCGTGCTGGTGCTCACGGACAACCGCTTCATCGTCAGCCACACCGACGAGCAGGCCGCCGACGACACCTCCCCGACGCCGTACGCCACGACGTCCACGGAGTCGGTCAAGCTCGGCCGGATCTCGTCGATCGTCGTCAGCCGGGTGGTCGCCAACCCGGAGCAGTACAAGCCGGGCACCCTGCCCCGCGAGATCGTGCTGACCATCGGCTGGGGCGCCGTCTCCCGCATCGACCTGGAGCCCGCCGCCTGCGGCGACCCCAACTGCGAGGCCGACCACGGCTACACGGGCAGCTCCACGGCCGACGACCTCAGCCTGCGCGTCAGCGAGGCCGGGGACGGCCCGGAGACGGTGCGCCAGGCGCTCGCCTTCGCCCAGGCCCTCTCCGAGGCGACCGCGGACACCGGCCGCTGATGTCCCACCCGTCGCCCCCCGCCGCCCACGACCGAGGCCGCTCCGAGCCCGTCCCCACCGCCTGGGACACCGACCCCGAGCCGCTGCCCGTCGCCTCCGCACCCGTGCCCGAGTACGGCGGCGGCTCCCTCGCCGACCTGCTGCCCACCCTGGCCGCGGGCCTCGGCGTCCCCGGCACGGCCCCCGCCATCGAGGAGCTGACCCCGGCCGACCGCGCCTGCGTCTTCCTGATCGACGGGCTCGGCTGGGAGCAGCTGCGGGCGCACCCGGAGGACGCCCCCTTCATGACCTCGCTGCTGGGCAGCTCCCGCGGCGGCACCGGCCGCCCGATCACCGCGGGCTACCCGGCGACCACCGCCACCTCCCTCGCCTCCGTCGGCACCGGCCTGCCGCCGGGCGCCCACGGCCTGCCCGGCTACACCGTGCGCAACCCGGACACCGGCGAGCTGATGAACCAGCTGCGCTGGCAGCCCTGGACGGAGCCGCGGGCCTGGCAGCCCCGCCCGACGGTCTTCCAACTGGCCCACGAGGCCGGGGTGCACGCGGTGCAGGTATCCTCCCCGCACTTCGAGAACACCCCGCTGACCAAGGTCGCGCTCAGCGGCGGCACCTTCCTCGGCAGGCTCTCCGGCGAGGAGCGCATGGACCTCGCCGCCGAGCAACTGGCCGCCGGCGACCGCTCCCTGGTCTACACGTACTACGCCGAGGTCGACGGCGCCGGCCACCGCTTCGGCGTCGACTCCGACACCTGGCGCGGCCAGCTCGGCCACGTCGACCGGCTGGTGCAGCGCCTGGCCGAGCAACTGCCCCCGCGCAGCGCCCTCTACGTCACCGCCGACCACGGCATGGTCGACGTGCCCTTCGACGAGGAGCACCGCATCGACTTCGACGAGGACTGGGAGCTGCGCGCCGGTGTCGCCCTGCTCGGCGGCGAGGGCCGCGCCCGCCACGTCTACGCCATCCCCGGCGCGCAGAACGACGTCCTGACCTGCTGGCGCGAGGTGCTCGGCGAGCAGTTCTGGGTGGCCTCGCGGGACGAGGCGGTCGCGGCCGGCTGGTTCGGCCCCGAGGTGGACGCCCGCGTGTACGAGCGCATCGGCGACGTGGTCGCCGCCGCCCGCGACGACGTGCTGCTCATCGCCTCCGAGCGGGAGCCGAAGGAGTCGGCGATGGTCGGCAACCACGGCTCGATGACCCCTGCCGAGCAGCTGGTCCCGCTGCTCGAAGTACGCTCCTGACGCCCGCCGTGCCCCTACTTCGCCGAAAGGTGCCCATCCCCCCATGCCCGAGCTGGTGTTCTTCTCCGGAACGATGGACTGCGGGAAGTCGACGCTGGCCCTCCAGATCGAGCACAACCGGGCGGCACGCGGCCTTCAGGGCCTGATCTTCACGCGTGACGACCGCGCGGGGGAGGGGAAGCTGTCCTCCCGGCTCGGCCTGGTGACCGAGGCGGTCGAGGCGGCCCCCGGGCTGGACCTGTTCGCCTATGTCGTCGACCAGATGTCCCGTGGCGGCAGGGTCGACTACCTGATCGTGGACGAGGCCCAGTTCCTCGCCCCGGAGCAGATCGACCAGCTGGCCCGGGTGGTGGACGACCTGGACCTGGACGTCTTCGCGTTCGGCATCACCACCGACTTCCGCACCAAGCTGTTCCCCGGCTCCCAGCGGCTGATCGAACTGGCGGACCGGATCGAGACCCTCCAGGTCGAGGCGATGTGCTGGTGCGGAGCCCGCGCCACCCACAACGCCCGTACGGTCGGCGGCGAGATGGTCGTCGAGGGCGAGCAGGTCGTCGTCGGCGACGTGAACCGCCCCGCCGCGGAGGTGGGTTACGAGGTGCTGTGCCGCCGCCACCACCGGCGCCGGACGACCAGCGCGTCGGCCCGGGCCGGCGTCCTCTCCCCGGACGTCCTGCCGGTCGCCCCCGGCTGACCTGCGGGCGAAACGCCCCGCGCCTCAGCTGTCCCGCACGTGCCCGGCGGCCCGGCCGGTCACCGCCCGCTCTGCACCAGCGCGAACCGCGCCCCCTCCGGATCGGCCACCATGGCCTCCCGGCCGTGCGGGGTCTGGCGGGGCGGCGTGAGGACGTGGCCGCCCAGGTCGGTGAGCCGCTCCACGGCCTCGTCGGTGTCGGCGACCTCGAAGTACGTCACCCAGTGCGCCCCGCGGTCGCGGGGCAGGGCGGAGCCGACGCCGTGGATGCCGGCGACGGGTCGGTCGCCGACGGACAGGGTGACGTAGTCGAAGTCGGCGGAGACGACCGGCTCCTGGCGGTGCCCGAACACCGTCTCGTAGAACTTGGCCACGGTCGCCGACTCGAAGGTCAGCAGTTCGTTCCAGGCGGGTGTGCCGGGCACGCCGGTGACGGCCGTACCGAGGTGCTCGGCCGCCTGCCAGGCCCCGAACACGGCACCCGACGGGTCGGCCCCGATCAGCAGCCGCCCGGCCTCGGCCGCGTCCAGCGGGCCCACGCCGACGGTGCCGCCGCACAGCCGGACCGTGTCGGCCGTGCGGTCGACGTCGTCCGAGGCGAAGTACGGGGTCCAGGCGATCGGCAGCTGCCGGTCCGGGGGCAGCCGGCCGATGCCCGCCACTTCCTTGCCGTCGAGCAGTGCCCGCGCATAGGGGCCGAGCTGCTGCGGTCCCGGCTGGAACTCCCAGCCGAACAGCGCCCGGTAGAACTCCTGGGTCGCGGCCGGCCCGTGCACCATCAGACTCACCCAGCAGGGCGAGCCGGGCGCGTGCCGGGTGTTCTCCTCGCCGTCGGGGTCGGCCGGACCCGGTGCGTCGGTCATCGTCACTCTCTTCTCGGCCCCTCGCGGCGCCGTGTCGCTTCCGCTCTGACGGACCCCCGTGCCGATGCTGGCACCACCCCCGGTGCCGCGTGCCACCGGCGCGCCCCGCGGTGACCCGGCTGTCCGGAGAATGCCTGATGTGCGGTGTGTTGTCGCTTTCCGCGCCATGGCCGACGGGTGTCGATCGGCTGTACAGCATGTGTCCGATCCCGTACGCGTCGTGATCGGGAGTGTCCGGCGGGCAGAGTAGCCCGACATCGGCGCGGCGGCCACCCGGTACGCCAGGATGGTGGCCATGAACGCCATCATCTCCGCATCAGACCTCGCGACCGACCTGGCGGGCGGCGACCCGCCGGTGCTGCTGGACGTCCGCTGGCAGCTCAGCGTGGCCCGCGCCGCCGGTGAACCGCCGTTCGACGGGCGGGCCGAGTACGCGGCCGGGCATCTGCCCGGTGCGGTCTTCGTCGACCTGGACGCCGAACTCGCCGGTGCGCCCGGCCCCGACGGCCGGCACCCGCTGCCCGACCTGGAGGTGTTCGGTGCCGCGATGCGCCGCGCGGGCGTCTCGCCGGCCCGCCCGGTGGTCGTCTACGACGGCGGCCAGGGCTGGGCGGCGGCCCGCGCCTGGTGGCTGCTGCGCTGGACCGGTCACCCGGACGTGCGGGTCCTCGACGGCGGGTTGCCGGCCTGGCACGGCCCCCTGTCCACGGACGTCCCCACGCCGGAGCCGGGCGACTTCCGGCCGGCGCCGGGTGATCAGGGGGTGCTGGACGCCGACGGCGCGGCGGCCCTGGCCCGTTCCGGTGTGCTGCTCGACGCGCGCGCGGGGGAGCGGTACCGGGGTGAGGTGGAGCCCATCGACCGGGTCGGCGGGCACATCCCGGGCGCGGTGTCGGCGCCGACGAACGAGAACGTCGGGCCCGACGGGCGGTTCCTGTCCGCCGAGGAACTGCGCGCCCGCTTCAAGGGGCTGGGCGCCGGCGAGGGCGCCGAGGTGGGCGTGTACTGCGGCTCGGGCGTCTCCGCCGCCCACCAGGTGCTGGCCCTGGCGGTGGCGGGCATCCCGGCCGCGCTGTACGTGGGTTCGTGGTCGGAGTGGTCCTCGGACCCACGGCGCCCGGTGGCCGTCGGCCCGGACCCGCAGTAGGCCCACGGGCCCGCGCCGGACCGCACGCGCACGCGTGCGGAACCGGGCCGTTCGCAGTGGCCCTGAGGAAGCGGCGCGGTCGCAGCGCTCGTGACGAAGCGGCCCCTGCTGGGCCGGCCGCGCCGAACGCACCCGCGGCAGCATCGCGCCGAAACGGACCCTGCGCAGCGCCCAGGCCCAACGGACCCTGCGCAGCGCCCTGGCCCAACGGCCCCTTCGCACGCGTCGCGGCCCGACGGACCCGTCGCAGCCGACCCGGCGAAACGGGCCCGGTGCGGCGGTCGCCGCGAAGCGGTCGAGTCGCAGCAGTCGTGGCGAAGGGGGCGCGCCCCAATGAGGACGCGCCCCCTTCGCCCGGGTGCGTGCGGTTGGTTACTCCTGCTTCTTGCGTCGCGTGCCGAAGACGATCTCGTCCCAGCTCGGCACGGCCGCGCGGCGGCCCGGACGGACGCCGTCCGCCTCCGCCTGCCGGTCGGTGGAGCCGATCAGCCGGTCGCGGTGGCTGCCCACCGAGCGCGGCATGAGCACGTCGGCGTACGCGGAGCCGGCGCCGGCCGACGCCGCGGGGGCCGGCGGCTCCTCGGCCGCCGGTTCCTCCTCGGGCTCCTCCGGGGGTTCGGCGGAGGCCGACGGGAGCTCGGGGACGACCAGATCGCCCCGGAAGCTCGGCACCGCCTCCAACAGGCTGGTCAGCGAGTCCCGTTCACCGCTGCCGGTGCTCTCCTCGGCGGGCTCGGACGCCTGCGCGGGCAGGCTCGGCCGCTCGCGGTCCGCGGTGCGGTCCAGCGGGCGGTCGCGCGGCAGCCGGGCGATGCGCGGCACGAACGGGAAGCTGGGCTCGGGCGCCGCGAGGTCGTCGGACTCCCCGATCAGCGCACGCGCCTCGTCGTCCACGGCCTGGACCAGCCGCCGGGGCGGGTCGTAGGTCCAGCTCGCCGAGTGCGGTTCGCCCGCGACGCGGTAGACCAGCAGCACCTCCCAGGTGCCGTCGTCCCGGCGCCAGGAGTCCCACTGGACGGTGTCCTTCTCGGCGCCGCGCAGCAGCAGCCGCTCCTGGACGGCCTCGCCGAGGGGCGGCCCGGAGTTCTCGCCGGGGCGGCGGACGGGGGTCTTGCGGGCCCGCTCGGCCATGAACGCCCGCTCGGCCAGCACCGGGCCCTCGAACCGGCGTACGCGGTCGACGGGGATACCGGCCAGCTGGGCGACCTCCTCCGCGGTCGCACCGGCGCGTATACGCGCCTGGATGTCGCGGGGGCGGAGGTGGCTCTCCACCTCGATCTCGATCTGGCCGAGGCGGGGACGGTCACCGCGCACGGCGGCGCGCAGGCGTTCGTCAATCGGAAGCGTGTACTCCGTTGCGTCCGCAGCCTTCAGCACCAGCCGTGTGCCGTCATTCGAGACGGCCACGACACGCAGTTCGGGCATGGGGACCTCCCGGGTGGTGCCTGCCGACGTCACGTGCGTCGCTGCTTCCGCTCTGTCGAGTGTGGCCTGCCCGGGTGCAGCCTGCCACAACCTTGCCGAGTTGCCCGGCGTGTCGGGCGCGGGCCCTGGATCGCCGTTATGGCACGGTTACCTATTCGCAACGCTAAGTGACCAACTCCGTCACCCTGTGCAACTAGCCCCTTCCCGGCGGACCTTGACGGTCCCGTACCCCCTGACGGGAGACCGGACCCAGGGCTCGCAACAGTACTCCATTCGGGCCACGTGCGTGGATTGGCACGCCGTCCGACTTCCGGCAAGAGGGGCCTCTCGGCCGCCCCTGGCCGGATCCGCGCGATCTTGGACGTGGCGTACTTCACGCAATCACCAGAAACGGAACTAACGGATTCGCCCGTACGTCCCTTTCTCGTGCAGTTGATCAATCGCGTACGGGAAAGACAGGCAAGATCCGGTGATGCGTGAAAGGCCCGAAGTCGGCGGCGACGGCGGTGATGTCCAGGACCGGGAGGGGCAGGAGGAGGGGGAGACCGGGACCCGGCGGCTCGACCTGAGCGTGCCCCAGGTGGCCGGCAGCGCCCTCGCGGCGGTGGTGGCCGCGAAGCTCGCCTCGTCCTTCGGCGTGTACGGCACCATCCTCGGCGCCGGCCTGATCAGTGTCGTCGCGACCTGCGGAGGCACCCTCTTCCAGCACTTCTTCCAGCGCACCGGTGAGCAGTTGAAGGTCAGGCGGTCCGGCGAGCGGGCCCGCGGCACGGTGGCGGTGGCGGCCGGTCCCCGGCCGCGCGCGCAGCGGCCCCCGGCCCCCGGCGCGTTCACCGAGGGCACCGTCTACCGGGCCAGGGTCCGCGGCTGGAGGCGTCCGCTGGTCGCGGCGGCCGTGGTCTTCGGCGTCACCATGGCCGGCATCACGGCGTACGAACTCGCCTCGGGTCACAGCCTCAGCGGCGGCGGCAGCACGACGGTCGGCGCCGCCCTGGCCGGCGGCGGCAAGTCCGGCCCGGACTCCGGCAGTTCCCAGGAGAAGGACGAACCGGACGACTCCGGCCCCTCGAGCGGTCCCTCCGACCCCGGCACCGGCGGCCGGACGCCGTCCGGCACGCCCTCCGGTACGCCCGACGGGTCCGGCGCCGGCACGCCGCCCGGCGCCGGCGGCACCCAGAGCAGTGGTACGACGCCGGAACCGGAGCCCACCCCGACCGCGACCGGCGACCGGCAGACCGGCGACGCCACCGACCCGGCCCCCGAGCCGTCGGCTACGCCCCCAGGACCCTCCGCAGATAGTCGTTCCGAAACCGCCGCTCCGGGTCGAGACGGTCCCGCAGCGCCGTGAACTCACCGAACCGCGGATACACCCGGGAGAGGTACCCGGCGTCCCGCGTGTGGATCTTCCCCCAGTGCGGACGGCCCTCGTGCGCCGTGAAGATGCGCTCGGCCGCGGTGAAGTACGCCTGGTAGGGCGTCCCGCGGAACATGTGGACGGCGACGTAGGCGGTGTCGCGGCCCGAGGCGGTGGACAGCGTGATGTCGTCGGCCGGGGCGGTGCGCACCTCGACGGGGAAGCTGATCCGGAGCCGGGAGCGGTCCACCATGGCCTTCAGCTCGCGCAGCACCTGGACGGCGGCGGCGCGCGGAACCGCGTACTCCATCTCCACGAACCGCACCCGGCGCGGCGATGTGAAGACCTTGTACGGGATGTCGGTGTAGGTGCGCGCCGACAGCGCCCGGCTGGAGACTCGCGCGATCGCCGGGATGGCGGCGGGCGCCGCACGGCCGACCAGATTGGCCGCGTGGAAGACGCCGTTGGAGAGGAACTCGTCCTCGTACCACCCCTGGAGCGCGCCCACCGGCTGCTCCGGGCCCGCGCTGCGGTTGTTGCGCTTGGTGTTGGTGTTCCCGGTGTGCGGGAACCAGTAGAACTCGAAGTGCTCGTTCTCGGCCCACAGCTCGTCGAAGCCGGCCAGGACCCGGTCGAACGGCATCGGCTCCTCGCGGGCCGTGAGCAGGAAGAGGGGCTCCACGGCGAACGTGATCGCCGTGACGATCCCCAGGGCGCCGAGGCCGATCCGCGCGGCGGCGAAGACCTCCGGGTTCTCCTTCTCGGAGCAGGTCAGCACCGAACCGTCCGCCGTGACCAGCTCCAGGCCGCGTATCTGGGCGGCGATCGAGGCCGAGTCGCGGCCCGTGCCGTGGGTGCCGGTGCCGGTCGCCCCGGAGACCGTCTGCTCCATGATGTCGCCCATGTTGGTCAGCGACAGGCCCTCCCGCGCGAGCGCCCTGTTGAGCCTCTTGAGCGGGGTGCCGGCCTCGACCGTGACGGTCATGGCCGTGCGGTCGATCCCGCGTATCCCCGTCAACAGTTGAGGGCGGATCAACACCCCGTCCGTCGCCGCTATGGACGTGAAGGAGTGCCCGGAGCCGACGGCCTTGACCGGCAGTCCGTCCTCGGCCGCCTCGCGCACGGCGTCGGCCAGTTCCTCGACCGAGGCGGGGGTCACCTCCCGCGCGGGGCGGGCGGCGACGGTGCCGCCCCAGTTACGCCATGTGCCGTTCCTGCCGCTCGCCGTGCGTGTGCTGCTCAACGGTCCCTCCCCGACGCGAAGCCGGCCGCGTGAGCCGGCGGTACCCGAGGAAACCGACCGCGACCGCGACGGCGCCGGCGACCGCCGGAACCCCGTACCCGGCGCGCGCCCCGGCGGCGTCGATCACCCAGCCGCTCACGGCGGAGCCGAGCGCGACCCCGACCGCGAGCCCGGTGCTCACCCAGGTCATGCCCTCGGTCAGCTGCGCGCGTGGTACGTGCTCTTCGATGAGGGACATCGTCGTGATCATCGTCGGCGCGATGGACAGACCCGCGACGAAGAGCGCCACGGCCAGAAGCGGCAAGTTTCCGACCAGTAGGAGGGGGATCATACTCACGGCCATCGCACACACACCCAGCAGCCAGCGGCGCTCGGGCGCTCCCGCGAACCGCATCAGACCGAAGGCCATGCCGGCCACACAGGACCCCGCCGCGTACAGGGCCAGCACGACACTGGCGGCGGCCTTGTGCCCCTCCTCCTCGGCGAAGGCCACGGTGACCACGTCGACCGCACCGAAGATCGCCCCGGTCGCCACGAACGTGCCCACCAGGACCTGGAGGCCGCCGGAGCGCAGCGCGCTGCCGCCGCCGTGCCGCTCGCGCGGGTGCGGCTCGGGCTCCGTGGCGCGCTGGGCGGTCAGCCAGAAGACGCCGGTCGCCAGGAAGCAGCCCGCCAGCAGCGGCCCCGCCTCCGGGAACCACGCCGTGGACAGACCGATGGAGGCGATCGGCCCGAAGATGAAGCAGACCTCGTCCACCACCGACTCGAAGGAGTACGCGGTGTGCAGCTGCGGCGTGCCCCGGTAGAGCGCGGCCCAGCGGGCCCGGACCATCGCGCCGACGCTGGGCACGCACCCGATGCCCACGCAGCACACGAACAGCACCCAGTCCGGCCACCCGTAGTGCGCGGCGAACAGCAGCGCCGCCGCGGCGATGAGCGAGACCAGCGTCGCCGGGCGCAGCACCCGCCGCTGCCCGTGCCGGTCGACCAGGCGGGACACCTGGGGACCGGCCACCGCGGCGGACAGCGCGATGGTGGCGGACAGCGCGCCGGCCAGCCCGTAGCGGCCGGTGAGCTGCGAGATCATGGTCACCACGCCGATGCCCATC
The DNA here is from genome assembly GCF_055571015.1 of Streptomyces sp. NPDC031049. Classification (NCBI taxonomy): domain Bacteria; kingdom Bacillati; phylum Actinomycetota; class Actinomycetes; order Kitasatosporales; family Streptomycetaceae; genus Streptomyces; species Streptomyces sp. NPDC031049. Next base: position 132,121 of record NZ_JBVIGC010000020.1, read on the forward strand.
ATCGACAGGGGCAGCCGGCCGAGGAAGCCCGCGGCGGAGAAGCCCTTGGAGCCGGGGGCGGCGAACAGGGCGCGGTAAGGGCTTGGCAACGGGGTCTCCGGGGAGCGCTCAGCGAGCCGCGGAAGGCTCGGCGAAGAAGGCTGGTTACGGCTCAGTAAGGTGCGAACGCAGCTGATACAGGTTACCGGTTAGGTCACCCTTACGCACCCCCTTTGCGAGGTGCCCCGCACCCCCGGGCGGCCCCCGCCGTTTCCCGGCTGTCAGTGCCGGGTGGCAGGATCGAGACATGCCAGACGTGCTCGATGCCAGCCCCTATGACGCCCTGCTCCTGCTCTCGTTCGGCGGCCCGGAGGGCCCGGACGACGTGGTCCCCTTCCTGGAGAACGTGACGCGCGGGCGAGGCATCCCCACCGAACGCCTCAAGGAAGTCGGGCAGCACTACTTCCTCTTCGGCGGGGTCAGCCCGATCAACGACCAGAACCGTGCCCTGCTGGACGCTCTGCGCAAGGACTTCGCCGAGCACGGCCTGGACCTGCCCGTCTACTGGGGCAACCGCAACTGGGCGCCCTATCTGACCGACACCCTGCGCGACATGGTCCGCGACGGCCGGCGCCGCATCCTCGTCCTCGCCACCAGCGCCTACGCCTCCTACTCGGGCTGCCGCCAGTACCGCGAGAACCTCGCCGACGCCCTGGCCACGCTCGAGACCGAGGGCCTGGAGCTGCCGAAGACCGACAAGCTGCGGCACTACTTCAACCACCCGGGCTTCGTCGAGCCCATGGTGGACGGCCTGGTGGAGTCCCTGGCCGACCTCCCCGAAGAGGTCCGCGACGGCGCCCACATCGCGTTCACCACCCACTCCATCCCGACCTCCGCCGCCGACACCTCCGGCCCGGCCGAGGAACACGGAGACGGCGGGGCGTACGTCCGACAGCACCTGGACGTGGCCCGGCTGATCGCCGACGCCGTCCGCGAGCGCACCGGCGTCGACCACCCCTGGCAGCTCGTCTACCAGTCCCGCTCCGGCGCCCCGCACATCCCGTGGCTGGAGCCCGACATCTGCGACCACCTCGAGGAGCGGCAGGCCGCCGGGGCCCCGGCCGTCGTCATGGCCCCCATCGGCTTCGTCTCCGACCACATGGAGGTCCTCTACGACCTCGACACCGAGGCCAAGGCCAAGGCGGAGGAGCTGGGGCTGCCGGTCCGCCGCTCGGCCACCGTCGGCGCCGACCCGCGCTTCGCCGCCGCGATCCGGGACCTGGTCCTGGAGCGCGCCGCCCACGAGCGCGGTCAGGAGGTCACCCCCTGCGCCCTCGGCGCCCTCGGCCCGAGCCACCACCTCTGCCCGGTCGGCTGCTGCCCGGCCCGCGCCCCGCGCCCCGCCGCCGCGGGCGCCGACAGCCCCTACGCGTGAGGAGCCCCGTGACCGACGTGACCGACCCCCTGCACGCGGAACTGCTCCGGCTCGCCCAGGAGGCCGCCGCCCGCGCCGGCGACCTGCTGCGCGACGGCCGTCCCGCGGACCTCTCGGTCGCCGCGACCAAGTCCAGCACCGTCGACGTGGTCACCGAGATGGACATCGCGGCCGAGAAGCTGATCACCGGCCTGATCGCCGAGCGCCGTCCGGACGACGGCATCCTCGGCGAGGAGGGCGCCTCCACCGAGGGCACCAGCGGCGTCCGCTGGGTGATCGACCCGCTCGACGGCACGGTGAACTACCTCTACGGCCTGCCCACGTGGGCGGTCTCGGTCGCCGCCGAACAGGACGGCGAGACCGTCGTCGGCGTGGTCGCGGCGCCGATGCGGCAGGAGACGTACCTGGCCGTCCGGGGCGCCGGCGCCTGGGCCACGGGCCCCTGGGCGGGCGAACGGGCCCTCGCCTGCCGCCCCTCCCCGCCCCTCGACCAGGCCCTGATCTCCACCGGCTTCAACTACGTCGCCGAGGTCCGCGCCCACCAGGCCGACGTCGCCCGGCGGCTGATCCCGCGGGTGCGCGACATCCGGCGGGGCGGCTCGGCCGCGATCGACCTGTGCGACGTGGCCGCGGGCCGGCTGGACGGCTACTACGAGCGCGGGCTGCACCCGTGGGACATGGCCGCGGGCGACCTGATCGCCCGGGAGGCGGGCGCGCGCACCGGTGGACGCCCCGGTGAGCGCCCGTCGGGCGACATGGCGATCGCGGCCTCACCGGGCGTCTTCGAGCCCCTCCAGGGGCTCCTGGAGGACGCGGGGGTCTGGCGGGGCTGACCCCCGCCGTCCGGGCCGCCCGCGGGGCCACTCCCGCCGTCGCCGGCGAACGGCCCAGCCAGAGGGACGACCCAGCCTGAGGGACGACGCCGGCGGCGAGGAGACCCCGGCGGCGAGGAGACCCGTGGCAGCGCGAAGGCAGCGAAAAGACCCCGGCGCTGGATCTCGCCGGGGTCTTTCGCTGTTCGGTTCGTTCGCGGGCGGGTCAGACGCCGGACGTGCCGACCTCGACACCGTGCTCGGCAGCGAGGCGGCGGAGGTCGTCCAGCTCGCCCAGCTCCACCTCGACGAGGAAGTCGTCGCCCTCGTCACGGGCCCGCGACAGGTCGGACTCGGTCGCCTTTATGCGCTGCAGAAGTCCTGCGGTGAAAGCGTCCATGCTGCGCCCCCTCGTCCTGGGTCGTGGGTCGATGGCACGGGGGTGTGCCGTTCGGAAGGGGCGATCACGTCTGACTGAGGGCGCCCGGCGCACCGCTTCGCCGGGCGGCGACGGTGCCGGGCACCCCCGCCCGCCCTGCGGGAAGCGGACAGCTGCGCACCGCTGGTCGTGCGGTACGGCAGAGCGTGATCGCGGGGTGTAAAGCCGTCCTCCCCCAGCTCCCTTCCGCGGAAACCTCAACCACGCGAGAAAATCCCGCATTCCCCCCAGCGCGGTCCGGGGCCGGCCGGCGCCCTCGGCCGCCTTACAGCCGACTTATGGCCGAAAAGGGCAGGATGGAGGCAACACACCCACCAGACCCCTGCCCGCGCGTGCCCGGAGCGGCTCCCGCGCGGGTGGACACAGGAAGGACAAGCGACGTGCGCGTACTCGTCGTCGAGGACGAGCAGCTGCTCGCCGATGCGGTGGCCACCGGACTGCGCCGGGAGGCCATGGCCGTCGACGTCGTGTACGACGGTGCGGCCGCCCTGGAGCGCATCGGCGTCAACGACTACGACGTGGTCGTCCTCGACCGCGACCTCCCGCTCGTGCACGGCGACGACGTCTGCCGCAGGATCGTCGAACTCGGCATGCCCACGCGTGTGCTGATGCTCACGGCGTCCGGCGACGTCAGCGACCGGGTCGAGGGCCTGGAGATCGGCGCCGACGACTATCTGCCCAAGCCGTTCGCCTTCAGCGAGCTGATCGCGCGTGTGCGCGCGCTCGGCCGGCGTACCAGCGTGCCGCTGCCGCCCGTCCTGGAGCGCGCCGGCATCAAGCTGGACCCCAACCGCCGCGAGGTGTTCCGCGACGGCAAGGAGGTGCAGCTGGCGCCCAAGGAGTTCGCCGTCCTGGAGGTGCTGATGCGCAGCGAGGGCGCGGTGGTCTCCGCCGAGCAGCTCCTGGAGAAGGCCTGGGACGAGAACACCGACCCGTTCACCAACGTGGTCCGGGTGACCGTCATGACCCTGCGCCGCAAGCTGGGCGAGCCGCCGGTGATCGTCACCGTGCCCGGCTCGGGTTACCGGATCTGATCGCCCATGGCCTCCACCCCCACACCCGCGCCTCCCCAGACACCGCCGAAGCCCACCTGGGACCCGCGCCAGCCGGCACCGTTCCCGTGGCTGCGGCCGACCATCCGGATACGGCTCACGCTGCTGTACGGCGGCATGTTCCTGATCGCCGGCATCCTGCTGCTGTCGATCATCTACCTGCTGGCGGCCGAGGCGATGAACGTCGGCAGCGACCTGCCCTTCGAGATCACCGACGGGCACGTCACCAGCAGCGTCTGCGACCTGCCGCGGCAGGCGCCGCCCAGCGAGTTCAACGACGCCATGAACGCCTGCGTCAACGAGCAGCGCCGGCACGCCCTGGACAGCCTGCTCAGCCGCTCGCTGCTGGCCCTCCTCGGCCTCGCCGTGATCGCCTTCGCCTTCGGCTACGCCATGGCCGGCCGGGTCCTGTCGCCGCTGGGCCGCATCACCCGCACCGCCCGCGCGGTGGCCGGCTCCGACCTCTCCCGCCGGATCGAGCTGGACGGCCCGGACGACGAGCTGAAGGAGCTGGCGGACACCTTCGACGACATGCTGGAGCGGCTCCAGCGGGCGTTCACCGCCCAGCAGCGCTTCGTCGGCAACGCCTCGCACGAGCTGCGCACCCCGCTGGCGATCAACCGCACGCTCCTGGAAGTGCACCTGTCGGACCCGAACGCGCCGGTGGAGCTCCAGCAGCTCGGCAAGACGCTGCTGGCCACCAACGAGCGCAGCGAGCAGCTCGTCGAGGGCCTGCTGCTGCTCGCGCGCAGCGACAACCAGATCGTCGAGCGCAAGCCGGTGGACCTGGCGGAGGTCGCCACGCAGGCGATCGACCAGGTGCGCGCCGAGGCGGAGGCCAAGGGTGTCGCGATCCGCGGTGAGCGGGCGCCGGCCGTCGTGCAGGGCAACGGCGTGCTGCTGGAGCGCATCGCGTTGAACCTGGTGCAGAACGCCGTGCGCTACAACGTCGCCGAGGACGGCTGGGTCGAGGTCACCACCGAGGTCGAGCACGGACAAGCGGTCCTGGTCGTCACCAACACCGGGCCGGTCGTGCCGGCGTACGAGATCGACAACCTCTTCGAGCCGTTCCGCCGGCTGCGCACGGAGCGGACGGGCAGCGACAAGGGCGTCGGGCTCGGTCTGTCCATCGCCCGGTCCGTGGCCCGGGCGCACGGCGGCCACATCTACGCCCAGCCGCGCGAGGGAGGTGGGCTCGTGATGCGGGTGACCCTGCCGATCTGAGATCATGACCTCGATCGCCTGGCCGCCCTCGGGAATGTTCGCTTTGCGCGTAATTTCCGGGCCGTCGACCCTGTCGGCCCATGTGTGATCGATCACAACGGCGATTTTCCGGCCATCTACTCTCCGTGATCATGCACCCTGTCGGAAAGTCGGGATAATCCGGGTTTTCCGGTGCCCTGATCACGGGAAGTACACGGTGAGGCGCCTTTGAGGTGCGGCAATCGGACCGTGTACGGTCCCCTTCGCCATCCAAGCCGATCACTCATGAGGAGTCCGGTTGGGTGTCGATTGAGTAACAGACCTTGATGTGAGGCAAAATCTCCGCCTCGGGTCGGGCACAAGTCCGGCCTCTCACGCGTTACGTGCGCTGGAGACACCGCAGACACCCAGAGGGGGAGAGCGACATGGCAACCGATTACGACACTCCACGCAAGACCGACGACGACGTCGACTCGGACAGCCTCGAAGAACTCAAGGCCCGGCGGAACGACAAGTCGGCCTCCGCCGTGGACGTCGACGAGTTCGAGGCCGCAGAGGGCCTCGAGCTTCCCGGCGCCGACCTCTCGAACGAGGAGCTGGCCGTTCGAGTTCTTCCGAAGCAGCAGGACGAGTTCACGTGCATGAGCTGCTTCCTGGTACACCACCGCAGCCAGCTGGCCCGGGAGAAGAACGGCCAGCCGATCTGCCGCGACTGCGACTGAGGCGGGGTCGGCCGTGACTGGCTCGACCCCTCCTTGGAAGCGCCGCTTCTCCAAGCGGGGAGCGGACCAAGGGCCGTCCGACGGCCCGCACCGCGCGCGTGACGACGAGCGAGGCCCGACCGATCAGGGAACGGCCTCGCTCGAACCGGCTGCCGGCCCGAGCGACCGGAGTGACCTCCCGGTCCCCACGGCGGCTCCCGCGCCCGCTGCCCGACGCCGGGCGGCGGTGTTCCGGGAGAGGGCCGGCGACGGCATTCGCAAGGGCGGCGACCGCGCCAGGACGGCCCTGGCGCATCTCGCCGACCGGATCATCGACATCGCGCCACGGGTCCCCGTACGGGACCTGGCGACGCTCCGCAAGCAGTTCCCGGGCCTCGGCCCCGAGGAGCTGGCCGACCGGCTCGTGGCCGGTGCCGCCAAGGGCACGGCGACGGTCGGAGCGGGGATCGGCGCGGCGGCGATGCTGCCCGTGCCGCCGGCCATGCCCGCGGAACTGGCCGCGGAGGTCACCGGCGTCGCGGCGATCGAGCTGAAGCTGATCGCCGAACTCCACGAGGTCTACGGCCTGCGCCCGCCGGGCGCGCTCACCCAGCGCAGCACGGCGTATCTGAACGCCTGGTCCGACGAGCGCGGCATCGACGTCACCAAGCCGTCGACCATCGGCGCGGCGATGAACGGCCACATGAAGCGCCAGCTGCGGCAGCAGATCATGAAGCGGATGGTGCGCAACCTGCCCAACCTGATGCCGTTCATGGTGGGAGCCGCCGTGGGCGCCGTGATGAACCGCCGCGACACCAGAAAGCTCGCCGCGCGCATCCGGGACGACCTGCGCAAGCGCCAGGTGCCGTGGGACGCGCTGCCGGACCTGCCGGCCCTGGAGACGCCGCCCGACGCCCTGGACATGGGCGAGGCCCCGAAGCGGCTCGGGCGCGGCCCGGGATTCGGCGACCGCTGACCGGTCCCGACGAGGAACACGTCGACGCGTCCCCCTGAGCCCCGAGCGGCACGGGACGGGGTGACCCCCGAGCGGCAGGGGAGGAGCCGGGAGAGGCCAGGGCCGTACCGGGACCGACGACGCGGCCCGGGACCCGGGAACCCGCCCGCCTCCGAACTCCCTCGGCGGGAGGCGCCCGCACACCGACGGCGGACGGCACAGGGGTGCGTCAGCCGCCGGCGCGGGGCACCCCGCGCACCCCGGCTACGCCGCCGCCCTCGCCGCCCGCAGGGCCTCCGCCAGGCGTTCCGGCTCCCGGGTCGACAGGTAGAGGTACGGCGTCGGGTCGTCGGGGTCGGTGACCTCCACCCGCAGTGCCGTCGGGATGTAGGCGCGCAGCAGCAGGAAGGCACGGGTGTCGGCCTTGTAGGTGCGCCAGGCGCGGGCCTCCTCCGCGTCGAGCACCTCCGCCTCGCCCAGCGCCGCCACCGGGATCCGGGCGTCGCCCGCGATCAACGCGTCGCCCACGACGCGGATGCGGACCGAGCCGTAGGAGCTGGCGGCGACGGCCGCCACCGCCGTGCCGCCGGCCAGCCCGCCGAGCATCGGCAGCGTGCCGAACGGCAGCAGGATCAGGGCCGCCGCGAGCCCCAGCAGAAAGGAACCGAACCACCAGGAACGGGGCGCGGTGAGACGTTCTTCGTACGGGGTGGCGGAGAGCTGCATGGAGCCAAGCTTGGCACGGGATCGGCGCAGGGCCGACGCGCGGGTAAGGTCTGCGCCTGTGAGTGGTACTTCCGCAGCTCTTCAGCCCCCCGCCGACGCGGCGCGACCCGTTCGGCACCCCGACGCCCCCGCTCCCGGCGAACTGCTCGGCGCCCACTACGGCCAGTGCTTCGGCTGCGGCGGCGACCAGCCCCACGGACTGCACCTCCAGGCGCGGGCCGGCGAAGGGGTGTCGATCACCGCCGAGTTCACCGTGCAGCCCTCCCACCAGGGCGCCCCCGGCCTGGCGCACGGCGGCGTGCTCGCCACCGCACTGGACGAGACCCTCGGCTCGCTGAACTGGCTGCTGCGGACCATCGCCGTCACCGGACGGCTGGAGACCGACTTCCTGCGGCCCGTCCCGGTGGGCACCACGCTGCACCTGACGGCCGAGGCGACCGCGGTCGCCGGACGCAAGATCTACTCCACGGCCACCGGCCGGATCGGCGGCCCCGACGGCCCCGTCGCCGTGCGCGCCGACGCCGTGTTCATCGAGGTCAAGGTCGAGCACTTCGTCAACCACGGCCGCGAGGAGGAGATCCGCGCCGCCATGGACGACCCGGACCAGCTCCGTCGCGCCCGCGCCTTCGAGGTGAACCCGTGAGCCGCGCGCCGCTCGACATCCTGCTCAGGCGCGTCGACCCCGACGTACCGCTCCCGGCGTACGCGCACCCCGGCGACGCGGGCGCCGATCTGCGCACCACCGTCGCCTGCGAACTCGGCCCCGGTGAGCGGGCCGTCCTGCCCACGGGCGTGTCTGTGGCGCTCCCGGAGGGGTACGCGGCCTTCGTGCACCCGCGTTCCGGCCTCGCCGCCCGCTGCGGTGTCGCCCTCGTGAATGCCCCGGGGACGATTGATGCCGGGTACCGTGGGGAGATCAAGGTGATCGTGGTGAATCTCGACCCGCGCGAAGCCGTGCGGTTCGAGCGCTTCGACCGGATCGCCCAACTGGTCGTCCAGCAGGTCGAGAGGGTCCGCTTCCGCGAGGTCGCGGAGCTTCCCGACTCGGCACGGGCCGAGGGGGGCTTCGGGTCCACCGGTGGCCACGCCGGGACGGGGCCTGCAAGCGGCACAACAAGCGGCACAAGCGGTCAGGTCGCCGAGGGCGGCCCGACGGGTGGGAATCGATACGCTTCGGTCGTATCCGACCGGGAAGGACAGTGACGTGTTCGGACGTCGCAAGAGGAAGGGTGCCGCCGAGGACGCGGCCGGCGAGGCCGAGCAGGTCGTCGACAGCGTCGACACCGAGGCGGACGACGAGGGCGAGCGGGTGCGGCTCGAGCCCGGGCCGCGGCCCGACGGGCCCTGGGACAGCACCGAGGTCCGCGACCCGGCCGAGGGCCGGGTGGACCTGGGCGGCATGTTCGTGCCGGGCGTCGACGGCATGGAACTGCGGGTCGAGGTCGCGGGCGACGCGATCGTCGCGGCGACCGTCGTGCTGCGCGACAGCGCCGTCCAGCTCCAGGCCTTCGCCGCGCCCAAGCGCGAGGGCATCTGGTCCGAGGTGCGCGAGGAGATCGCGACCGGCATCACCCAGCAGGGTGGCATCATCGACGAGGTCGAGGGCCCGCTCGGCTGGGAGCTGCGCGCCCAGGTGCCGGTGCAGTTGCCGGACGGCACGGGCGGCTTCCAGGTCGTGCGCTTCGTCGGCGTCGACGGCCCCCGCTGGTTCCTGCGCGGGGTGATCTCCGGTCAGGGCGCGGTGCAGCCGGAGGCGGCCGGTCTGCTGGAGCAGATCTTCCGTGACACGGTCGTGGTCCGCGGCGAGGGCCCGATGGCGCCCCGCGACCCGATCGTGCTGAAGCTGCCGAACGACGCGCAGATGGTCCCCGAGGGCGTCCAGCAGGAGGAGGGTTCCCGCTTCTCCGGCGGCATGACCCGGCTCCAGCGGGGCCCGGAGATCACCGAGGTCCGGTGACGGCGGAGGGCCGTACACAGCCGTGAGCGAGGCCGGGCCCCGGATCGGGGGCCCGGCCTCTTTTTGTCATGCGCGGAACGTCCAGTCACTGCCCACCGGCGGGACACGGCCTCACTCGCCGGGCACGCTCTCCCCTTCTGCACCACCAGATGCAGAAGCCACAGAGCAACCTCGCAACCGTTGCCGGTGGGCGTCCCCCCCGCCCCCCGGCACCGCAACCGGCGGCAGAGGTCGGCGTGTGCGCGGTCGTTGAACCGGCGGCCGTTCCCCGGTGATACTGACGCCCGGTTCCGGCGGGGGAGGGCACGTGCCACAGGTGATCACGCAGACCGAGACCATGCTGCGCGTCGAGGACGTGCGCAAGTCCTACGGCCGCGGCGACGCCGCCGTGCACGCGCTGCGCGGCGTCTCCTTCGAGGTGCCCCGCGGGGAGCTGGTCGCCCTGAAGGGGCGCTCGGGGTCGGGCAAGACCACGCTCCTCAACATCGTCGGCGGCCTCGACAGCCCGGACGCCGGGCGCGTCACGGTCGACGGTGTCGAGCTGGGCGGGCTGGACGAGGACGGGCTGCTGGCCCTGCGCCGCGACCGGATCGGCTTCGTCTTCCAGTCCTTCGGGCTCATCCCGATCCTCACCGCCGCCGAGAACGTGGGCGTACCCCTGCGGCTGCGCCGGGCCGATCCGCGCGAGCGCGAGGAACGCGTCGACCTGCTGCTGTCCCTGGTCGGCCTCGCCGACCACGCCGCCCAGCGGCCCGGCGAGCTGTCCGGCGGCCAGCAGCAGCGGGTCGCCGTCGCCCGGGCCCTCGCCAACCGGCCCGCCCTGCTGATCGCCGACGAGCCGACCGGCCAGCTCGACGCGGAGACCGGGCACGCCGTGATGGAGCTGCTGCGGGCCGTCGTCCGCAGCGAACACGTCACCGCGCTGGTCGCCACGCACGACGCGACCCTGCTCGACCTGGCCGACCGTGTGCTGGAACTGCGCGACGGAGAGATCGTCGAGCAGTGATCGTCGAGCAGTGACGGCCGCCGGCGTCAGAGCAGTGACGACGGCCGGCGTCAGAGTTGCGTCAAAGACCGGTTCCGGGCGTACCCGGCCCGCATTTGTCGGGATTGTTGGCCGTAAGGTCGACGCTGCGCAGTCAGCAGTTGACCGGAAGACAATGAGGCCATGGGACGCGGCAAGCTACGGATCTACCTCGGGGCGGCACCGGGCGTGGGCAAGACGTACGCCATGCTCTCCGAGGCCCACCGCCGCGTCGAGCGCGGTACGGACTGCGTGGTGGCGTTCGTCGAGCACCACGGCCGGCAGCGCACCGAGGTGCTGCTCCACGGCCTGGAGCAGGTGCCCCGCCGGCGGCTGGAGCACCGCGGCGCCGCCTTCACCGAGATGGACCTGGACGCGGTGCTGGCCCGCCGCCCCAAGGTGGCCCTCGTCGACGAACTGGCGCACACCAACGTCCCCGGCACCCGCAACACCAAGCGCTGGCAGGACGTGGAGGAACTGCTGGCCGCCGGGATCGACGTGATCTCGACCGTCAACATCCAGCACCTGGAGTCGCTCGGCGACGTGGTGGAGTCGATCACGGGCGTACGGCAGCGGGAGACGGTGCCGGACGAGGTCGTGCGCCGCGCCGACCAGGTGGAACTGGTCGACATGTCCCCCCAGGCGCTGCGACGGCGCATGGCGCACGGCAACATCTACCAGCCGGACAAGGTCGACGCCGCGCTGTCCAACTACTTCCGCCCCGGCAACCTCACCGCGCTGCGCGAGCTGGCGCTGCTGTGGGTGGCGGACCGTGTCGACGCGTACCTGAAGCAGTACCGCAGCGACCACCGGGTGTCGCGGATCTGGGGCTCCCGCGAGCGGATCGTCGTCGGACTGACCGGCGGGCCCGAGGGCCGCACCTTGATACGCCGGGCGGCGCGGCTCGCCGAGAAGGGCGCCGGCGGCGAGGTGCTCGCCGTCTACATAGCCCGCAGCGACGGGCTGACCGCCGCGTCCCCGAAGGAACTGGCGGTGCAGCGCACCCTGGTGGAGGACCTCGGCGGCACCTTCCACCACGTGGTCGGTGACGACATACCGGCCGCCCTCCTGGACTTCGCGCGCGGCGTCAACGCCACCCAGATCGTCCTCGGCTCCTCGCGCCGCAAGAGCTGGCAGTACGTCTTCGGACCCGGCGTCGGTGCCACCGTCGCCCGCGAGTCCGGCCCCGACCTGGACGTGCACATCGTCACCCACGAGGAGGCCGCCAAGGGCCGCGGCCTGCCCGTGTCCCGAGGCGCCCGGCTGGGGCCGGCCCGGCTCGTCTCGGGCTGGCTGGTCGGCCTCGCCGGGCCGCTGCTGCTGACGCTGGTGCTGAACACCGTGCACCTGGGCCTGGCCAACGACGTACTGCTCTACCTGGCCCTGACGGTCGCCGCGGCCCTGCTCGGCGGGCTCTACCCGGCGCTCGCCTCGGCCGCGGTGGGGTCCCTGCTGCTCAACTGGTTCTTCACCGCGCCGGTCCACCGCATCACCATCTCCGACCCGAAGAACATGCTGGCGCTGGCGATCTTCGTCGGCGTCGCGGTCTCCGTGGCCTCCGTCGTCGACCTGGCGGCCCGTCGCACCCACCAGGCGGCCCGGTTGCGCGCCGAGTCGGAGATCCTGTCCTTCCTGGCCGGCGACGTCCTGCGCGGTGAGACCAGCCTGGAGGCACTGCTCGAACGGGTGCGCGAGACGTTCGGCATGGAGTCGGCCGCCCTGCTGGAGCGGACGGACGACGTCGCGCCCTGGACCTGCGCCGGCCGCGCGGGCACCGGCCCGGCGGTGCTGCGCCCCGAGGACGCCGACGTCGACATGCCGGTCGGGGACCACATGGCGCTCGCGCTGACCGGCCGGGTGCTGCCCGCCGCGGACCGCCGGGTGCTGGCCGCGTTCGCCGCCCAGGCCGCCGTCGTCCTGGACCGGCGGCGGCTGCGCGAGGAGGCCGACCGGGCCCGCGCGCTGGCCGAGGGCAACCGCATCCGCACGGCCCTGCTCGCGGCCGTCAGCCACGACCTGCGCACGCCGCTGGCCGGCATCAAGGCCGCCGTCACCGGGCTGCGCTCCGAGGACGTGGCATGGTCCGAGGAGGACCGGGCCGAGCTGCTGGAGGGCATCGAGGAGGGCGCGGACCGCCTCGACCACCTGGTCGGCAACCTGCTCGACATGTCCCGGCTCCAGACCGGTACGGTCACGCCGCTGATCCGCGAGATCGACGTCGACGAGGTGGTGCCGATGGCGCTCGGCGGGGTGCCCGAGACGGCCGTGGACCTGGACATCCCCGAGTCGCTGCCCATGGTCGCCGTGGACGCGGGGCTGCTGGAGCGGGCGATGGCCAACCTGGTGGAGAACGCCGTCAAGTACAGTCCCCCCGGCCGGCCGGTGCTGGTCGCCGCCAGCGCCCTCGCCGACCGGGTCGAGGTGCGGGTCGTGGACCGGGGGCCCGGCGTCCCGGACGAGGCCAAGGACCGCATCTTCGAGCCCTTCCAGCGGTACGGCGACGCTCCGCGCGGCTCCGGCGTGGGGCTCGGGCTGGCCGTGGCCCGCGGGTTCGCCGAGGCCATGGGCGGCACCCTGGAGGCGGAGGACACACCCGGCGGCGGCCTGACCATGGTCCTCACCCTCCGCGCGGCGGGCTCGCCCCCCGAGCTCCTTCCCGCCCCGACAGCAGAAAGGCAGGCTGCCCGATGACCCGGGTGCTCGTGATCGACGACGAGCCGCAGATCGTGCGCGCCCTCGTGATCAACCTCAAGGCGCGCCACTACGAGGTGGACGCCGCGCACGACGGCGCCACCGCCCTGCGGCTCGCCGCGGCCCGCCACCCCGACGTGGTGGTCCTCGACCTCGGCCTGCCCGACATGGACGGCGTGGACGTGATCAAGGGCCTGCGCGGCTGGACCCGGGTGCCCGTCCTGGTGCTGTCCGCCCGGCACTCCTCCGACGAGAAGGTCCAGGCGCTGGACGCGGGCGCCGACGACTACGTCACCAAGCCCTTCGGCATGGACGAACTGCTGGCCCGGCTGCGGGCGGCCGTCCGCCGGGCCGAGCCGGTGCCCGGCGGTGAGGAGGAGGTGCTGGTGGAGACCGCGGACTTCACCGTCGACCTCGCGGCGAAGAAGGTCGCCCGGGGCGGCAAGGACGTCCGGCTGACGCCCACGGAGTGGCACCTGCTGGAGGTGCTGGTGCGCAACACCGGCCGGCTGGTCAGCCAGAAGCAGCTGCTCCAGGAGGTGTGGGGCCCGTCGTACGGCACGGAGACCAACTATCTGCGCGTCTACATGGCCCAGCTGCGCCGCAAGCTGGAGGCGGACCCCTCCCACCCGCGGCACTTCATCACCGAGCCCGGCATGGGCTACCGGTTCGAGAAGTGACCCTCGCGATACCGGTGCCGTGGGGGTGCCTGGCCGTCGGTGGGCCCCGGTAGGCTTCAGGTATGAGTGGTGTCCCTCGTTCCGGCAAGCCGGCGGGCCGGTTCCGGCGCATGTTCGACCGGCTCTCCTCCTCCCAGGAGGACCTGGAGTCCGAGGAGCTGCGGGAGGACGCGGACACGGCCGGCTGCACCCGCATCTGCGACTGCCAGGACCGGCAGATCGTCTCGGTTACTGGTACCTTGCGCACGGTCACCCTGCGACCGCGGGCGGGCGTCCCCGCCCTGGAGGCCGAGCTGTTCGACGGCTCCGCCGCGCTGGACGTGGTGTGGCTGGGCAGGCGCTCCATCGTGGGCATAGAGCCGGGGCGCAGGCTCATCGCATCGGGCCGGATCTCGATGAGCCGGGGCCGCCGGGTGCTGTTCAACCCGAAGTACGAACTACGACCCCTCGGACGGGAGTAGCCGGTGACGTCCCTCGACAAGCCGACCGAAGACACGAAAGCGGACGAAGCGGGCGACTCGCGGGCGGTGACGGAGGCCGCCCTCTTTGAAGCCTTCGGCGGCGTGCGGGGCATGATCGAGACGGTCCTGCCGGGCCTGCTCTTCGTCACGATCTACACGATCAACAACGACCTCCATCTGTCCGCGATCGCGGCACTGGCCGTCTCGCTGGTGCTGGTGGTCGTCCGGCTGGCGATGAAGGACACCATCAAGCACGCCTTCAGCGGTGTCTTCGGTGTCGCCTTCGGCGTCGTCTTCGCGATGATGACCGACAACGCCAAGAACTTCTATCTGCCCGGCATGCTCTACACGCTGGGCCTGGGCCTGGCGTACATCATCACCACGCTCGCCGGTGTGCCCCTGATCGGCCTGATCCTCGGCCCGGTCTTCAAGGAGAACCTCTCCTGGCGCACCCGCAACCCGGGTCGCAAGAAGGCCTACGCCAAGGCCAGCTACGCGTGGGGCGCGATCCTGCTCGCCAAGTGCGCGATCCTCTTCCCCCTGTACTGGTGGGCGGACACCGAGCAGCTCGGCTGGGTCCTGGTCACCCTCAAGATCCCGCCGTTCCTGCTGGCGGTATGGCTGACCTGGGTGTTCCTGGCCAAGGCGCCGGCCCCCATCGACGTGTTCGCGGAGATGGAGGCGGCGGAGAAGGCCGAGAAGGAGCGCGAGGAGCGCCGGGCCGCGGAGCGCGAGCAGCAGGAGGCGGAGCGGCGACGCACCGCGGAGATCTTCGGCGAGGTCATGGAACCCGCCGTCGACGACACCCTCCGCCGTCTCACGGACGGCGACGGCGACGCGGCCGACGCCCGCGGCGGCAGGCACCGCGAGGCGTGACGCCGGCGCGGTCACCGCGAGGCGCGACGCCCGCGCGGTGGCGCCGTACGGCCAGGACATCGCGTACACGACGGTGGGGGGGAAACAAAAACCCCGGACCCCCCCCCCCCCCACCCCCCCCCCTCCCCCCCCCCCCTCCCCCCCCCCCCCCCCACCCCCCCCCCCCCCCCCCCCCCCGCACACCCCCCCCCCCCCCCCCCCCCCG